>JAMPXZ010000171.1 GCA_023700925.1 Oligoflexia bacterium | reverse complement strand
TCGCCCTCGTGTTCACCAAGGCCGCGGTGATGGACAGCTTCGAGTTCGGCGATGCCTACGCCGCCGCGACGGTCTCCGGCGGCGAGGCCACCGTGTGGCTCGACGAGCCTGGCGCCGACGTGCTCGACGAGCTCGACCCCGACGCGTACCCCGGCAGCTACGGGGCCTTCTTCGTCCCGACGCTCCACCAGGACGACGACCAGGACCTCGTCCACGACGACGGCGAGGTGTTCCACGCCTTCGGCCACGTCTGGCTCATGTTCCTGAGCGGCGTCGTGCCCGACGACTTCGCGGCGATGGGCCTGGTGGCCGGGTGGAACGCCGTGGAGCTCGAGGCCGAAGCGCCGCCCATCGTCGGCGAGCTCGACGCCGTGCCCCTCCCCGTCAACCTGCTCGCCGTCGAGAGCGCCACGATCGGCGGCACGACGGTCGCGCTGGACGGCGACGTCCGCCTCCTCCTGGCTCCCGGCCCGCTGCTCGAGGGGGAGTGGGTGGACGAACTGCTCTACGACGAGCCGCTCGACGCCGACTGGTCGATCACGGTCACGGGCGCCCCGCCCGACGACCACCTCGTCGACGACGGCTCCGGCCTCACCGCGGTCTACGAGGTGCCCCTCGCCTACCTCGACGACGACGCCAGCGGCGACCTCTCGCTCGGCGACACGCCGCTGTACACGGCCTGCCGCGGCGCCCAGGTGGGGGCGCTCCTGTGGAACGCGCCGCCGACCACGCTGGAGCAGGCCTTCTACGCCGCGTGGGTGGGCCTCGGCGTGGGGTGGGCGGCCATCGCCACGACGGACGACGGCTTCGAGTTCCTCGACGAGGGCGATAGGGTGACGGCTAAGCCGGCCTCCGGATCGATCCACAGCGAAGTACCGGTAAAACCCAGATGCCCCACTGAACGCGGCGAAAAAGCCCGGCTCGCCGCGGGCGCATCGCCTGAGGGCGTATCCCATCCGAGCGTGCGCTCGCACCCCGCGGGCTTCTCGACGCGGGTCCAGGACTCCTGCAGCGTCCGCGGCGACACAAAGCCGCTCAGCAGACAGCGGGCGAACTGCAGCACGTCGCGAACGCCGCCGAACGCGCCCGCATGCCCGGCATAGCCGCCCATCGCCCAGGTATTGTCGTCGTGGACCTGGCCCTGCAGCACGCCGCCGCGCCACAGGCACGCCTCCGTGGCCGCGACATGATCGAGGCGCGCCTCGTTCACGCCCTGGGTAACGCGGCGGTAAAACGCCGTATCGAGCCCCATGGGCTTCCACACCCGCTCGACCACGGCCCGGTCGAGCGGCAACCCGGTGACCTCTTCGAGGGCAAAGCCGAGTAGCAGGAAAGAGACATCCGAATAGGTGCAGCGCAGGCCCGGTGCGACGTCCGGCGCGACGGCAAAGACCCGTCGGCGCATCTCCGCCTGGCGCTGCTCGACGGGAATCTCGTGCAGCGCCCGCCCCCCGAAAGCTTCACGCAGCTCCTCCCAGAACGGCTTCCAGGCGATGAAACCCGCCGTATGCGATAGCAGGTGCCGAAGCTCGATACCCGGGAAGGGGTACCCCGGAAGAATGGAATCCAGACGCGTGGACCAGGCGAGCTCCCCCCGATCGACCAGAACGGCGGTAAGGGCGGAGGTGCCCATGACCTTACTGACCGAGGCGAGATCAAAAATCGTTTCCGTGGTGAGCGGCTGTTCGGAGGGAATCTTTCTTCGCGAGCCCAGGGCGACCGCCTCGATGGTCTGGGGGCGGGCGGCGCTCCAGAAGCCCGCCACGGCTCCAGGCGCCACGCCATCGGCGATAGCCGCGTTCAGCGCGGCAAGGGTGCGCGGAAATTCGGCGGCAAGGATCGGCTCCAGGGCGAGTTCAGAACTGGTCTTCACCCTGAAAAGGGTACCCTAAACCACCGTAAAAACGACGAGACAAAACAGAATACTGGCCGCATAAAGGGCAGAGATTTCAATCATGGTTCGCTACCTCTGGCCGTCCCATAAGCAACTGCGATACCAGGTCAAAATACTAAAAACAGCTTTAATTACGACAACCTAATAAGGAACCTGTCGTCATTTTCCTGAAAAAAAGACAGTGGTGTCCAAATTTTTGACACATTTGGTCATGTATTCAATCAAGCTACAGAACCCAATGTAGACCCATCCCGCTTAGGCACCGGGTGCGGACGGATCGCCGAAAGGCAGTTCCGCAAGGCTCCCTCAGGATCACTCCCGAAGCCCGAACCTGAAGCAGCCTGCTCCCGCGAGGTCACGGTGATACTGCAGCCGATCTCGGTGTGCAGAGGATTGAAGGGGTTGCGATGAAAAAAAACGCAGTAAGAAACCTCCGCCTGGTCCACCCAATCACAGCCTCGGATCCAGTCGCCCACCCGCTGATCCACCATCGCCTTGAGAGCCGGCGTGTTGGGAAGTTTTGAACAGTGAACCTCTCCGACATAATTGGCGCCCATGATTTTCCGATCCTCCTGGGGACGCGTTTTCCGCCCGAACGCCGAGACTGTCAATCTCGCCCCGGGTCAATTAGTGGTGATCTTTACTGACTCAGTCCGCCAGCGTACGCTGGACTCATGCGCAATACCGTTTTCGCCACCCTGCTGCTTCTTCTTCTGACGACTCCCGCCGCCAAGGCGGAGTACTCCGATTTTCTCAGCCTCTGCAACTCGCTGGCGAAAACCTCCGGACCTCGCGGCCTCACGACGTGCAGCCGGCTGCATCAACTTTTTTTCTCCAGTGAAGGAACCGCCCACTTCGCGCCCGTCACGCCGCGGCAGGTGAACGCTCCGGCGATGTCCGTGGACAGCAAGGTTCAGTTCCTCGTGTTCAACGACCCCAACTACGTTCCCGGCATCGCCTACTGCTACGTCGTTTACCGCAGGTGGATCGATCCCAAACAGGTTTCGCCCGACCAGCTCGGGCTCGCGGCCGGCGGCTTCGCGGTCCTTCGCGAGGATCTGAAGGGATATCAGGCCTGGCTTCAGAATGACCCGGCCGGTCGCCAGTGCAAGGCACGCGTCGAATCCGAATCACAGGTCACCGTCGCCAACCTCGAGGCCTCGCTCAAGGAGCAGGTCGCGCTCATCGGCCTTAATCCCCTCGCCCTCATCCAGCAAAAAAACGGCGACTACGCGGCCATCCTGCGCGAGCTGGCCCTGACGCTCAATCACGAGCGCATTCACGCTTACCAGGTGCTTTGTCCCGAATTCGAGAAGTGGAGCCTTGCACAATGGCAGGCCCTTCCTGAGGCATCCAAAAGCGCCGTCAAGCGCCAGCACCCCGACTACCAGTGGCAGGACCTCAAGGTCGCCGCGCGAGAACACGCCGCCTTTCTGCTGGAGAAGAAGCCCGAGACCGTCCTCGGCCTCGTAGGCAGATGCAAGCTTTAGGAACTCACCACATCAGCGTGGTGTAAGTCTCCGAGATGATCTTCGGCTGGCCGGCTTCCTCAGCGATATACAGGATCTTCGTCCCGCGCGAACGATGGCCGACGCCTCCGCGGTTCAACGCCGAGCGGTAGTTCTGCGTGAAGGTGATCATCGAGTACTTCGGGTGCCGATAGTACTGAACGTCCTCGGGACCGACCTGGATCGTCTTGTAGCGGGAATTCAAGTTGGCCTTGTAGACCTTCCATTGATTCTTGTCTTTTTGCTGCGCTGAAAAATCCGAATGGTAGTGCGAGATGTACGAGTCGATCGCCTTGCTTTCCCAGGCCTGGATCCAGCTCTCGAAGAACGCCTTGAGCTCCGCGGACTGCCCGGGCTTGAGATACTCTTCCTTCAGCTCGTCAAAAACCAGGATCGGCGTAAGTCCCACCCGAACGAAGGGATGAATCTCCGAGATCTCCTCGTTGTTCACCACGATGCAGCCTTCGCTGTCGTAGTTCTGCTTGAGCCGCTCGGGCTCGTTCGTCGCGTGGAGCATGATGTCCGAACCGGTGTAGCCGGCGATACGGTCGAAGTCGTTCGGGAAGTTGAGATAGAATGCCATCTTCCCGAACTTCGGCTTCAAGGTCGGCGGTGTCAGGCGGGTGTTAAAGGTGTAAATCCCCTCGGGGGTCTTCAGGTCCCCTTCAGTCACCTTGTCGCCGGTGACCTTGCCGAGGGTCGCGTGGTAACTCTTGACCGGCTCATACGCCCCATTGACGTACTTCATGAGACGAAGCGTATTCGTCTTCTTGTCGACGAGGATGGCGGTCTTCATGCGCGAGGACGCCGCGACCGGTGAGGCGAACATGAGCAGGAAAAGAAACAGAAAGACCGCGGTGGCTCTCAGCATTCTTCAGATTCTAAGACCTTAACCGCCCAAGTCAAGGAAGCTCGGGCCGCCCCTGGCGCGCACTTCGGAGCGCATTCAGGCGGAAACCCCAGACTCTGCCGAGCGCTTCGATCACGATCCTGCGGTTCATCTTCGACTTGCCGACCTTGCGGTCCTCGAAGACAATCGGGAACTCGGTGATCTTGAACCCGCGCAGGAAGGCCCGGTACTTGAGCTCGATCTGGAACGAATAGCCGTCCGATCGCAACGTGCCCAGGTCGACCGCCTCGAGCGCCTTGCGTCTCCAGCCATTGAAGCCGCCGGTGAAGTCGCGAATGCCCGCGCCCAGGATCATGCGGGAGTACAGGCTACCGCCTCGGCTGAGGATCTGCCGGCCGATGCCCCAGTTGACCGTGCCGCCGCCGTGTACGTAGCGCGACCCGATGACGACATCGTGCGAGCCGAGTAGCTCGAGCATCCGGGGAAGGTACTTCGGATCATGGGAGAAGTCGGCATCCATCTCGATGAACGCCTCATAGCCCTTCTCCAGGCCCCACTTGAACCCGTTGACGTATGCGGTTCCAAGGCCCATCTTTCGCGGGCGATGAAGCACGTGAATCCGAGGGTTCTGCTGCGAGAGGGTATCAGCGAGCTGGCCGGTACCATCCGGAGAACCATCATCCACGACGAGAACGTCCACCCCAGGCGGGACCACGGCCATGACGGCCTCGGTCAACGCCTTGAGGTTTTCGATCTCATTGTAAGTCGGAACAACGATCAGCGTGCGCATCAGAACGGAATATCGTCTTCAGTGAACGAAGGACCGTTCATGCCGCCGCCCATGTTATCGCCGGCGGCGGGAGCCTGTCCGTAGGAACCCTGCTCGGGCTGCTGCGAAACCCGCTCACCCGTGCTCGCGCCCTGGCCACCCAGGAACTGCACGGTCTGCGCTTGAATCTCCGTTGTGTACTTGGTCTGTCCGTCCTTGTCCTGCCACTGGCGCGTCTGAAGCCGGCCTTCGACATAAGCCTGGCGACCTTTGGCGAGGTACTGGCCACAAAGCTCAGCGAGCTTTCCCCAGACCACGACTTTGTGCCACTCCGTGCGCTCCTGTTTTTGACCGGACTTATCGGTCCAAGACTCATTGGTCGCGACACTGAAGTTGGCTACTGCTGCCCCTGAAGGAGTATAGCGAACCTCGGGATTTTGCCCCAACCGCCCCACCAAAATCACTTTATTGACTGACATGGAGGTACGATTAACGTCGCCGGTCAATGCCTGTCAAGCAGGCAATTCAGGGAGCCTCGATCTGCTCCTCGGGTGCTGACGGACTCTCAGCCGTGGGAGCCATCGCGACCGGCGCCGGCGCGCCCGCTTTGGCCCGTACCGCCGCGGGGCGATCCTTTTCAGGGAATGGGACGCCTTTTTCAGCGAACTTCTTGCGCCAATGCGCTTCGATCTCCTCGCGCGCCTTCCGCGCATCCACCAGGTAGAGATAGGGGTCAAAGCCGCAATGGGGACAGTTCAGGGCGACTCGCACCCGGCTTCGATAGACGAGCTCAAACCCGATCCAAAGAGGGAGAAAGGAGACGATCCCTTTCCAGGAGATCCACGGCCACAAGGCGAGCATCACGACGAGCGAGGTCAGGCCGACCTGCAGGTAATGCCGGTGCGTAGGCTTGGGCTGGCAGGCGATTTTGCGGGTCGCGCGACAAAGCGGGCAGTAAAACGACCAGCCCCGATCGCCTTTGGCCTTCCAGATGGACTTGAGGTTCAAAGCGTCCATTCATTGACCTCCACGGATAAAGTGTAGCATAAGGTGGGCATGCCAACCAAAACGCCCCCCCGTGCGAAGGGGAAAACCTCACGATCACCATTGACGCGCACCGTCAATGCATTCCCGGCCGCCTGGACCTGGTTCGTCGACGAGCTCATCCCGACGTACGTCAAGAAGAAGTACAGCCCCCGCGAAAGCTGGAAGGACAAGCCTTTCACCACCGACGACGCACGCTTCTTTTTCAAAGGGGTCAATGAGCTTTCCGAGCTCTTCACGGAAGAGCGGCCCCGGCAGCTTCCCGATTATTTCGCGCATCCGAAATTCCGTTCGAGTTATCTGCTTTACTTCCTTCCGCTGCAGGCAGCGAAGTTCCTGTCCATCTTCCGGCTCCACTCGGAGGCGGTCCGCGCCGCGCTTCGCCACGGCCAGAAGGACGGAACCCTCCATCTGGTCGACCTGGGGGCCGGTCCGGGTACGGCCTCGCTCGCGTTCCTGCTTTGGCTCTTGGACGAACGTCTGGAGCCCGGCAAGGAGTTGCCCTCCATCGAGCTGCACTGGTTCGACACCAACGGTGCCATCCTGCAGGATGGCGCGGCGCTCGTCGAAGGCCTAGCGGACCAGTTCCCGCGCCTGCGGGGCAAGGTCAAAGGACACACGCACGTGGGACCTTGGTGGAAAGCGCCCGCCCAGTTCCCGCAGGAGACCTCGCTGATCTTTTTCGGAAACGTACTGAATGAAGCCGTGCTGCCGCAAAAAGAGGGCGAGGCGTCACAGGCCTGGTCACGGATTCTCGAGCGCGCGCATGGCGGCGGCGTGCTGGTGCTCGAACCGGCGCTCAGACACTCCGCGCAGCTTATGTCCCAGCTCCGCGACGAACTGATCGAAGTGCAGGCGATCGAGCCCTCCGCGCAGTCGATCTGGGGCCCCTGCCTGCACGCGGGGCGCTGCCCGCTCGCGACGGGCCGCGACTGGTGCCACTTCTCGGTTCCCGCCAGCATCCCCGGCAGATGGTTCGCCTCGTTCTCCAAAGGTCTGGGATCGGAGCGGCATTGGGTGAAGTTCTCCTACCTCTGGCTCGCGTCCAAAGACGCGCCCGCGCCGCGTCCGGCCGCCCATCTTCGGCGCGTGGTCAGCGACCCGATTCAGAAAGACCGCAACGCCGACGTCGTGTTGACCTGCGAACCGGAGCATCCGGGACGCGTGCGGGTGCCCGCGGACTCGCACGTACATCGCGGTGATCTGATTCCGGCGTAAGCGAGGCCGCAGGCCGAGCGGAGAGCGAGCATTACTTCTTCGGGGCCCCCATGGGGTGCGAGCGAGTCAAGCGAGGCCGCAGGCCGCGCGGAGAGCGAGCATTACTTCTTCGGGGCCCCCATGGGGTGCGAGCGAGTCAAGCGAGGCCGCAGGCCGCGCGGAGAGCGAGCATTACTTCTTCGGGGCCCCCATGGGGTG
>JAMPXZ010000170.1 GCA_023700925.1 Oligoflexia bacterium | reverse complement strand
TTCATCTCCTCGAGCGAGGACCCGACCTTCCGAAGGCGCACATCGAGATACTGCTCGAAATCCGTCCAGGGGAAATACTCGTCCAGGCCGAGCTTTGCCGCCAGCTGGCGGACGATCCACCAGCCCGGCTTGGTGTCATCCTTCGGCTCGAACGCCGGCGCACGCAGCGCGATCTGGGCCTCACGGCCTTCGGATACGCGCAAGTCGTCGTAGCGTTCGAGATAACTGCACTCGGGGAGCACCACATCCGCCCAGCCGGTGATTTCGGCGGGCATCGTATCGACCACCATCAGCAGATCCAGCTTCTGGATCGCCTCGATCGTGCGGGCCGGATCCGGCAGGCACTGATTGAGGTTCGAGCCGTAAACCAGCCAACCCTTGAAATAACCTTCGCCGCCCTGATGGGCGATCGTGAAATCGCGGATCACGTTGGCCGGTGCGAGCGAGGCCAGCGGGAAGCGATCGCCGAGGAGCTGCCGCCAGGTGGCCTTGCCTTTCGCCTCGCGTGCGGGGTACGGCGGAACCTTGGGCTTGTTGGGGAGATAGAGACCGCCCTTTCTCCCCCAGTTTCCCAACAGACCGTTGAGGATCGCGATGGCGCGAATGCGCTGCGTATCGTCGCCGTACCAGACCGCGTGGCGCGAGGGATGAACGATCGTCGCCGGAGCGTTCTTCGCCATTTCACGAGCGGTCTCCCGGATCACCTCGGGCCGGATCCCCGTGATGGGATACGCCCACTCGGGGGTCAGGGTGGCCACGTGCTGCTTCAGCTCGTTGAAGCCGACCGTATTCGCGGCGATGTACTGCTTGTCGTAGAGGTCCTCGGTGATGAGGACGTGGATCCAGGCGAGGAGCAGGGCAATATCGGTGGAGGGCTTGATCGGAAGCCAGAACTTCGACTTGCTCGCCGCCGTCGAGAAGCGGGGGTCGACCGTGATGATGGTGTCGCCGCGACCGACGACCTCGGCGAACTCCTGCACCTGCGAGTTATGGAGGTTCTCGCCGAGATGCGAGCCGATGAGTACGAGGCACCGCGTGTTGCGGATATCGAGGCGCTCCGGATTGCCGAGCTCTTCGCCGTAGGTCAGCACGAACGCCTCGGAGATCGGGCCACGGCACTGCGCATACGACGGTGCCGTGATATTGGCGCTGCCGTAGGCCTTGAGCATGATCTTCATCAGGTCGCCGCCGGTCCCGTGCGAGAACAGCGCGACGCGCTCGGGGCCGTGCTCGCGCGCGATCTTCTTGAGCTTGTCCGCGGTGTACGAGAGCGCCTCGTCCCACGAGACCTCCTTGAAGACCTGCCGGCCGCGCTCTTCCACGCGAATCAGAGGCCGCTTCAACCGGTCGCCGTCGAGATACGCGCCGATTCCACCGGTTCCGCGGGTGCACATCCTGCCATAGGAATGCTGATCCACGTCGTTCCCGATGATCTTCCAGGGTGCGCCATTTTCGTCCTTATGGACCCAGCCCGCGCATTTCCAAAAGCACATCTCGCAATACGTCGGCGTGCGCTCGGAGTCCCAAGGCTGTCCCGGGGCGGCGCCAGCGCCGGCGGCAACAAGCCGACTGAGGGAGAACGGCACCAGGGAGGCGCCTAAACCCGCGCCCGCGATCCGGATGAATTCCCTTCGGGTCAAAGACTTCATGTGCTTCCTCTTCCATCCTTTGATATTTTCGATAATACTAATATATTAATATCGCCCCGTCATCCCGCTTGCATCCGAGTAATGAGGCAACAGCCAACAATCAACCTAGCAGGTGTATAGCAACATGGCCGTCCGCCCCTCCCAACCTTCGCGGAAATTAGTTATTAAGCCCAAAGCGAATCGGGGTATAAAGACCTCCGTGCACCCCCAATCGACGCAACTCACGGACCCGCAAGGACGGCGCTTCCATTACCTGCGCCTCTCGATCACGGATGCGTGCAACTTCCGCTGCTCTTACTGCCTGCCCGAGGGTTATCTCAAACGCGCGGACGCGCCCGAACCCCTGAGTCACCCTGAAATCGCAAACCTGATCGCTGGCTTCGCGGAGGCCGGCTTTTGGAAGGTGCGTCTCACCGGGGGCGAGCCGACCGTGCGGCGCGACCTCCTTCAGATCATCGAAACCGCCGCGCGGACCCCGGGTGTCCGGGAGGTCGCGCTCACGACGAACGGCTCACGCCTGCGCTCTCTGGCCGGGGACTTCCGCCGCGCGGGTCTGACTTCGTTGAATGTAAGCGTCGACAGCCTGGATCCCGAGCGCTTCACGGAGATCAGCGGCCAGCCCAGACTCGCCGAGGTGCTCGAGGGCATCGACGCCGCCTTCGAGGCGGGAATCCCTTCCATCAAGGTCAACGCCGTCCTGCTCAAGGGCCTCAACGAGCTGGAGCTCGACCGGTTCATCGCCTGGACCCGGGATACGCCGATCAGCATCCGTTTCATCGAGCTCATGCGGACCAACCGGAACGCGGAATATTTCGAGACCTACTCGCTCTCCGCCGGTGAGATCCAGCTCCGGCTGGCCCGCGCCGGCTGGGTAGCCCGTCCCAAGACCGAAGGCGACGGCCCGGCGATCGAGTACACCCGTCCCGGCCATCTCGGCAGGATCGGCGTCATCGCCCCCTACTCCCGGGACTTCTGCGCCTCCTGCAATCGGCTTCGCGTCTCGAGCCAGGGCGGACTTCGGTTGTGCCTTTTCGGGGAAAAGGATTTTTCGCTCAGGTCCCTGCTGCGCTCACCGGAGCAGAAGGACGAGCTGCTCGCCACGCTCCAGGAACTGATCGGGCGCAAACCCGACTCGCACCTGCTTCACCAGGGGATTTATGGAAGCACGCGCAACCTCGCCGACATCGGCGGCTGATGCCGCCGGCCGCAACAGCTCTGAGTGGTTTTCGAATGCGGTCGGCGCGTTCGCGGACGGGGCGATCCTCTTTCCTCTCCTGGCCGTGCTTTCCATGCGGAGCGGCTTCTCCGGAGCCATGCTTCTGGCGAGCGCCGGCCTGGCTTATTGGGCCAGCGGGCTCCTCTTCCGCGTACCCATGTCGGTACAACCGCTCAAATCCATCGCCATCGCCTCCGTCGCCGTCGGCGCCAGCTCCGGAGAGGTGCGCGCGGCTGGCGCGCTCCTGGCCGCAGCCTGCCTGGGGCTTCTGCTTTTTGATGTGAACGCTCTGGCCCGCAAGGTCCCGGACTCGCTGATCCACGGCATGCAGCTGAGCCTGGGCGTCCTCCTGCTCCTGCAGGGCGCGGCGATCCTCCTGGCGGCACCGACCAGCGCATCACTCGCGCCCGCGAGCGTCGCCGTCGCGGTCGCGATCCTCGCGGTCCTGCTCCTTTCGCCCCGCCTCACGACTTTCCCGGTTCTCGGGATCGTTGCGGCCGCGGGACTGGCCTGGGCCGTGCTCTCAGGCTGGGGCGCGCCGTCAGTCATGGGCGCTCCGACGCCCTCAGAAGCCCTGCGCCCGGAGATGATCCTCTCGCTCGCGCTGCCCCAGCTCGCGCTCACGTTTTCAAACTCGGTTCTCGGGACCCGCAAAGTCGCGCTCCATTACTTCGGTGACCGCGGGGAACGCGTCACCGTCCGCAGGCTCCTGAGCCTGATCGGTCTCGGCAATCTCCTGTCCTCGGCGGTGGGCGGGCTCCCGTTCTGCCACGGCTCCGGCGGGGTCACCGCGCACGTTCGCGGAGGCGCAACCCGCTGGGAGGCCAACGCGGTGATCGGCACCACGCTCCTTGTCCTCGCGGGCATCCAGCAATGGAAAGGCGGGTTCGGGTTCCGTTATCCCCCCGAGCTCCTGGCCCCGTTGCTCATGGCGACGGGCGCGTTTCACATGAAGCTGGCCGCTCCCTCGGCCAAGGCCGCGCGGACTCTCGCGCAGCTCGCGAGCATGGGACTGGTGACCTGGCTCACCAAAAATCTGCTCGCGGCCTTGGCGGTCGGAGTCCTTTTCGAGCTTGTCGCCCGCGCCCGGGTACGCAAGGGAACCCTCCCTGCATGAGTCCCCTCCCGTCAGTTCGAAAAACCGGTGGAATCGTGCTCGCGGGCGGGCACTCCCGCCGCATGGGCCGCGACAAGGCACTGCTTCTCTTCGAAGGGCGGCCGCTCGTCGAGCACATGGCCAATCTTCTGCGCGAAGCACTGGGGCCGACGTCCGAACCAGGGTCGCAACCCTGGCTCGCGACCAGCGGCTGGACACACGACGGGCTCCGTGCCATTCCCGATCTCTCGCCTTCCCAAGGCCCCATGGGCGGAATCCACTCGTGCCTCGTTGCCGCGCGCGACGAGGGCTGCGCGCGCGTCCTGTTCGTCCCGGTCGACATGCCGCTGCTGGGGACGGCGCCGCTCCGCGCTCTTGTCGCGACCGAGACCACCGGAAGCGAAAAGACCGCTGTGCATTTCCGCGGCCAGGAGCTCCCCTTTCTTTGCCTCGCGAATGAGCACACCCTTCGTCTTTCGTCCCACCACGGGAGCGTTCGGGGCTTCCTGGAACGAGCCGGAACGATCGAGCTGGATCCGAGCGGTCTGCCGGCCTCCACGTTCCTGAACGCCAACACACCGTCCGAGTGGGCCGGCCTTCCTGGCAAGGGAACACCATGAATCTTCGCTTCTCGAACAAAACCATCCGATTCAGAATCGATGCAAAAGAACTGTCGCTTCTGCGCTCTGGCGCGGGGTCGCTGCGCGACGAGCTGAGTCTCCCGGGGGGGAAAAGCTTTTCCTATGGAATCGAACGCACTTCGGAGGTCGCGGCGGGTAAGCTCCAGCTCCTGTCGGAGGCAGCCTGCTTCATTCTTAAGGTCAATCCCGAGGATCTGACGAAGCTGAACGAAATGAACCCTTCCTGGTCGATCGAGCTCGACACCGGCGCCACGCCGCTGCCGGTGCTCCTGGAGCTCGATCTTTTCAGCGTAAAGAGAAAAAAACCGTGAACCGTTCCGGCGCCTTCCCCGGAGTACTTGCCAGATTGTTTAGCATTTGCTAAACTAGATCCATGACTACCCGACGCCCGATGAGTCGCGCCGCCGTCAAGGAAGCAGAAGCGCTGGCTGAACGCCTCGCGCTTCTCTCGAATCCCCTGCGACTGCTGATGGTCTGCTACCTGCTGAAGCGGGAAATGTACGCCCTTGAGCTCCTTGAGCGGCTGGGCACGACCAAGGGGAATATTTCGCAGCACCTCAAGGAGCTCCTCGCACACCGACTCATTCAAAGCCGGCGCGAGGGAAACCGGATTTATTACGGTATTCGGGACGAGAACCTCCGGGAACTCTTCCGTTGCCTCAAGACTCTTTACTGTCGTTCATTGGAGGTCGAATGAGCAAGAAACCTGTCAAAGTCTGTATCGTCGGCGGCGTCGCCGCCGGAGCCAGCGCAGCGGCACGGCTGCGCAGGCTCGATGAAGCCGCCGAAATAGTCATGTTCGAGCGAGGTGAGTACATCTCCTTCGCCAACTGCGGCCTTCCCTATCACCTTTCGGGCGAGATCGCTGACCGGGACGAGCTGATCCTGCTCACCCCCGAAGAGTTTCAAAACCGCTTCAAAACGGATGTGAGGACCCGTCACGAGGTCCGCTCCATCGATCGGGAACGGCACGAGCTGATCGTCGCTGACCTGGCCAACGGGCGAGAGTACCGCGAAAGCTACGACAAGCTGTTGCTCGCGCCCGGGGCCAAGCCGATCGTGCCGCCCATCCCGGGCGCAACGCCAGCGCTGTGCAAGACGTTGAGAACCCTTCCGGACATGGACGAGGTTCTTGCCACGCTCAAGACGACTGAAAAACGAAAGAAACACGTTGTCATCATCGGGGGCGGTTTCATCGGGCTCGAGGCCGCGGAAAACCTGCTGCAGGCGGGCCACGAGGTTCACCTGGTCGAGCTGGCCCCGCAGGTCCTCGCGACCCTGGACTCGGAGATGGCCGAACTGCTGCACGAGGAGCTTCGGGAGCACGGCGTCCGCCTTCACCTCGGGAGCTCTGCCGAGCGGATTGACGCGGGCAAGCCGTCGCGCGTCCAGCTCTCCACCGGCGAATCCCTCGAAGCCGATCTCGTACTCTTTGCCATCGGGGTGCGCCCGGAGAACGAGCTGGCCAAAGCGGCGGGACTCGAGCTCGGTCCGGGCGGCGGTATCCGCGTCCTCCCGACCCTGCAGACGAACGATCCGGACATCTACGCGGCCGGAGACGTGACGGAGTCGGACCATTTCATCAGCGGTCAGTCCGCGGTTATTCCCCTGGCCGGACCGGCGAACCGGCAGGGCCGGATCGCGGCTGACCACATCTGCGGCCTCCCGGCGGAGTACCACGGCAGTCAGGGCACCGGGATCGTCAAGGTGTTTCGGCTCCAGGCCGCGACCACGGGGATCAACGAGCGCCTCGCGAAAAAAATCGGCATGCCCTACCAGGCGATCCATCTCCATCCCGGCAGTCACGCGGGCTACTACCCCGGGGCGACTCCGATCGCACTGAAGGTGCTCTTCAAACCCGATGACGGGCGAATCCTGGGAGCGCAGGCGGTCGGGCGCAACGGGGCCGACAAGCGAATCGATGTGCTTGCGACCGCGATTCGCGCGCGCCTGAGCGTCTTTGACCTTCAGGAGCTGGAGCTTTCGTATGCGCCGCCGTTCGGCTCGGCGAAAGACCCGGTCAATATGGCCGGCTTCGTCGGCGCGAACATCATCGAGGGAAGAGTCCGGAGCATCACGCCGCCCGACGCGAACGCGCTCGCACGGCCCCTTTTCGTGGATGTGCGCTCCCCCGGCGAAGCCGCCAGAGGAATGATCCCGGGGGCCGTGAATATCCCACTCGACGAGCTGCGCTCCCGCTTGAGCGAGTTGCCGACCAACCTCCCGTTGGTTCTGTACTGCGCGGTCGGGATCCGATCCTACAATGCCTATCGCATCCTCACGCAGAAAGGATACGCTGACGTCTACGCCCTTTCCGGGGGGTTCAAGACTTATCGTCAGTACTTCCCTCCCGGGTCGGGAACGACACATTCCTAGCGACTCGACACTGTCCAGTCGTTGCTCAGGATCACGCGGTATTTTCCCAATGAATTGAGGCGAACAGCCCGGCATCTCTTTTGCTCTTAATATTCCGTTGGCAGGGGACCGATAGATAAAAGAGAAGAGGGGATTCCCATGAACCGCATTTTGAAGCTGGCCGCCCTTTTGGGCGTGTTCCTGGCGGGCATTAACGGGGCGCGAGCAGACGTGCACGAGGCCGTCCGAAAAGGCCAGAAGGTCCGTCTCCTGCCTGCGGCGGAAAGCGCGGAGCCCGAGAAGGCCCCGAACATTCTCATGACGCTGCTGGTGGGTGGCGAACCCGTCGACCTCACGCAAAGCTGGCAGCTCGACATCTACCCAGGCGACAAGGCCTCTGGAAAACCCGCCTACTCGTTGAGCTCCAGGGAGCTGGCCGTATCGCATAAAACCAGCCGGTGCCGGCCGGAGCTCGTTGAGCGGATGAATCGCGACGCCATGAGCGGACAGGCGCTTTTCTGCAACCAGTCGCTCGAGCTCG
>JAMPXZ010000169.1 GCA_023700925.1 Oligoflexia bacterium | reverse complement strand
GTTCGAGGGCGAGAACGAGCACGAGACCTCGTTCAGATGATTGGTGACCTCGAGGGTTCCGCCGTTCAGCACCCGGTTGGCGCGACCGGTGCCCGAGATCGAGATATCCGTGGTGGTCCGCGCGCTGAAGTCCACGATCGGCGCGGTCTCGCCCGTGCGCGTGAAGGAGCGGCGGATGCCGCCGTTGGAGAAGGTGGATGAGGAGGTGCCTCGTGTGATTCGCTGGCCGTAGCTGGCGCCCTCCGCCTTGCCGACCGAGAGCACCGCCCCGCGGCGGCCGGTCAGGGTGAAGCTGGGATCGCGGGTCACGCTGTCTCCGCTCTGAACCATCGCGCACGAGCCGGCGCCGGTCCCGGCCCAGCTGAGCGTGACCGTGCCGTTGAGAGTCGCCGTCGCGCCGGCGATGCCGATGGTGCAGCCGTTGAAATTGCGGACCCGTGCGTTCGCGCTACAAGGCTGGAAGTCGACCGAGGAGCAGTAAGCGGCGTAGGCGTCGGGAATCAGCCATGCCGTGAAATCCGAAGGGCGCAGCTCCTCGGGCGCCACGCGCGCGAGGAAACGCCGGCTCGACTCGAGCTCCGTGAACGCGCCGCCCGTTCCCGTGGCCGCCTCGTCAACAGAGGACATCGCATCGCCGATCTGCTGGCCGAACTCCTCGTCGAAGGTCGCTCCGTCATCGCTCTTGCCGCAGGACAATCCGGCGATGGCGAGAATTCCCAAGAGCAGCGTGCATCCCAGCAAGATCGGCTTTTTCATCGATTCCTCCAGTTTTTCAGGTTCATTGTGACCAGGGCCGCCTTCTTTCATCAAGCGGAAACTCATCACCGACGATGCGGGCGGCATTCCTGGCGGTATTCTTGCTGCATTGACCTCGATCACGGACATGAGCCAGATACGCAGAATCGCGATCAATACGGGTGGGGGCGATGCGCCAGGGCTGAACGCCGTTATCCGGGCCGTCGTGCTTTCGGCGGCGCGACGAGGCTGGGAATCTTACGGAATTCGCGATGGTTTCGACGGCATCCTGTTCAAGAGAAATTACCCGTCCGGCGGGATCATCCACCTCACCCGCGAACGGGTGCGCGGCATCACGCACCTCGGCGGGACCATGCTCGGCACGAGCAACCGGGGCAATCCGCTCAACGAGGTGGTCACGATGCCCGATGGAACGCTGCAGGAGCGTGACCGCTCCGTGGAGATTCTGGACGCACTCCATGCTCACGGGATCGACACGCTGATCGCCATTGGCGGCGACGGCTCGCTCTCGATCGCTCGCGCGCTTGCCAGCAAGGGGGGGCTCCGGGTGATCGGCGTCCCCAAGACGATCGACAACGATCTGGACAAGACAGTGGTGTCCTTCGGCTTTGAGACGGCGTTTTCCTTCGCCACCGAGTGCCTGGATCGACTCCATTCGACCGCCGAGTCGCATCATCGCGTGATGGTTGTCGAGGTGATGGGGCGCTATGCCGGTTGGATCGCGGTGAACTGCGGGATTTCGGGGTCCGCGGACGTCATCCTCATTCCCGAAATTCCTTTCGACCTCGATAAGGTCGTGAGCAAGCTGCGCGATCGCGAGGCGCAGGGGCGCTCTTCGTCCATTGTGGTCGTCGCCGAAGGGGCGACCCCAAAGGGAGGCAGGCGCTCGGTCCTCGAAGCCGTGCAAGGTCGCAGCGAGCGGCTGGGGGGAATCGGAGAGAAGGTCGCCAGGCAGCTTTCGGTGATGACCGGCAAGGAGACGCGCGTCGTGGTCCTGGGGCACCTGCTTCGTGGCGGGACTCCCACCGCCGAGGATCGGCTGCTTGCTTTGCGCTTCGGAGCCGCTGCGGTTCGAGCGATCGAGGAGGGGCAGGACGGCGTGATGGTTGCGTTGGATCCGCCGATGGTTCGCTATGTTCCGCTCGAGGAGGCTACGCGCCGGATGAAAACTGTGCCCCTGGACTGCGACACGCTTCTTACCGGGCGAGACCTCGGAATCTGCTTCGGTGACTAGTCTAGACCCACTAGGTTGATTAGGTGCCGAAACGAGCGGAAAATTCGCACGGTGGAATCATTGCCGCTCCGGGCTCGTGCGTGCTAAGTTGACCCCGTTCACGCGCGACTACTGCGTTCAACTCTGTACGGCTTTCTGGTGCGCTTTCCCGCCAGGCCGGTCTGGGGGCAACTCTCATGAAACTTCCTGCGGTCGAGATCAAGTCAAACCAATGCAAGGGCTGTGGCCTCTGCATCGACAGCTGCAAGCCCGGGGTGCTTTCGCTTTCGAAGGCCTTCAATCTCCTGGGTTACCAGTATGCCGAATACAAACAGTCCGGCTGCACTGGCTGCGAGGCCTGCTACTACGCCTGCCCCGAGCCGGGAGCCATCTCGATCCACAAGGAAAAGAAAGTCCAGGTGCAGCGATGAAAAAAGAGCTGATCAAAGGCAATGAGGCGGTGGTGAAGGCCGCGATTCTTGCGGGCTGCACGCATTATTTCGGCTATCCGATCACGCCGGCGAGCGAGATCGCGCAGGCCGCGGCTTACTACTTCCCGCTCATCGGCGGCGCGTTCGTGCAGGCCGAGAGCGAGGTCGCCGCGATCAACATGGTCTACGGCGCCGCCTCCACCGGCGTCCGCACGATGACCGCTTCGAGCGGTCCGGGCCTCTCCCTCAAGCAGGAAGGCATCAGCTACCTCGCGGGCGCGGAGCTCCCCTCCGTCGTCGTCGACGTGATGCGCGCCGGCCCGGGCCTCGGCAACATCTGGCCCGAGCAGTCCGACTACAACCAGATGGTCAAGGGCGGTGGCCACGGCGATTATCGCAACATCGTGCTCGCGCCCAACTCGGCGCAGGAGATGTGTGATTTCACGATCCTCGCTTTCGAGCTCTCTGACCAATACCGCTGCACCGCGGTCGTGCTCACCGACGGCAGCATCGGCCAGACGATGGAGCCGGTGGAGTTCCCCGATGAGGTCAAGCCCGCTCCGGCGAAGGACTGGGCGGTGCGCGGCGACGCCGCCACCCGCAAGAACCTCGTGACCTCGATCTACATGAGCACGGATCAGCTCCAGTCGCTCAATCAGCGTCTGCAGAAGAAGTACGCCGAAATCGAAGCGCGCGAGCAGCGTTGGGAAGACTATCGGACCGACGACGCCCAGCTCGTGATCGTCGCCTACGGCGTCACGAGCCGCGTGGCCGAGAACGCGATCGAGGAGCTGCGCTCCCGCGGAATGAAGGTCGGGATGCTCCGGCCGAAGACGCTGTTCCCGTTCCCGAAGAAACGGGTGAAGGAGCTGGCCGGACAGGCCGCGGCCTTCCTCGTCGCCGAGATGTCGGCGGGACAGATGATCGAGGACGTGAAGCTCGCCATCGAACACCGCAAGCCGGTCGAGTTTTACGGAGTCTCGGGCGGCAACCTTCCCACGGTGGAAGGCATCGTGAAGGCGGCTGAAGCCGCTTATCGGCGTTACAGCTAAGGGAGCGCACCATGAGTGAAACTATTACCACGACGACGACGGTGACCAAGGGCAGGCCCGAGGCGATTTACGAAACGTTCGAGCGCAAGTCCGGCAAGGACAAGCTGACCACCCACTACTGTCCGGGCTGCGGCCACGGCCGGGCCCAGAAGCTCGTCGCTGAGGCGATCTCGGAGATGGGGCTCGGCGATCGCACGATTTTCATCTCGCCGGTGGGGTGCTCCGTTTTCTCCTACTACTACATGAATACGGGCAACGTTCAGGCCCCGCACGGCCGCGCTCCGGCCGTCGGCACCGGCCTCGTGCGCGCGCGGCCCGACAGCATCGTGATCAGCTATCAGGGCGACGGCGACCTGGCCGCGATCGGGACGGCTGAGATCATCCATGCCGCCAACCGCGGCGAGAACATGACGGTGATCTTCATCAACAACGCGATCTACGGAATGACGGGTGGCCAGATGGCCCCGACGACGATGGTCGGCCAGCGGACGCTGACCACCCCGAGCGGACGCAACGCCGCCACCGAAGGGCATCCGATGCGGATGGCGGAGCTCATCGCGACGCTCGAGGCGCCGGTTTACGTCGAGCGCGTGAGCTGCACTGACGTGAAGAACATCCACAAGTGCCGCAAGGCGATCCGCAAGGGTCTCCAGCTCCAGGTCGAGCGCAAGGGCTTCTCGTTCATCGAGATTCTTGCCACCTGCCCGACGAACTGGAAGAAGACGCCGCAGGATTCCATCAAATGGGTCCAGGACGTCATGGAGCCGTATTTCAAGCCCGGCGTTTACAAGGATATCAGCGCCACCGTGCAGCCGCTGCCGCGGCCGGAGCCCAAGACGGATCGCAAGGAGCTTGAGAAGATCCTCGGTCTTCAGAGCGGCAAGACCGTCGCCAAGACCACGGGCAAGATCGGCGAGCGCAGGATCAAGATCGCGGGTTTCGGCGGCCAGGGTGCCCTGACCGCGGGCGCGATGCTCGCGACCGCGGGCATGAATGATGGCCTGCAGGTGACGTGGCTTCCTTCCTACGGTCCTGAAATGCGCGGCGGCACGGCCAACTGCTCGGTCGTCATCTCCGACAAACGCATCGGCTCGCCGCTGGTGACCCAGCCGAACGTGCTCATCGCGATGAATCGGCCTTCGCTCGACGCCTTCGAGCAGGAGGTCGCGCCGGGCGGAATCATCATGGTCAACAGCTCGCTGATCGACCGCAAGGTCGCGCGCACGGACGTGAAGGCCGTGTATGCGCCTTTCACCGAGCTTGCGGCGGGACTCGGCCTCAAGGCCGCGGCCAACGCCGTGGCGATCGGCGTCTTCCTCGCGCACGAGAAGTCGATTGATCGCGAGCGGATCTACGAGGTCCTGCGGACCTCCTTCAAGAAGAAGGAAGCCGTCGAAACCAATATCCGCGCCGTCGATGCGGGGTACGAGTACAAGGCCTAGTCGAGCTTGAACTCGCGGATCAGGCGGTCGGCGGGCGGAATTTCGCCCAGCTTCGGCTCGTATTCGCCTTTGACCGCCCAGACGATCTCCGGCTTGTCGATGCTTCGTACGTAGCTCACGTCGACGGCGCCCTTGGCGTTGAGCTGCTGGACGATCATGACCGAGTCCGGGTCGGCGGCGCCGATGCCCATGACCTCGGCCTGCCGGGGATAGCCGTACAGGAAGCGGCTATCGAGGTGGTAGAAGCGCGCGAGATCCACGTCCTTCTTGCCGCGATAGGCTCCGACAAGGATCCGTGACTTGAGCAGGTGCTGGTAGTCCTGGTGCTTGCCGTACGGAGCAATGACCATCGCGCCCATCGAGAAGGCCTTGCCCACCTCCCGCCTGCGCGACGTGGAGTAACCGTAGCTCGTGGCGTACATGGGACCGGAGTCCGAATGGTCCTTGGCCATCTTGTACAGCATGTCGTTGTACAGATCCGAGTTGTAGCGATCGAAGTCCTTCATGACCGCGCTGACGATCCCGTCCTGATCGCTGGCGCGAGTCGTGCGGGCCACCTCGTTAGAGAGCATCTGGGGATGGAGCTTGTTGAACATTCCCAGGATCTCCGTCTCGGTCACTTCCTCATGGCGATAGGAGATCCCGCGCCACACCACCTGGTCGGAATACCAGGCGTCCATCTTCCGTTTCCATGCTCCCGGCTGCCGATAAGAGCGGTTGGCGAAAAGCGCCTTGAAGTCGTCATCGATGAAATTGAGGGAGACCTCGATCGTTCCCTCTTTCTTGTGCTGGAAGTCGAGGCGATGCGAGCGGTTGAACTCGCGGAACTCGTTGGTGAGGCGCTTGGAAGTTTCGATCGGAGAGTACGCGAAGTCATCTCGCACGCCCGGTTCCGCTTTCACCTTCTCTTTGACCCACGCGGCGAACTGCCGCGAGTCGATGTCCGCGTCACGCTGGCTTTCGATGACGGTCTTGGTGCCCTGTTTCTTGAAGCTCAGGGCCACCGTCCGCGGAATGGCCGGTGCGAGGAGCTCGGGGGAACCCTCGAGAGGGAGGCCCGCGGCCGCGCGCTCCGCCAGATCTTCGTAGAGTCTTTGGGTAGACACGACGCCTTGGAGGACCTTCTCGCGCCAGGCCTCGGGCGTGAGCAGGATGTCGTCGTCCGGATCGAGGAAACGAGGAGGCGGGATGCCTTCTTTTTCAAGCAGATGGTAAAGATACGCGCGGGAGGTCCGCCCGTTGCCATCGGAGAAGCCGTGGATTGAGATGAGGTCGCGCTGCAGATCCGCCGCGAGCTTGATGTAACGTTCGAGTTTTTCGGGAGAGGTCAGCGGTCCGATGTCTTTTCTCTGCCGGGCGAACGAGCTGAGGCGTTCCTTGATCAGCGCCTCTTCAAGGCGCGCGCGTATTCCCTCGGGAGGCGTTGCGCCCAGGGCTTTCAGTACCCGAAGTTCCTTGACGAGCTGCGGGTCCCCCTGCAGGCGTTCGTAGACCTCTTCTTTTAGGCTCAGGGGGTTCGGGTACCAGATTCGCCCGGTCTGGGTGCCGGGCTTCAGGCCTCGTGTGGGTGGTTCGGCTTCGAAAAGGAGGTAGGGATTGCGGTTGATCGCCTCGATCTGAGCTTCGGCGATCGACTTCTCCGGAGGAACCCGGCCAATCACGGCGATGTCGCGAAACGGCATTGGGCCCGCGCTCGATACCCGCTGACCGGGTGTTTTGCGAATGATCGAGTTGACGAGCTGGAGGTCCTCGGCCGTCACCTCGCGTTTGAGGCCGCGGAGGTATTCGCGCGCTTCCTGGAAGTTCTTGAATTCGCCGTCCCGAAGCGCTCCGGACGCTGCATCGTCATAAAGTCCTGGGGCCTGATCGTAGAGGAATTGGATTCGCCTCCCGGTGAGCGGTTTGCCGTCCACCAGGCTTCTCATTAGGTGCGGTGAGGAGTCCTTGTAATCGACAAAAAGCAGCGAGTCGACGACCTGGCGGACTTCCTCGGCCTTTTCGGGCGGGAGCTTGTCGAGCGAGCTGTCGAGTGAGCGGCTCAGCTCCTGGAAGTTCCGGGCACCGAGCTCAACGTAGAGGCGTTCGCAAAGCTCGACATCGGTCTGCGCGAGCGCCGGCAGCGCAAAGAGCGCCAGGGTCGCGGTCAGCGCCGGAGAAAGCCAGCTACCTAGGGTGCGATAAAGACTCACGTCTTCTCTTCGGAAAAGGTACCCGCTTACTTTATGATGCTCACCGCGTCAAAGTGATGGCGGTTCCTTGGACGTCGCGATAGGGCTATTCGAAGATCTTCGAAAGAGGCAGATGCATCAGCAATGCAACTGATGCATCTGCCTCCGATCAATGTAATGCAAGAGCTCAGGGCTGATAACGCTCGCAGCGTTCCCGCGCCTCCTCAAGCGCCACGCGGGCCTCAGCCTCGGTCATCGGAACCAGCTGGTAGCTCGCCACGATCTCGTCGCTGAGATTGGGATTCTCCACTGTGAAAACGACTGGGTTCTCCCAGCGATTGACGATCTCTTCTCTGAGAAGGACATCGTTCATCATTCCGCACCGGTTGAGCAACAGGTGCAGGTAAGTCGTCTCGACCGCTTCCGTGCGGACGAAAGACCCTTGCCAGTACTCGACCCGGTAGG
>JAMPXZ010000168.1 GCA_023700925.1 Oligoflexia bacterium | reverse complement strand
TACACGATCAGCAACGCGGACCTCATCAACGTCTCCGTCCTGGGCGAGACCGACATGGACCGGCAGGTCCGCGTCAGCCAGAGCGGGACCATCACGTATCCGCTCATCGGGTCGGTCAAGGTGGGGGGGCTGTCCACCTCGCAGGCCGAGACGGAGATCGCGACCAAGCTCAACGACTACCTGCGCGGCGCCCAGGTCACGGTCTTCATCAAGGAGTACGGCAATAAGAAGGTTTTCGTGTTCGGGCACGTCAACAAGCCCGGCGCCATCGAGATCCCCACCGAGACCAAGCTCACCGTCCTCGAGGCCATCTCCCAGGCGGGCGGCTTCACGGCGCTGGCCGCTCCCGACCGCACCCGCGTGGTGCGCATGCTCAACGGCGTGAGCCAGGCCTTCACCATCGAGGTCTCCGCCATCACCAAGCGGGGCGAGAAGGATAAGGACATCGCCCTCGAGCCCAACGACATCGTCTTCATCCCCGAAAGCTACTTCTAGAGGTTCCCATGGCCGAACAGACGACGAGCGAAGAACTCGACTTTTCCCATTACCTCGACGTCATCCTGCGCCGGCGTTGGGTCGTTCTCGCGGCGTTCACCATCGTCTTCGTATCTACGGCCTTGGTCACTTTCACGACCCGCCGCGTCTATCAGGCGACCTCTTTGCTGGTCATTGAAAAGGAGCGCGGCGGCGGAGCCATCCAGAACGGCTCGATGGTCGAGAACTCCAACGACGACTACTACCAGACCCAGTACAAGCTTCTCCAGAGCCGTTCCTTGCTCGAACGCGTGTATTCGGACATGGCTCTTGAAAAAACAGAGGATTTCGCCCAGCCGCGCGGCGTCGTCAAGCTTCAAGGGGCGGTCACGATCACCCCGATCCTGCGCAGCCGCCTCGTCTATGTCCGCGTGGCCTCTCACGACGCTAAGCTGGCCGCCAGCATCGCGAACCGCCTCAGCGAGGCCTTCGTGGAGCAGAACCTGGCGAGCCAGCTCTTCATCTCGAAAGAGGTCCTCCAGGCTCTCCAGGCGAAAGGGGGCGACTCCAACGCCGCCGACCTGCCCGCTGTCGTCAATAGCCCTCTTATCCAGTCCTTGAAGGGCGAGTACGCCAAGCTTCAAAGCTCCTACGCCGAGCTGTACGCCCGCTACACGGAGAAGCACCCGACCGTGATCCGGGTCAAGTCCAGCATGGTCGCCCTCGACTCCCAGATCCGCTCGGAGACCGGCCGCATCGTGGCCTCCATGAAAACCGAGCTCTCCGGCCAGCTCAAGGGCAATAACGTCCGCGTCATCGATACCGCCCTCGTCCCCGAGAACCCGATCAAGCCCAATAAGCGCAACGCGCTCACGCTCGGCTTCATCGCCGGCCTGGTCTTCGGCGTCGCCCTCGCCTTCCTCATCGAAATGCTCGATCAGTCGGTGCGCACCCAGGAAGACGTCGAGAACAAGCTCCGCCTGCCCTTCCTCGGCCAGGTCCCTCTTTCCTCCGATAATAAGGGGGCGGTCTACAAAGCGCTCCTTACCAAGGAGCTCTCTCTGACGAGCGAGGCGGTGCGCAACCTTCGCACCATGGTGGACTTCGCGGCCCTGCCGCAGAACATCAAGACCATCCTCGTGACCAGCACCGTCCAGGACGAAGGCAAGAGCTATGTCTCCTCCAACCTCGCCGTCGCCTTCTCCCAGCTCGGCGAGAAAGTCCTGCTCATCACCGGCGACCTGCGCCGTCCCAGCATCCATAAGAACTTCGGGGTCTCTTCCGAGCGCGGCCTGTCCGACTTCCTCGCCAAGGGCCAGAATGTCGATGAGCTGGAGCGGCTCGTTCAGGACTCCGATGTCCCGGGCGTGAAGGTCCTCGCCTGCGGCCCCCGCCCGCCGAACCCGTCGGAGCTCCTCAACACCCCGCGCCTGGGCGCGCTGATCGCCTGGTCCAAGGCCAACTACGACCGCGTGATCGTCGACTGCACGCCGATGTTCCCGATCCACGACACCTTGCTGTGGGGCCGCCACGTGACCGCCGCCGTCTTCGTGGTCCGCTACGGCAGCACCCGGGCCCCTCTCGTCGCCAAGGCCTGCCAGCGCCTGCAGGAAGGGGGCATCAAGATCCTCGGCGCGGTCGTCAACGCGGCCCGGCCCGGCGGTCTGACCTATTCCGCGTACGGCTATTACTACCAGCAGTACTATCACGCCTACGAGCAAAAGGCCGCCGCTCCCCAAGCGTGAACTTCGAGCCGCCGCGGTACGCCTGCGAGGGAATGCTCTGGTTCATCCTTTTCTTCGCGCCCGCGGCCTTCGGCTCCACCGAATGGTGGTCCCGCGCCGTCCTTGAAAGCCTGATCTTCGGTCTCGCCGCCATGTGCGCCTTGCGCCGCGACTTCTTCTCTCCGCTCAACGCTCCGCTGATGGGATTCGGCGTGATCATCGCCCTGGGCGTCCTGCAGCTTCTCCAGCAGAGCCCTCTGGCCGGCCCCGCGGGGCTGCTTCCGTCCACCCTTTCCCGCCCCCAGACCCTCTACGCGCTCCTCCTCTGGGCCGCCCTGGCCGCCTTGCTGTGGTCGGCCTCCGGCATCCTGCGCTGGGAAGGAGCCTTGCGCCGCCTGGCCTGGGTCATCTTCGCCAGCGGCCTCTTCATCTCCGTCGTCGGCATCCTTCAGCGCGGCCAGGGCAATACCGCTTACTACGGTCTGCGCCCTATTCGGAACGGGCTCCCTTTCGGCCCTTTTACGAACTACAACCATGCCGCCGCATGGGTCGTCGCCTCGACCTTGGTTGGCGCGGGATTATTCGCTGACGGATTCCAGCGTTATGGCCGCGTCCCGCTCTCCGAGCGCGTCGCCAAGCAGATACTGATCGCCTTCGTCCTCGGCGTGTCGGTCAGCGCGGTCCTGGCCATCGGCTCCCGAGGAGGGCTCAATTCCCTGTGCGTGGCCGCGCTCGCGTCGGCGTTCCTCTTCTCGCGCTCCCTCGCGGGGGGCCGCCCGCTGCGCCTGTTATGGGGCGCCCTGGTGTTGGCCGGGGGCGCCTACGTCATCTTTCTTTTCAAACACCCGCAAGAGCTGGGAATTGTCGGCGGCGCCCTCGAGAGTTCCGCGGCCACTCGGGTCTCATTGTACCGCAGCGGCCTGCGCCTGTTGGCCGACTTCCCTTTCTTCGGCGCGGGGCTGGGGACCTTCACAGGCGCGTTCCGCCCTTACCAGGACCCGGCCTTCATCGAGATCGTGGACCACGTTCATAGCTCTTGGTTTGAGATCGCCTTGGAGTCCGGCCTTCTCGGCTTCTGCGTTTTCGCCGCGGCCATTCTCAAGCCTTTGGCCGCGTGCGGGCGCCGTCTCACGGCGGCGGACCTCCCGACGCGCGGGATGGCTGCCGGCTTCTTCGCCGCCCTGCTCGCTTTTACCCTCCATGGCTTCGTCGAATTCAGCTTTCAGATTCCCGCCACCGCCGTGCTCGCCATCGTGCTGTTGGCCGCGGTCGCGGCCCTGCGTCTTTCCTCCGAACCGGAGCAGGGCGGCGTCCGCTCACGGCGCGCCGCTCTCGCCGGCGCATTCGCTGTCCTAGCACTTCTCAGCCTACCGCCCGGCTTTTCAGGCGCGGGCCCGCGCCTGGGCGCGCCCTTCCTCTTCGCGTCCGACACCCTCATCGCCGGAGATAAGAAGTGATCAGGGCTGCTGCGATATGAAGATCGTGCTAATCTACCGTCGTCCGGCGGCGGGCGCCTACAGCATCGAAGCGATATTCCATACCGTCGCGGCCGAATTGCGTAAGGGGTCCGAAGTCATCGAGTACCAAGCCGGTACCCGCTGGGATCTGCCGCTCGACGTGTGGCGGCTCAGGCAGATGAACGCCGATGTCTATCACCTGACCGGCGACATCAATTACTTGACCCTTTTCCTTCCCCATCGCAAGACCGTGCTGACCGTGCATGACATCGGCCACTACCTGTTCGGATTGAGCGGCGTTAAGCGTTGGGCGTACAAATTACTGTGGCTGCTGTGGCCTATTCGCAGTGTCCGTGCGGTGACGGCGGTATCGAAAGCAACCAACGACAACATCCGTCGCCACCTTGCGGTCAACGGCGCGCACATCGAGACCATCGAAAATTGCCACAGCGCTCTTTTTAAGCCGAGCTCCCGCCCTTTCGACTCAAACTGCCCAGTCATCCTTCAGGTCGGGACCAAGCCGTACAAGAACGTTCCGCGATTGATCGAAGCTTTGCGGGGGATAAAGTGCCGGCTGGTCTTGGTCGGCGACGTGGATGATGCTCTTCGTCGAATGATCCGTGAGAACGGCGTCGAATTCGTGAATCATGTGAATCTGTCCCATGAGGAGATCGCCCGTCAGTATGCCGTTTGCGACATCGTCTCGTTCGTGTCGCTGGGAGAGGGTTTCGGCGTGCCGATCATCGAAGCTCAGGCCTGCGGCCGCCCGCTTATCACCGCCGCCGCATCGCCGATGCGCGAAGTGGCCGGAGAGGGGGCCTGCTTGGCCGATCCGCTGGACGTGTCTCAGATCCGGGCGGGTATAGTTCGAATCATAGAGGACCCCCAATACCGCGACCAGCTCGTCGCGAGCGGCCTTCGCAACATCGAGCGGTATTCGCCGGCGGGTATCAGCAACCAATATCTTGATCTATACCGGCGGATCGCCTGCGTATGACCAAGAAAATCATCACCGTAACCCAACCCCATCTTCCTCCGTTGGAGGAGTTCATCCCCTATCTCGAAAAGATATGGGAAAGCAAATGGCTGACTAACAACGGTCCCTTCCATCAAGAACTCGAGGTTGCGCTCGCGAAGCATCTTGGCGTCGAGCATTTGGCGCTATTTACCAACGGCACGCTCGCCTTGGTTACGGCGCTTCAATCCTTGAGGATTTCCGGCGAGGTCATCACCACCCCGTACTCTTTTGTCGCGACGGCCCACTCCCTTCTCTGGAACAACATCCGGCCCGTGTTCGTCGATATCGATCCGCTGACCTTGAATCTGGACCCAGACAAGATCGAGGCGGCCATCACGCCCCAAACCACGGCGATCATGCCCGTGCACTGCTACGGCAATCCCTGCAACGTCGAGCGTATTCAGCAGATCGCCGATACCTACGGTCTGAAGGTGATCTATGATGCGGCGCATGCCTTCGGAGTTCACTATAAGAATGAGAGCCTGCTTAAGCACGGGAACCTTTCCGTGCTCAGCTTCCACGCCACCAAGGTATTCACCACCTTCGAAGGGGGGGCGATCGTCTGTCCGGATGCCGAGACCAAGCAGCGCATCGACTACCTGAAGAACTTCGGGTTCGCCGACGAGGTCACGGTCATGGCGCCGGGCATTAACGGCAAGATGAACGAGGTCCAGGCCGCTTTCGGTCTATTGCAGCTCAAGCACATCGCATCCGCCATCGCTCGTCGTAAGGCTGTCGATCTCCGCTACAGAGAGGCCCTTCGGGGCGTGGCCGGAATATCTCTCCTGCCGGCTCCTCCGGATACGCTGCGGAACTACGCCTATCTGCCTATTATGGTGGGGACGGATTTCACGATAAGCCGCGACGCTCTTTATCAACGCCTTCGCGATGCCGGCATCCACGCCAGGCGCTATTTCTATCCGCTTATCAGCGACATGCCTATGTATCGGGGGTTGCCCTCGGCGGCGGCGGCCAATTTGCCGGTCGCACAGAAAATATCCGCTGAGATATTGTGTTTGCCAATCTATCCCGACCTTGCCGAAGCGGACCAGGACCGAGTCATTGGGATCGTCCGAGGGGGTGTCTGATGTCTTTCTACTCTCAAGAGGAACTTCAGGCGTTGGGGTTGGCTCGATTTGGCGCGGATGTCCGAATCTCGAAGAAGGCATCGATCTATAATCCGGGACGGATCTCGATCGGGAGCCATGTACGAATTGACGATTTTTGTGTGCTCTCGGCGGGTGAGGGTGGGATCGAAATCGGTGATTATGTTCACATTGCGGTCTATTGTCTGTTGATCGGTGCAGGAGCGATCAAGTTCGACGATTTTAGTGGGTTATCGTCCCGGGTCTCTATTTACTCGAGCAATGACGACTACAGCGGTGAGCACCTGACGAACCCGACTGTTCCCGCGCAGTTCCTGGGGGTAACGCACGCGAATGTTCTGCTTGGCAAGCACGTCATCATAGGTTCTGGTGCCGTTGTCCTTCCGGGTGTCTCTCTTGAAGAGGGCGCGGTGGTCGGGTCGCTGAGTTTCGTTACAAAGGATTGCGCTGCCTTTTCTGTTTATTTAGGAACGCCTGCGCGGCGTATCGGAGAACGAAAGCGTGATCTCCTGGAGCTCGAGAAGCAATTAAGGCAGCAATCGTCGCAGGGTTCTGATATATGAGTCGACGCAGGAAGTTGGTGTATATTAGTTCGGTCGCTGTCCCGCATCAAGTTGTGTTCGCTAATGCCCTACAGAACCATTTTGATGCGACTTTCTGGTTCTACGAAAGCCCTGATCGAACGAGAGGTTCGTGGTGGCGGGTCGATCTTGGCCAACATTGCAAGGTGCTGGATCGGGTTCTGTTTCGGGAAGCTGGACCTTTCGAAGCACGGTACTTGGCCTTGGGACTAGATGCTGAACTGGATCGAGCTGATCCCGACATCGTCATGTTGGGTGGATTTTCCATTCCAAGCAATTACCTCGCCTATCGATGGGCAAGGCGTAGGGGCAAGAAGACTGTTGTCTTTTGCGAGCACTCCCGAAATGCCCGAGGCGTACTTCGCAAACGCTCCTTGGCGTGGCGTTTGCTGCATTGGCTCTATCGTGATGTGGACTTGGTGATGGTCAGCGCTGAAGATGCGGTCTTGCAATACCGGGATGAGTTTGGTTTCGGCGAACGAGTTGTTGCGGGACGTTATGCCGCGGATATCGATGCCTACTTCGATCATCCACTCCGTTCACAAAAGACAGCTTACACCTACCTCTTTGCCAACCGAATGACGGAAATCTACAACCCAATCGCGGCGATCGAAATATTCGCGTCGGTTCGGGAATCTCATCCTGGATCTCGGTTAGTCATGAATGCCATGGGGGAACTTGCGGGAAAATGCCGAGCAAGGATTTCGGAGCTCGGCATCAGCGATGACGTCGAATTCCTATCTGAGATAAAGGCGTGGGCTGACCTTCATCGGGTCTATGCTCGGTGCGACATTCTTCTGTTGCCGGCCAGCTTCAGTAACGGCAACTACACCATTCTCGAGGCGGCGGCTTCTGGCATGGGCTTGGTGATTAGCGATCGAGTGTTGGGAATCGGCAAGATGATTGAAGACGGGAAAAATGGATTTAATTGCGAACCGACGCACGAGAAATTTGTGAGCCGTATCGAGCGTTATATTGCGGAGCCGGAGCTGTTCAAATCCCATTCTGGCGCCAATCGCGAATTGGCGATTCACTTCTCAGCGACGGGAACCGCAAAGTTCTTTTCAGATACCCTGGGAAAGTGCCTGCCGATCTAATGTTGCCAGATATTGCCCGAATTGACGGTGCAACCTCACCGGGGAGAGACCGCGTATATTTGAACGCCGGGAATCCTCCGTTGCTTGATCTGCTCGATGCCGGCTATACCCGAG
>JAMPXZ010000167.1 GCA_023700925.1 Oligoflexia bacterium | reverse complement strand
CAGCGTCATTCCTGCTGCGGCCATCACGAATTCCAAGAGCGTCTCGGTGGAATTCAGCGCGAGCGAACCCGCCTCCTTCGAGTGCTCACTCGACGGTGCCGCGGCGGCGCCCTGCGCCTCGCCCTTCAGCACCCTGCTCTTCAATGAGGGCAACCATGAGGTCGCCATCACCGCGGTGGACGCCGCGGGCAACCGCAGTGATACGACACGGGTGGCGTGGATCATGGATTTCACGCTTCCCGAGCTGAGCTGGGGTCCCATGACCCCGTCGGCGGCCAGCGTGATCAACTCGAGCGCGTTGCGCGCCGAGATTCTTTCGCTCGAAAGCGTGACCCTCGCCGGCACGCTCAACCTCAGCGACCTCGGACCGATCTCCTCGCCGCTCCAGCTGAGCGGACTCCCGGAAGGCGCCTACTCGCTCGCCGTGATCGGCACGGACCGCGCCGGCAACTCGAGCAGCCCGCTCGTGCACGAGTTCAGCGTGGACCTCACCGCGCCGGTGGTCACTCTCTCGGCGCTGCACGCGGGAGGCGCGCTGACGACGGAGGCGATCAACTCCTTCGAGTTCAGCGCCAATGAGACGGCGAGCTTCGAGTGCAGCCTCGACAGCGCCGGGTTCTCGGCCTGCTCGAGCCCGCTGAACGTCTCGGGCCTCTCCGACGGACTGCATGTCTTCGAGGTGCGGGCCACTGACGTGGCCGGGAACGTCTCGGCGCTCGCGAGCGCCTCGTGGCAGGTCGACCGCCTGGCCCCGGTGACGACTCTCGTTCCGACCCGCACCCAGAACGCGTCCATCTCGTTCGCCTTCACCGTGACGGAGCCGATCGCCCGCTTCGAGTGTTCGCTCGATGGGCAGACCTTCGCGGAATGCACGCCCCCGGTGGCCTACTTCGGGCTGAGTGTAGGCAACCACTCCTTCGCGGTCCGCGCGGTGGACCTCGCCGGCAATCTTGAAACCCCGCCGGCGACGTATTCGTGGATCGTGGATCCCCCGATCACCACCAAGATCCTCTCGATCACCCCGGCGGAGAAGTATACGCGCTCGAGCTCGATCAGCTTCACCTTCAGCTCAAATCAAAGCGGCGGCGCGACCTTCATCTGCAGCCGCGATGGGGAGGCCGCGGGCCCGTGCGTCTCGCCGGTGTCGTACACCGGGCTCGCCTCCGGCAGCCACAGCTTCGTCGTCCGGGCCGTGGATAGCTGGGGCTCGCCCGATCCCATCGGCGCCTCCTATTCCTGGAGCGTGGACACGACTCCGCCAGTGGTGGTGAGCTTCACCCCGACGGGCGGCAGCTACAGCGTCACGGTCAACTGGACCACCGATGAGCCCGCGACGAGCAAGATCAACTGGGGCCTCGGTTCCGACACGAGCCGGGTCGTCAACGAGGACTCGAACTACGTGACCAGTCACTCGGTGCGCATCACGGGCCTGAGCGCCAGCACGCTCTACTCGTTCATCGTGAGCGGGCACGACCGGGCCGGCAACGCCTACGTCTCCGCGAAGAAGCAGGTGCGCACCTACTGAACGAGCTTGGCGTCCAGGGTGATTTTCGCGTTCAAAAGCCGGGAAATCGGGCAGCCGCCCTTGGCCTGGTTCGCGAGCTCGAGGAACTGGCTTTCGGAGACTCCGGGAATCCTCGCCTGGAGGGTGAGGCGCACCTCGGTCACACCCCAGCCGGCTCCCTGTTTTTCCATGATCACCGCGGCTGACGTCCGCAGCTCCTGGGGCTTCAGGCCCGCGGCCTCGAGCTGAACCGCCAGCGCCATGCTGAAGCACCCCGCATGAGCCGCGCCCACGAGCTCCTCGGGGTTCGTGCCCGTGCCGTTCTCGAAGCGCCCCGTGAACGAGTAAGCCGTATTCCTCAGGACCCCGCTTTGCGTCGTGAGCTCGCCCTGGCCCGTTTTCCCGCCACCTTTCCACACTGCCTGTGCTTCGCGCTTGATCATCGTTTCTCCTTTTTTTAGAAACCCGTCCCGGCCGACTCTAGCACGATTCGCGCACTCCTCACTCGCGTCATGCTTCCGGAAAGCCTGACCGACGACGCGGCCCGGCGACTTCGGGAACGCTTCGGTCCGAACGAACTCCCGCAGGCCGAGAGGAAAACCCCCTGGAAGATCCTGGGCCGGATCGTGCGTGAACCCATGATCCTGCTGCTCGTGGCCACGGCGTCGATCTACCTGACGCTCGGAGACCTTGAGGAAGGCCTGCTACTGGGCTTCTCCGTTTTCTTCGTCCTGTGGATTTCGCTCTACCAGGAACTCAAGTCCGAGCGCGCCCTTGACGCTTTACGAGAGCTCGCCAGCCCGCGCGCCATGGTCATTCGCGACGGAAAGGAACGCCGCGTGGCCGCCTCCGAGCTGGTCCCGGGCGATCTGATCGCGCTCTATGAAGGGGATCGGATTCCGGCCGACGCGGAGCTGCTGTGGTCCGCGCACCTGCAGGCCGATGAGTCGCTTCTGACGGGAGAGTCCATGCCGGCTGCGAAACGACCCGGCATCGCGCCTGAAAGCACCGTGTACTCGAGTTGTCTCATCGTCAAAGGGCGCGGCCTCGCCCGCGTCACGGAGACCGGATCACGCACCGCCGTAGGCAAGATAGGAAAAAGCCTGCAGCAGGCCCCACCCGCCTCGACGCGCCTGAGCCGGGAAATCCGCCAGCTCGTCGTGCTCTTTGCGGTCAGCGGTTCCATCGTTTGCGTCGCGATCATCCTGGTCTACGGTTTCCGCACGCGGGATTGGGCCGAGGCGACGCTCGTCGGTCTCGCGGCGGAGATGTCGCTCCTACCCGAGGAGTTTCCCGTTGTGCTCGCGATCTTCACCGCTTTGGGCGCTTGGCGCCTCGCCAAGGCACAGGTCCTCGTCCGGCGCCCCGAGGCGATCGAGCGCCTCGGCGCCATCACCGCGCTTTGCGTGGACAAGACCGGAACGCTCACGCAAAACCGCATGACCGTCCTGCAGCTCGCGATCGAAGGCTCGCTGCGCGCGCTCGATGGCATCAGCGGCCGCAACCTTCCTGAGGAGTTTCACGAGATCGCCGAATGGGGCGTGCTGGCCAGCCATCGCGATCCATTTGACCCCATGGAAAAGGCGATTCTCCGCCTGCTCGTCGAACACGAGTGGGGACGCGAGCATCTGCACTCGGATTGGACGCTGGTGCGGGAGTACCCGCTCTCCGAGGAGCTCCTGGCCATGTCCTGCGTCTGGACGCGCGCCGCGGAGCCTGGCGCCCTGCTGATCGCCAGCAAAGGGGCGCCGGAAGCCATGATCCGGCTCTGTCGCTTGCCGCCGGAGCGGGCTGAACGCATCCTGGATCAGGTGGCCGAAATGGCCGTGCACGGGCTGCGCGTGATCGGCGTTGCCAGGGCCGGCCCCCTCGCCTCGCTGCCCAAGAGCCAGGAGGAGCTGCCCTTCCGGTGGGTGGGGCTCATCGGCCTGCGAGACCCGATCCGGCCCGAGGTTCCCGAAGCGGTCCGACTTTGCCGCGAAGCCGGAATCCGGCTCATCATGATGACCGGAGACCATCCCGAAACCGCGCTCCGGATCGCACTCGAGGCGGGCATCGACACGCGCGCGCCCGTGGTGCAGGGCCGCGATCTCGAGGAGCTCGACGAACCCTCCCTCATGGCGCTGCTCAAAGAGGCCACCGTCTTCTCGCGCATGGTCCCCGAGCAGAAGCTCAAGATCGTCCGTGGACTCAAGCAACTCGACGAGGTCGTCGCCATGACGGGCGACGGCGTCAACGATGCCCCGAGCCTGCGCTGGGCGGATGTGGGAATTTCGATGGGAGCGCGCGGGACGGATGTCGCGCGCGAGGCTTCGGACATCGTCCTGCTGGACGACAACTTCGCCTCCATCGTGGGCGGGATCGCCCGCGGCCGCGCCATCTACGGCAATATCCGCCGCGCCCTCAGCTACCTGGCCGCCGTTCACGTGCCCATCGCGGGACTGGCGATCATGCCGGTGATCCTGGGCTGGCCCATCCTGCTGCTTCCGGCGCACATCGTCTTTCTCGAGCTGGTCATCGATCCCGCCTGCTCTCTCGCCTTTGAGTCCATTCCCGCGGCCCCTGAGGAAATGCACCGTCCTCCGCGGCCGGTCCGAGGCCGGTTGTTCGCCGCGCGGGACCTCCTCCGCAGCGCCTTTCAGGGCGCCCTGATCCTCGTCGTGGGACTGCTGCTCTTCCGCTGGTCCCTCCACAACGGCCACACGAGCGACCAAAGCCGCGCCCAGGTCTTCATTTTCATGCTGCTTTCCAATATCGGCCTCATCCTGGCGGACGTCGCCGACGGGCGGCTTTCGCGACTCGGGCGAGCGTTCCGCAACCCGGTGAACAGCGCCATCGTCATCGGCGCGCCCCTTCTCCTCGCCGCCATCCTGGCCGCTCCGCATCTGCGCAAGGCTTTCGCCTTCGAGCCGATCACCTCGCTCGAGACGCTCCTGTCCCTTGGCCTGGCCGCGGCGGTTTCGACCTTCATCGGATTCTGGGTCAGGCGAACCGCCTGATAGGGAGAGTTGCCCGGGCCTGCTTTCAAGTGTATTTCTGTTGAACATGAAACACACCGCGCCCGTCGTCGACTCGCTCATCCCTTTGATCGGAAACACCCCGATGGTCCGCCTGCGGACCTTCGACACCGGACCTTGCGAGCTCTTCGTGAAGCTCGAGAATCAGAATCCCGGCGGCTCCATCAAGGATCGGATGGCGCTCGCGATGATCGAGGCGGCCGAGAAGGACGGCCGGCTCAAGCCGGGCGGCACCATCGTCGAAGCCACGGCCGGAAACACGGGCCTCGGTCTCGCGCTCGTCGCCGCTCAAAAGGGCTATCCGCTCATTCTCGTCATCCCGGACAAGATGAGCCAGGAAAAGATCTTCCACCTTCGCGCGATGGGCGCGGAGGTCGTGCTCTGCCGCTCGGACGTCAGCCACGGTCACCCTGAGTACTACATGGATCTGGCGGCTCGCATCGCCCGGGAGCGCGGTGCCTTTCACGTCAACCAGTTCGAGAACGAGGCCAATCCGCTCGCGCACGAGACCTTGACGGGTCCCGAGGTGTGGGAACAGCTCGATCATCGGGTCGACGCCGTCGTGGCCGGCATCGGTTCGGGCGGGACGCTCACGGGACTGGCGCGTTATTTCGCGCGCGTTTCACCGAAGACCGATATGGTTCTCGCGGACCCCGAAGGCTCGATCCTCACGGACCTCGTCAAGACCGGCAAGGCGGGAACGCCAGGCTCGTTCCTGGTGGAAGGAATCGGCGGCAGTTTCCTGCCCGGCGTGGGCGATCTTTCGCGGGTGAAGCACGCGTACCTGATCTCCGATTCGGAAAGCTTCGAAGTCGCGCGCCAGCTTCTCCGCAGCGAAGGCATCCTGGCGGGCTCCTCCTCGGGGACGCTCGTGGCGGCCGCGCTCCGGTACTGCCGCGAGCAGAAGTCCCCCAAGCGCGTCGTCACCTTCATCTGCGACAGCGGCAACAAGTACCTCTCGAAGATGTTCAACGACTACTGGATGATCGACCAGGGCTTCGTGAAGCGCGAGACCTTCGGCGATCTGCGAGACGCGATCTCCCGTCGCCACTGGGAAGGCGCCACGGTCAGCATCACGCCCGACGAGACGCTGCAGGCCGCCTACCGCAAGATGAGGCTCTACGATATCTCGCAGCTTCCGGTCCTCGAGGAGCAACGCCTCGTCGGCCTCATCGACGAGTCCGACCTGCTCACCGCGCTGCACGCTCGCGCCGACGCCTTCAGTCAGCCGATTCGCTCGGTCATGAGTCGGGAGCTGCAGACCGTGCCGGTCTCCGCGACGGTGGAGGAGCTGTTGCCGCTGTTCAAGCAGGGTCGCGTTGCGATCGTGGTGGATCAGGACCGGTTCCTCGGCCTCATCACCCGGATCGACCTGATTCACTACCTGCGCAATAAGGCGAACCGGTAAATGAAAGGCACGTTTTTTCAGAAACCACTCGAGCTCAGCCTCAAAGTCGAAGGCGAAAGCTGGCGACAGGGGGACGAGATCCGCGGTGCGCTGGAGATCAGGAATCACGGCGGGGCGCCGGTGAGCGTTTCTTCCGCCCGGGTGCTGTTGACCGTGGGCGAGCTCAAGAAGGTGAGACAGAGGGCTCCTGGGGCTTTTCAAACCTTCACCGCTGTTCCGGCCTTCGCCGAGGCCAGCATCGAGGCCGGCAAATCAGCGAACCTGCCCTGGTCCATCCGGACCGATCGCAACTGCGCGATCACCGACGCGACGGCGAGCCCGTTTTTACTCTATGGCCTGGGTGAAGAACTCGAGAAACTGGGCCAGCTCCAGGTCCCGATGCATCCCCATTCGGTGATCGAGGAGTTCCTCGCCCGCCTCGAGATCGCCTTCCGTTTCGTCCAAAAGAGCCGCAAGACGCGTAAAGACGGCCTCGAAGTCAAGCTCGCCCCCCCCGACTCCAAGGGCTTCTCGACGCTGGAGCTGCTGACACTCACCTTCCGCTTCGACGCCGACGAGGCGCTCGAGCTGCGTTATCAGTTTCAGATCAGGAAGATTGAGGCCACCGCCTCGGCCTTTGACATCAAGAAGGACAGCAAAGGCACGGAGCAACGACTTCCGCGCGCCGAGTACCTGCTGCCGAGCGGCCGGATCCGGCACGAGGCGATGGAAACGGCGATCCGCCAGGCGCTGGAGCTCGTCGAAGCCAAGATCATTTACTGAGTGCGCGTTACCGCCTCACGGTGACGATCGACCCAGCCGCCGAGCGCGACAAAGAGCCACTGCAGCAGCCCGGCCACCGCGACCGCTTCGATGCTGGGAGGAGCGGTCCCCCGGAGGCTTCCCAGCCAGACCAGGGAGAGGAGTGTGATCAAGGCGATCCCGCCCCATTTTCCGATTTTATCCCTGGCCCGGGTCCCGCGAAAGTAAAGCCAGATCCCCGATAAAAACAGGGCCAGCTCCAGACTCACCGCGCCCAGAGGCCAGTTCCAAAGCGATAGACCCACACGAGTTCCCTCGCTCCCGAGGAGCGGAAGATCCGGCCGGTGCGCGATCAGGTCCAGAATCCAGTGGCTCAGGACCGTCAGGCCGAGAACCACCGCGGTTCTTTGGCGCCGATAGCGCCAGTAACCCAGCAGCGCGATCAGCACGGACCAGCCCAAAACCGCAAGCAGGCCATGACTGAAGGGATAGTCGTAGAAGTCCAGCGGCGTCATCCGGGTATTGCCGGGATCAACCCGCGCATGCTCGATCCCGGCGAAGAGCAGAAAAGGCCAGAGCAGATCGAGGAACTGGGCCGCTGCCAGATAGACGCCCAAGGAAGGCTGGGAGTCGACTCGTTTGGAAATGAAACCGGCCGCGTAGTGCGCGATGAGCATCACTCCTCGCTAACACCCGCGGCCGGGGATTTCAAAACAACTCTTCAAGATTACAGATGTGGATGGAGCTGGCATTCGCCGCCTCGGGCGCGAGGGCCGCCATGCTGAACAGCTCCTCCTGGTAATAGTCGTAGTCAGATTGATACATCGCCGTCGACATGATGATCGGGTACATGATCGACGAGTAGGCGCCGCTCGTGAGCACCGCCGTGCGATGCGCGCGGTTCAGGACGCAGTGGCCGAGCTCGTGATGAGCGAGCAGCTCTTTCTGGGTCTCCGAGACCGAGTTCCAGAAATCGGGATCGAAGGTCACTCTCCTCTGTGATCCGCCCGACTCGCAGAGCCCGACGACCGAGCTTCCATAGGCATCCAGGCT
>JAMPXZ010000006.1 GCA_023700925.1 Oligoflexia bacterium | reverse complement strand
TCACAAGGCCAGGCCACGATACCCGTCCGGAAGCGGATTACCCGCACGGTGGTCAGCCAGAATCAGATGCCCACGGTCAAAATCTGCGAGGAACGGGCGGACGTCAATCGCATGGACAAGGAAGACTTCATCGCGGTCGGCTTCTCCCAGGAGGCGGCCCAGAACATCCTTCAGGCGCGGAGCCAGCGCGGTGGACGGTTCGGGTCTCTGGCCGAGCTCGGGCAGATTGCGGGTGTGGATCAGGGGCTGCTCAAGCAGCTCGAGCCGGAGCTCGGGCTCTCGGGAGAGCAGACTGCGGCTGCGGGAAAACAGGCCGGCTAAACTGCGGGTCCGTGTGAGTTTGAGGTTTCCGTTTCAGTTTCCGTACGGTTCAAGATGCCCATTCGGCTCGCTGCGCGGCGCTCGGATTGAATCCGCTTTCTGTAGGAACCCGAAACCTCGATCGCACTCATGCTTCGTGATTTTAAGGCGTTCCAGTTGGCAAAGGAATTTCATTGGGCCTGCAAAACCCTGAGGATTTCACGTTTCCTTCAGGATCAGCTCTTTGCGCGCCAGTTCCAGCGTAGCCTTGAATACGGCGAAGGGGCCGGAAAAAGAAGGCCTCAAGAACAGCGGCGATTTTACGGTATTGCTCTTTTGGAAGCCTCCGCGAATGCGAGGCGATCATCGAGCTTGAAAAAATCGAGAATCTCGAATTGCTTACAAAATTGGACCGCCTTGGCGCAATCCTGTTCACGCTGTGTCGCGCCCAGGAAAACCGGCCAGTTACGGGCGTCTTGAACCGTACGGAAACTGAAACGGAAACCCAAACTCACACGGATTGCCGGTCAAGCCCTAGGCTAAACAACCCGCGCTAAACGAGCGCCGTCACGCGCGTGAGGTAACCTTCCATCCGCTCGATGAGGGCGGCCACGGCGGTGATGTCGCCGCGTTTGGCGCTTTGCTCCAGCTGGGCGGCGAGGTCGGTCAGCTCCGTCATCCCGTAGATTCCCGCCGTTCCCGCCGTGTTGTGTCCGATCGTCATCAGCCGGGCGAAGTCTTTTGCAGTCAGGGCGTCCCGGAGGACGGCGAGGTCCGAGATGCGGTTCTTCACGTAAGCCGCGAGCCGGGGACGAACAAAATCCTCGACCTCGAGCTGGATCGGGGACTCGGGAACACGAAGCAGCCGTGAAAGGGTTTCGAAAAGCTTCGCCCGGCTGACGGGCTTCAACAGGTGCGCATCGCAGCCGGCGGCGAGCGCGCGCTCGATGTCTTCCTTGAGCGCGTGCGCGGTGACCGCGATGATGGTGGCACGTCCGCTCCCCTTCGCGAGTTCGGCCCGTCGGATAGCCTCAGTCGCGGCGTAACCGTCGATGGGATTCATTCGCATGTCCATGAGGATCAGGTCAAAGGGGGTCTGCCGCGCCTTGGTGATCGCCTCTTCACCGCTTCGCGCTTCGTCAGTCAGGGCGCCCGTGCTTGCCAGATACGAGGCGAGTACGAAGCGGTTGTCCTCGACATCGTCGACCAGCAGGACCTTGCGGCCCGAAAGCGAGGGGGCCGTGGCTCCTTCGGCGGGAGGATGAGCGGTGCCACGCGGGCCCGCTCCCGCGACGGAGGAGGCGGCGCTCAATGCTCGCAGGAGCTCGGTTTTGCGCACGGGTTTGACGAGGTACTCGGAGATTCCGAGCTCGGACAGCCTCGGAAGATCGACGCGCCGGCCATCGGAGGTCAGCAGCATCACGATCGCGCCGCGAGCGAGCCGTTCCGCCTGGATGGCCTCGGCCACGTCCAGGCCGTTTACCTCGGGCATGCGGTAATCGAGGAGGATCAGGTCAAAAGGCCGCGCCTGCGAGCTCGCTTCGCGCAGGAGTTTCAGCGCTTCGTTCCCGTCCCGGGCTTCCACGACGGTGGCGGCGGAGCCATCGAGATAGCGCCGGACGATGAAGCGGTTGGTGTCGTTGTCATCGACCACCAGGATGCGCCGGGTCCCGGTCGGGACCTCGGGGAGCGCGGGAATTTGCGCTTTGGGATTGGGTTGAAGGGGGATGGTGAACTCAAAAACGCTTCCCACGCCCAGCCGGCTCTGAACCGTGAGCTTCCCGTCCATGGCTTCGACGATGCGTTTGCTGATGGCCAGTCCAAGACCGGTGCCTCCGTAGTTCATCGCGATGGAGGGGTCCGCCTGCGAGAAGCTTTCGAAGATGGCTTCGAACCGGTTTTCCGCTATTCCGATCCCGGTGTCCGAAACGGAGAAGCGTACGAGAGTGGGCTCTGAGTCCTCACCGGCGCGCTCGACCCGAAGCGAAATCTCACCGCTCGCGGTGAACTTCACGGCGTTGCCGAGAAGATTGACCAGGACCTGACGAAGCCCGTTGGAATCCGTGAGAACGTGCGAGGGCACGTCGGGGGCGATGTAGCAGGTGAGCTCCAGGCCTTTCTGATGCGCCCTCAATGCCATGATTTCGCCGATCCGATCGATCAGCTCCGAGAGCTCGACTTCCTCCGCTTGAAGCTCCGCGCGGCCCGACTCGATCTTCGAAAGATCCAGGATGTCGTTGATCAGCGCGAGGAGGGTTTCGCCGGCCCGGCGGAGCGTATCGACGAAGCGCGTCTGCTCGCGGCTGAGCTTCGTCTCGTGCAGGATATCCGTCATCCCGATGATCGCATTGAGCGGGGTGCGGATCTCGTGACTCAGGTTCGCGAGGAACTGGGTTTTCGCCTCGGACGCCCGTACCGCGGTTTCCTTCGCGGCCAGGAGCTGCTGCATCCGGATGCCGCGCTCGACGATCAGGCGGTTGAGCCACATGCCGAGGCTCCCGAGCGCGAGGGTGAGGCCCATCACGGCGAGGAGCAGCTTGCGGCTGCGTTCCTGCGAAGCCTCGACGAAGAGATGGGTGGTCTCATTCGCGTTTTGGATCGCTCTTTCCATCAGCACGAAGCCTTGGCTGCCGAAAGGCTTGCCTGACAGGCGCTCGAGGTCAGCGAGGATCCGGATCTGCTCCTCGAGCTTCGCCTGGATCTGCGGGTCCGAGGCGGGGGTGACCCGGATGACCAAGGGCGGATCGTCACTGAACTTGAGCTGGCCCCCGTGCCGCAGAGTGCTGGCGGCCTCCGAAAGCTCCTGCAGCGTCCCCCAGGCGCGCTCCTCGCCGGGGATCCCGAACTCGATCTCGCGCGAGTGCCGTTGCAGCAGCATGCGCTGGCGTCCCGCGATATCGATCAGCGAGGAGCTCAGCTCCTGGTCACGGAAGATCCGGAGGGCGGCCAGCGAGATCGTCAGGGTAAGGATGAGGATGCTGAAAGGCAGGATGAAATCGGAGAAACGGGTGCCCGGCATCACGAGCCAGTTTTTGATTCGCGTCAGCGGACTTTGCGGCGATTTTTGGGGGACGGGCGAGGTCATCCTGCGTTCTCGATTCGCAGTGCCGCACCCTAGCACAGGATGATCGGTTAGGACAGGAGAGCCTCGATCAGCTCCACGACTCCGGCGCCCTCTCCGCCCCGGGTCACCAGATCGGCTTTTTCCCTGAGGGAGGGCAGGGCTGTGCTCACCGCGACCGCGTAACCGCAGGTTTCGAGCAGGGCGTTGTCGTTCTCGCCGTCACCCACGGCGGCGACGTCGCCGGGATCGATCCCGAGCTCGTCGAGCGCCGCGATCAGGCCCGTGGCCTTGTTGATTCCCGAGGGAAGCACCATTACCGCGCCTTTGTTGAAAATCACCTGGAGCTCCAGCCCCAGCTCATGAATGGCCTTCAGGACCGCCACCTCGTTCGGCTCGCGCGTTGCGATCACACAGTGCCCCTGCGAAAGCGGCTCGATCCCCTCGGCTCGGAGCCTCCGCACGAGATGGGGGTCGGCGGGCGGCGCGATGAGCCTTTCCCGGCCGGAGGCAGGTTCGTGGATCAGGGCGCCGTTTTCGGCCACGACGCGGTCGAACACCTTCACGGCCGGAAAGACCTCGAGCAGCTCCCCGATTTCCCGTCCCGTCACCAGAATCAGCTTTTTGCCGGATTCTTTGAAGCGGCGGAGCGCCTGGAGCGTCGTCTCGGTGACGCGGCCTCCCGGGCCGGCGAGCGTCCCGTCGTAGTCGGTTGCCAGAGCGAGGGTGCGCATGGAAGCGAACACCTGCAATTGAGCGGCCGTCCGCGAGCGTCCGGCTATTTCATTCTTGCCTCAGACCCCTTCGCCGGTTCATGATCGCCGCCGATATGAACGCAAATTCCCCGTTTGGTCTTCCCTCGTTCGACCCCAGCAAGATGGACCCGAAGCTCCTGCTGGAACTCTCCCAGCTCATCCGCGAGCTTCCGCCCGAGAAGCTCAACCAGATGCAGGCACTGATGCACAACATGATGGCGGGCTTTGACGTGCGGCGCGAGCTGGAGGATTTCGAAAAAAGCCTCCCTCCCGGCTTTCGCGAGCGGCTCATGGCGATTCTGGCCAAGCAGGCGGCGGCGGAGGCGTCGATCGCGACGTCCGCTTCGCCCGTCGCTTCCACTGAGACTGCTACGCCACCCGAGGCGGCGGGCATCGCCGCGACCCCGGCCGCCGATAGGGATATTCGGCAGGCGAGGCTGACGCTTCTCCAGGCGGTTGCCGATGGGCGCCTGTCTCCGGAAGAAGCCGAACGCACGCTCTTCCCGAGCTGAGCGCTCCTCGCTGTTCGCCTTGCTTCCCCGAAAAATGCACGGAAGTAGGCAGGTGAACGAACGCAAGGAGCGATTCAAATGCTCAGAAACTGGTTCAAGAAAAAAGTAGCCCGCGTGAAAGCCGGCCTAATCAGCGGCAAGCCGCCCACCGGAGGCCATGCGTGGAAAGGTACCTGGGAGCGCCCGTTGAATGTCGACGAAAAATCCGTTGACCCCCTCACGGTCGCCCGCATGACGGATCATAACGTCCGTGGGGAGGGGCATTACGCGTCGATGGAAAAAGAGAAACCTCGCCGCCAGCGGACGAAAGGCTGAGGTGCCCGCCGTCGCTTACTCGACGATGACGCCGCGGCTCCGAAACGCGGCCGCCGCTCTCTCGAGCTCGATGGGAGAAGGGGGTCGGGTCGAGCCCAGCTCGTAGCGCAGTCCGAGCTTTTCCCACTTCTTTTCGCCCATCTTGTGAAAGGGGAGGAGCTGGACCTTTTCGATGTTGTTGAAGCCTGAGACGAATTCGGCGAGCGCGGTGACGTTGGCCGGCGCGTCGGTCAGGCCGGGAACGAGCACGAAGCGGATCCAGGTGCGCTTACCGATCTCATGCAGGTAGCGCGCGATCGCGAGCGTCGAGTCGCGGGGAACGCCCGTGACCCGCCGATGAGTCTCGGCATCCATCGACTTGATATCCAGAAGCACGAGGTCGGCCGCCTCGAGCGCCGGCTTCGCGCGTTCCAGCTCGCAGAACCCCGAAGTATCCAGGGCGGTGTGCAGGCCTTCCGCCTTGCACAGGTTCAGGAAGCGGGCGACGAACTCGGGCTGCAGCAGGGGCTCTCCGCCGGTCACCGTCACGCCTCCGCCCGATTTCGCCATGAAAGAGCGGTATTTGTTCGCCTGCGCGAGCAGCTCCTCGGGCGTGACGGGGCGCCCGCCGCGCGGATCGCGGCTGTCGGGATTGTGGCAGTAGAGGCAGCGGAGGGCGCACCCTTGAAGGAAGACCACGAAGCGTACTCCGGGTCCGTCGACCGTGCCGCAGGTCTCTATCGAGTGGAGGCGCCCCTTGGCCGCCCTCTCCTCAGGCCGTGTTCCCATGAAGTGCGTCCCCGTGGAAAGTGCGCTGAATGACATCCAGCTGCTGCTCCCGCGTCAGCTTGATGAAGTTCACCGCGTAGCCGGAGACCCGGATGGTGAGCTGCGGATGTTCTTCCGGGTGCTCCATGGCATGCAGGAGCGTTTCGCGATCCAGTACGTTGACGTTGATGTGATGGCCACCTTCGTGGAAATAGCCGTCGAGCAGGCCGACGAGGTTGTGGATCTGATCGTCGGGAGTCTTGCCGAGGGCCTTGGGCACGATGGAGAAGGTGTACGAGATCCCGTCCTTCGCATAGGCGTAAGGGATCTTGGCCACCGAGGCCATCGACGCCACCGCGCCGTGGGTGTCGCGTCCGTGCATCGGGTTGGCGCCCGGGGCGAAGGGCTCGCCCTTCTTGCGCCCGTCCGGCGTGTCTCCCGTCTTTTTGCCGTAGACCACGTTCGAGGTGATCGTGAGCACCGAGAGCGTCGGGATCGCGTCGCGGTAGGTGCGCTGGCGCTTGAGCTTGCGCATGAACCGTTTGACGATATCCACCGCGAGCTGGTCGGCCCGATCGTCGTTGTTGCCGAACTTCGGGTAGTCGCCCGTGAGCTCGTAGGCCACGGCCAGACCCGAAGCATCGCGAACCGGCCGGACCCTGGCATAGCGGATCGCCGAAAGCGAGTCCGCGACGATCGAAAGCCCCGCGATCCCGCAGGCCAGGAAGCGTTCCACCTCGGAGTCGTGAAGCGCCATCTCCATCCGCTCGTAGCTGTAGCGGTCATGCATGAAGTGAATGACGTTCAGCGTTTTCACGTAGAGCGCCGCGAGCCAGTCCATGACGTTGTCGAAGCGGTTGAGCACGTCCTCGTACTCCAGCAGGTCGCCGCTGACCGGAGCCAGCGCCGGCCCCACCTGCTCGCCGCTCAGCTCGTCCTTGCCACCGTTGATGGCATAGAGGAGCGCCTTGGCGAGGTTGGCCCGTGCGCCGAAAAACTGCATCTGACGTCCGGTCTTCATGGCTGAGACGCAGCACGCGATCGAGTAGTCGTCGCCGAAGGAGTGGCGCATCAGATCGTCGTTCTCATACTGGATCGAGCTGGTGTCGCGCGAAACCTGGGCGCAGAAGCGTTTGAATGGCTCCGGCAGGCGCTCCGACCACAGGACCGTGAGATTCGGCTCCGGCGCCGCTCCCAGATTGTAGAGCGTCTGAAGAAAGCGGTAGCTTGTCTTCGATATCCGGTGCCGCCCGTCTTCGCCGACGCCGCCCAGGGCCTCCGTCACCCAGGTCGGGTCGCCGGAGAACAGGTCGTTGTAGTCCGGGGTCCGCAGGAATCGCACCATCCGGAGCTTCATCACGAAGTGATCGATGATCTCCTGGACGGCGCTTTCGGTCAGGGTGCCTTCCTTGAGGTCCCGTTCGAAGTAGATGTCGAGGAAAGTGGCTACCCGTCCGAGGGACATTGCCGCGCCGTTCTGCTCTTTCACGGCGGCGAGGTAACCGAAGTAGGTCCATTGAACGGCCTCAAGGCCGTTCCTGGCGGGAAGGCTCAGGTCGTATCCGTAGCCGGCGGCCATCTCCTTCAGCTCCTGGAGCGCGAGGATCTGCTCGCTGATCTCCTCGCGGGCCAGGATCGCATCGTCGTCGAGTACGGGCAGATCGAGCTGGTCGAGGTCCTGGCGCTTCTTCTCGATCAGGCGATCCACGCCATAGAGCGCGACTCGGCGATAATCGCCGATGATCCGGCCGCGCCCGTAGGCGTCCGGCAAGCCGGTGATCACGCCCGACTTGCGTGCCGCGAGCATCTCCGGAGTGTAGGCTCCGAAGACGCCATCATTATGCGTCTTGCGATATTTCTGAAAGACCTCCTCGGTCTTCGGGTCCAGGCGGTAGCCGTAGGCGCTCAGGGCCTGGCTCACCAGGCGGATTCCGCCATACGCGACGATGGCGCGCTTGAGCGGCTGGTCGGTTTGGAGCCCGACGATGGTTTCGAGCTCGCGATCGATATAACCGGGTCCGTGGGAGACGATGGAAGAGATCGTCTCGGTGTCCGCGGCCAGGACCCCGCCGCGCTGGCGCTCTTCTTCGGTCAGCGCGGTGACCTTGGCCCAGAGGCGCCGCGTGCGATCCGTCGGTCCGGCCAGGAAGCTCCCGTCGCCATCGTAAGGCAGGAGGTTCTGTTGAATGAAGTCGCGGACATTCACTTCCGTGTTCCAGCGACCGGTGTTCCAGCTCTTCCATTGGGTGAAATTCATGGGCCCTTTATACAGAATTGCACGATGCGCTTCCAAGCAGGGATTCGCGAGCGCCCATTGACGGTTCTCAGGCAGCGATTCGCGTACCGCGGCGCTCGGCTTCGAAGTGCCGCGAGAACCAGTCGATCGCCTGACGCGAGACCTCCTCGAGCGCCCCCGGCTCCTCAAAGAGGTGCGTGGCGCCCCTAATGACGGACAGGTCAGCGTGCGGCAACTCCCGCAAGGCTTCCTGATTGAGACTGAGAACCGTCGGATCACGGCTTCCCACGATCAGCAGCACGGGCGCGCCGACCTCTCGAAGGCGGTCTTCGGCCAGATCCGGGCGCCCGCCGCGCCCGAGAATCGCGGCTACCCGCGCCGGGGCTTCAGCCGCCGCCCAAAGCGCCGCGGCGACCCCCGTGCTCGCTCCGAAGTAACCGAGCGGCAGGTTCGCCAGCTCCTCCCGGCCAATCAGAAAATCAGTCGCCGTGATCAGTCGCTGGCCGAGGAGCGGGACGTCAAAAACGTTTTCCCGCGATTCGCTCTCGTCCTCGGTCAACAGATCAAAAAGGAAGGTCGCGATTCCCGCCCGCACCAGGGAGTCGGCCACTTCGCGATTGCGCGGGCTCAACCGGCTGCTCCCGCTCCCATGCGCGAAGACCACGACTCCGCTCGGCTGTCCGGCGGGGAGGGAAAGGGTGCCTGGCAGTCCGCCGCGGCCCAAGGGAACGATCACCTCGAGGCTGCGCGGAGTCGGCGCCGACTTCTCCCGCCGCCTGCGCTCATCCTCTTCGGACCGCGCCAGATACCCGAGCGCCTCCTGATCCGTCACCTGGTTGAAATCCTCGTACCACTGGCCGACAGCATAAAACTCCTCGGGCAGGGACAGGGCGACCAGGTCATCGACGACGTTTTCGGCAAGAAGGCTCTCGGCCGAAGACGCCGCCGCCACGGGTACCGCCAGGATCACCCGTGTGGCGCCGCGGCCTCGAAGAAGATGAGCCGCGGCCCGGGCGCTCACGCCCGTGGCGAGGCCGTCATCGACGAGCACCGCCGTCCGGCCCTCGAGCGGGTAGGGCGGCCGATCTCCTCGGTAAGCCTCGACCCGGCTGCGCACTTCCCGCGCTTCCTGAATCAGGAGCTTCTCGAGCGTCTGTGCATCGAATTCGGAGGCGGTTACCGCCTTGGGATCGATCCAGTAGAAGTCGTCCTCCGTTACGGCGCCGATTCCGTACTCCGGCTGCAGCGGGTGGCCGACCTTGCGGACGACCACGATGTCCAGCGGTGCATCGAGCTCGCGTGCGACCTCGAAGGCGACCGGCAAGCCCCCGCGCGGCAGCCCGATGATGACCGGCTTGGTGAGGCCCACTTCCTTGAGTCTGGCGGCGAGCCGCTTTCCTGCTTCCTTGCGATCGGTGAAAATCATTCACCTGACAAGCTTGCAAGGCTCATGAAAGCAAGCGGACGCGGCGGGAAAAAAAGCTCAGTCCGTGCCGCCCGCCGAGAGCGCGGTCACCAGGTCCTTGAGGTCCCAGCCCGAGGAAACGAAGTAACGGGACTGGGCAAGGATGTAGTCGTACTTGGCGAGCTCGAAGGAGATCTCGGCCTCGGTGAAGTTCCGTTGCGAATCAAAAAGCTGTACGTAAGTCGCGGTACCGAGCCGGTGAGAGCTGGTCGCCTCGCGCAGCGCCTCGCGCGCCAGATTCAGCGCGGTGCGGTTGGTCTCGAACACCGTTTGGGCGAGCTGGACCTCTTTTTCCGCCTTGATCTGATCGAGGGAGAACTTTTCGCGCAGCCGCACCTCCTCGATATCGAGCTGCGAGAGCTGCGAAGCGAACGAGCGGCGCTCATGGATCGAGGACAGGCCGCTGAAGATCGGGATCGTCAGGCGGAGGCCGATGTTCCATGACGTCGAGTAATCGTCGAGCAGATCGGACTTCACGAAGGAGCTGCGCCCCCAGTTTCCTTCAAGACCCAGGCTCGGGTAGTGCTTGGCGAGGGTCACCGAGCGGACCTGTCCCAGCTTGTCCTGGTTGAGCTCGATCCGGCGCAGCTCGGCGATCCGTGACGGCTTCGCGCCCGCGACCGCGGTCAGGCGTGTCCAGTCGACGGGTTCGATGGAGCCGCTCACGCCGAGTCGCGCGGCGGTGGCGTCGCCCACGAGATAAGCCAGCTCCGCGGTCCGAAGCTGCAGGTCGTTCTCGGCACGCAGGATGCTGGGCACGAGCAGCGCCACCTGGGTCTTGATCTGGAGGACCTCGAGAAGTCGGCTCGTGCCTTCGCGATGGCGCCGCTGGGCGGTGGCCAGGTATTCCTCGAGCCGCGCTTTTTCGCGGCGGAGCCTTTCGATTTTTTCTTTTTGGAAAAGCGTCGCGTAGAAAGCCTGGATCGTCTGCACGGATACGTCGCGCTCGGCGATCCGGAGCTCGTTTTCGCGGAGTTGCTTTTCAATCCGCGCCGCCCTCACGGCCGCCGAGACCGCCCCACCCGTATAGAGGGGCTGGGTGAAGGCGATGCGGGCGTCGTACATGTTGTAGGGCTCGCCCCCGAAGAGCACGGCGGCGTTGTTGGCGGGATCCTTGCGGTAGTTCCCGCTCAGGAGGGCGTTCATCGAGGGCAGCGCGGACGAGAACGCCTGCGAAACCTGCGCTTCGACTTCAACGAGTCTTTCGCGCGCGGCGCGGACGAGAGGTGAGTGCGCCAGCGACCGGGTCACGGCCGTATCGATGGTGTAATCGGAGGGAGCGGCGGCCTGCGCGGGACCCGCTTGCGAAACCAGCGACGCTAGGAGATAGACGGAAAGGAGCAGCTGAAATTTCATATGAAAATTTCTTACCCCTAAGTCATGAAAATGTTGACAAAAAAACACAGGATTGACGACGAGAATGGTCGGGTGTATGACACAGCACATTGATATGAAAACACTTTTTCGATTTCTCACGAGTGGTGTGGCGGCGGTGATGGTGGCTTCGGTGGTGCTTGCCGGTTGCCAGGACAAGAGCCTGGAAGACTACAAGCGCGACAAGATGAACCAGGATCTGGCCAAGTACGACGGAGCCCGCGGAAGCTATCAGGGCACGGCGATCTCCAAGCGCGACGGCTCGGCGCTCGGTCACCTCACGGCCCGGGTCAAGCCACGCAAGGGCGACAAGCCTTACCTTGATGTGCGTCTGACCTTTGAGGGCGCGACCCGCGCTGAGATGTCGTTCTCACGCGAGATCGACTACGACGAGACCACCGGCGATTACGAGGGGCAGGTCACCCTGCAGCGGCTGGGCGATGAGCCGGTTCAGCTGCGGCTGTTCGGAAATTTCAGTAACGGCACCTTCAGCGGCGACCTCTCGGCGAATGACTTCGATGATTACGGCCTTGAGTTCATGCTGACCCGCTTCGACGCAGGCAACGACGCCCCCGATCCGAACGCGCGCAAAGGCAGCGAGGAAGAAGGCCTGCCGACCGATCCCGCCGGCTTCGTGAGCGACTACTACTATGGCGAGATCGACGGACTCGAGAAGGGCTCCAAGCGTGGCGTCTTCCTCAACGTGCGGATGAACATTCCGTCGCCCGAGCAGGAATTCGTCAGCCAGTTCATCCCGAAACGCCGCGTGCAGCTCACGATGGCGGCGCAGCTCTCGGATGGCAACCTCGGACGCGTTTTCGCCGATTTCCCGACGGCCGAGTGGGACCTCAGGCGCAATCGCATCAGCGGCGCGGGCCAAGGCAAGTCTCCCGGAAGCAGTGAGAGAGCCGATCTCTTCTGCGTGGAAAAGACCTTCTCCGATGCGGTCAAGGGTTGGACCTGCAAATACGTGAGCGGCGTCCCCTCGAGCCGCGGCGGCTTCGTGGCCGACTTCCGTCCCGTGGAGATCGCACAATGAAACGGCTCGCGCTCCTGGCGCTCGCGCTGGCTTTGCCGGCGCAAGCCGCCCCGAACCCCTTGTTGCTGGAAGTCCCGAGGAGCCGCATCGAGCTCGATGAGGGCGTGGCGCGCGAACCGTCCGAAAGCACCGTCTGGGAAATCCTGGCCTCGAGCTGGAGTCCCGCCCGGCTGCAGCCGGCGAGCGTCGTGACGCGGATGCCTTCTTACCGTTCTGGAAGTCTCCCGTATCTGTCGCTTTCGCGGCTTTCTTCCCTCCTGAGCGGCTCCAAGGGGGAGCTGGATCTGAAGCTCGGCGCTGGCATGCATCGGATGGCTCGGGAAGCCGCCGTCGTGATCGGCAATCAGGAACGGATCTTCGAGCAGTCGATCTATCTGCTGCCGGTCAGGGTCGGGGTGGAGTATCGCGCCGTGGTTTCGTATGCCGGCATTCGTCCCTACGCGGGCGCTGCTCTCCTTCCGACGCTGGCGTTGACGCCGCGTTCGTCGCTTGAGAAGGGCCGGAGCTCAGTCGGTCTGCCGATAGAGGGCTCGTTGGGTCTTGTTCGCGGTTTCCGGGTCGCTTCGTTTTCCCCGCAGCTCGATGTCGGAATGATCGTTACGGCCGGCGCAATCGAAGGCTCGAGTGTCGCGGGCTTCGGCCTTCACGCGGGCCTGCGCATGGACCTCGGGATTTAGGTCGGGGACCAGCCGTCGGTTTTATTGAGCTCGCTGCAATAGTTGCGGATCCAGCCGGTCTCCTGCCGCGCGGCTTCGCCGGCAAGTTGCTTCTCGTCGGTCTTCTTCGTGCGCTGTACGCGCGACCCGGCCGGATAGACGACCTCTCCAGCCTGCCACCCGTCCGTCTTCGAAAGCTCGCGGGCAAGCTGATCATCCCTGTTCCCGGTCGCGTGGCCAAGCGGCACGCTCGCCAGGGCCAGACCGAACGATAGTCCGATTTTTAAATTGAATCTAGATAAACGCATCCAAAGGCCTCCGACAGTAACGTGCTGCAACGCAGGTGCCAGGGGCCGAGGCGTCAGATGTACAGGTACCGCAGGGTGAAGTGAAAGACGTTGGCTTCGGAGCGGAAGATGCTCGGAGCCGTCCGCAGCGGATGAGAGATCATGAGGTTCAGGGAGATCGGCGGGAGGTTGAAGCTGAGCCCGCCCGTGTACGAGGAGGCGATCCGCGAGCCCACCTGGTGACCTTTGGTGAAGATGCTGCCCAGATCATAGGCCGCCAGTCCGCGAAGCGGCGGGAAGTTGAACAGGCTCCCGATCGGAAAGCGCAGCTCCGCCTTGGTCGCCAGCAGGTAGTTGCCGTAGAGCCGGTCGTCGTCAAAGGAGTAGGCCCGCATGATGTCGTCGCTGGAAACGAGGAACGAGCTCTTGTAGCGCTCGCCGAAGGTGGCGGCCCCCATCGCCTGCACCGCCAGAACCGTACGGCCGGCGAGCTGCCAGTACTGGGCGATGTCGGCGCGGAAGCGCTCGGAGACGGCATTGCGCTTCGGGTAGATGCTCGTGTCGAATTCGGTGAGGAAGCCGAAGCCGCGAAGGGGCCCGGTGTAGGCCTCGTAAAGGACGCGATCGTAACCGTAACGGAACATCGGAGCGACGAGAAATTCGGTGCCCGGGTTGCGCGCCTCCCAGGCCGCGACCAGCCGGGGATCGCTGAAGTCGCTTCGGTTCACGCCGGAGAGCCGCAGCTCAAGATCGAAGTAGGAGAAGGACCCGATGGGGTACTGGTACGCGCCGAGAATGCCGTACTCGCGATGCAGGTACGTGCGATAGGAGCCGTTCATGTCAAAGAGGTTGTCCAGGCGCGGCTGGATGGTGTGATAGGCGCCGGTCGTCCACGTGGCCCGGCCCTTCTGGCTGGAGATGAACGCCGAGGCGCTGGTGCGATCCAGGCCGCCCAGGACCGCGAGCTCGGCCGAGATGCTGTAGTTGCGCATCAGGTCGCTCACGCTGCCGGCGAGTCCGCCGTAACTTCCGGTGGTGAGGAAGCCGGCGAGGTTGTCGATGCGGATTCCCGATTTTCCGCGGAAGGGGCGATACCGCATCAGCGCGTCCGTCTGAAGGGGCTCGAGCTTCGCCGTCCAGGGCAGGCCGGTCGCGGGCTCGGGGCCGGTGCGCTCGTCGAGGAACGCCTTGTCCGGAACGCGATAGAGCTGATAACGGCCGCTCTCGAAGACGAGTGCATGAAGCGTCTCGCCCACGTAGCGCGGCTGGTAGAGACCGGTTCGCGCGCCGGTGATCCGCCGGAGCCTGGAGCCGCCCTTGGCGTCGCGGGTAAGGAGGTGGGCCTGCGGACTTCCCGAATCCCAGCCCTGGAACACCAGGCCTCGCGACGAGGAGGCGGGCGCAAGCAGGTTTTCCGCGGAAGTCGACACCCGCTCCGCGCTCCCGGTTCGCGGATCGAGCCGCATGATCGCGTATTTGCCGTTGGCCGTGCGATCGGAGGCGCTGAAAATTCCGTCCGGTCCCCACGAGAGGCCGCGCCAGCTGTAATAGCCCTCCGTCAGCGCGCGCAGCTTGAAGTGTCTCTTTCCGGGGAAGGAGCCCGGAAAATTGTCGATCACGTAGACGTTGCCCCAGCCTTTCTGGGTCAGGCCGATGATAGCGATGTTCTTCTCGTCCGGACTGAGCGCGACGGCATTCGCCTCCAGGAGCTTGAAGTCGTGGAGCTCGATGCGGATCGGGGATCCAAGCTCGAGGTCGCCATCCCCATCGCGCTCGATCCCGCGCAGCTCGAGCTCGGGGCCGAAGGAGGTATCCGCCACGTACGCGATCCAGTGGTTGGAGATCGCGACGCTCGGCCACTGCATGAAGTTGAGGCTCAGGAGTCCCGGCTGGTTGTCGTGGGCGGCCTCGGTTTTATCGAAGCCCTTTTTGGTCAGATCCACGACCTGAATCGAGGTCGTGCCCGAAAGCGGATCCACCTCGCGGATCGCCAGTAGCGTTCCGTCCGGGGAGGCATCGAAGAGGTCGAGGGTATCGCCGGCCTCTTTCACTTTTTCGTAGGCATCGAGCCCGTGCGGAAGCGCGTTAGCCTCCTTGCGGAAGCCCTCGGTGTAATCGGTCCAGCCCTTTTCGAGCTCTTCGGGGCTCTTGCCGACCTCTTTGGAGACGAGCGCGGGGAAGGAGTCTTCTCCCGGCACCAGATTCTGGGCCGCGACGACCAGGATGCGTTGGACGGTTTTGGGGCCAAACGTCTTTTCCAGGTAGTCGATTTTCGCCTGGCCGACCTTGTAGGTGTTGACGAAACCCATCGCCCCTTCCTGAAAAAGCTTGGGAAGGACGTGACCGCGGTCCTTTTTCGGATGGAGGAGGAGGTCGCGGAGATACACCCGCGACTCGGGATCGAGGCCTTTGAGGCTGTAGTACTCGGCCATCCCTTCGATGAACCAGAGCGGAATCATCTGCATCCGGGCCGAGGCGTAAGGCCCGCCCGCATCCTTGATGCGCTGAACCTGGAACTGGTGGGCCATCTCATGATGGCTGATGTGATCGAACGTCTGTGTATCGCCCCAGTAGGGGATCGCCATCGTGGCCTCTTCGGTGCTGGTGATGCCCTGGACGCCCTCGCTCACGAAGAAGATGTTGGCCTGTCCGAACTCCCGTTGAGAGGTGAAGAGGAGGTAGGAGAATTGTTTTGAAGGGGAATATTCGAAAGTTCTCGACAGGTTCTCGACCTGCTGGCGGATACGGGGCATCGCGAAGCGCGCGCTCCAGTCCTCCTCCTCATAGAAGTAGAGCCGGTACCGCGAGTGATCCGCCATGTTATCGGTGAAGCGCCAGTCGAAGCTGCGCCAGCGGGGATCCGGCTTGCCGGGATGGCGGGGGTAGAGTATCAGTTGAGGAAATAGCCGGCTGCCTTCAGGGTTCAGCAGCGCGGCGATGCCAAAAGGCTGCGCCGCGGCCGGCTTGCCGCTGCCGAGCACGAAGAGAACCGACAGGAGCATGCACAGCTTCACCCAAGCGGACCGCCACATCATCGTCCGGGTGGCTGCACGGTCCGGGCCAAGGAACGGAAGTCGCAAGGCCACGGACGACCAAGGAGATTCACATGATTCATTCGCTTCCCACCCTGCCCTTTGCCATGAACGCTTTGGCGCCCGCGATCTCGGCGGAGACGCTGGAATACCATTACGGCAAGCATCATCGGACCTATGTCGACAACCTGAACAAAGCCGTTCAGGGAACCGAGTTCGAGAACCTGAGTCTCGACGATATTGTGCGGCGCTCGAGCGGCAAGATTTTCAACAATGGCGCGCAGGCCTGGAATCACGCGTTCTACTGGAACTGTCTTTCGCCCCAGGGCGGGCGTGAGCCCGAAGGCCGCCTCTTGAAAGCCATTGATGAGAGCTTCGGCTCCTTCAAGGACTTCCGCGATCGGTTCAGCGAAGCCGCGGTGAATCTCTTCGGCTCCGGATGGGTTTGGCTGTCGATGGACCGGCAGGGCAAGATCCACGTGCGCCCCGCTTCCAACGCGGGCAATCCTCTCACCGACGGCGAGCAGCCGCTGCTGACGTGCGACGTTTGGGAGCACGCGTATTACATCGATTATCGGAACGCGCGCGCCAAGTACGTTGAATCGTTCTGGAGACTCGTGAACTGGGAATTCGCGCAGAGCCGCTTTGAACGCGGCTGGTCCGAAGTCGCGGCCTGAGCCGGGACGTGATTCAGGTTTTCCAAACCGCCGGACGCTTGCGGTACTCGGCGAAGCTCTGAAGCCCTTCGTCGCGCGCCGACAGAACCGGCGAGCGCAGCGGCCAGGGGATACCGAGCTCGGGGTCCGCCCAGTGGATTCCGCCTTCGGTCTTCGGGTTGTACAGCGCCGTCGTCTTGTAGAGCAGGTCCGCGGGCTCATCCCCGAGCACGCAGAAGCCGTGCGCGAAACCGGCGGGAATCCAGAAGAAACGGCCGCTCTCGCCGGTCAGCTCCATCGTCGCGTGCTGTCCGAAGGTGGGTGAGTCCTCGCGCAGGTCCACCGCGACGTCCCAGATGGCGCCGCGAACCACGCCCACGAGCTTGCCTTGCGCGGGATCGGTCTGAAAGTGCAAGCCGCGCACGATGCCCGGCGCGGAGCGCGAATGATTGTCCTGCACGAACGTATCGGGCAGGCCGAGTCGTGAAAACTCCTCCTGATTGAAACGTTCCATGAAAAAGCCGCGTTTGTCACCGAAGACGCGCGTTTCGACGAGCAGGAGTCCGGGGAGTCCCAGCGAAGTGACTTTCATTGAAGAGCCTCCAGGCAGCGCTCCAGGCCGCTTTCCCAGCTGGGGAGCGGCGTCTTGAGGAGCTTTTGAATTTTGGAAGTGTCCAGGCGCGAGTTGGCGGGCCGGCGCGCCGGAGTCGGATACTCCGAGGCGGTGATGGGCAGGACGCGCGTAGTCTTGATCGGCAGGCCTTTTTCGCGCGCGCGGTCGAGGATTCGGCTCGTGAACCCGTGCCAGGTCGTCTCGCCCGTGGGGCAGAGGTGGTACACGCCGCCGGGAAAGGGCTCCTGCTCCAGCGCCCGCGTCAGCGCAAGAAGCGAAAGCTCGGCGAGATCGGGCGCGTAAGACGGCGCACCGTACTGGTCGGTGACGACTGAGAGGGTTTCCCGGTCTTTCCCGAGGCGCAGCATCGTGGTGAAGAAGTTTTTTCCGGTTTCGGCATAGACCCATGACACCCGGAAGATCAGCCAGCGGCCGCCGGCCTCGGCGACGAGCCTTTCACCGGCGAGCTTGCTCCGACCGTAGGCGTTGAGCGGTCCGGTGGCGTCGTCTTCCTTCCAGCGGGTTACGCCCTGGCCCGAAAAAACATAGTCCGTGGAGTAGTGAACGAACGGTACGTTCGCCCGGGCGCACCAGCGCGCAATGGCCCCTGGCGCCTCGGCATTCAGGCGATACGCGAGGCCTTCTTCCTTTTCAGCCTGATCGACGAGCGTGTGCGCCGCCGCATTGATGACGAGCCGGGGAGAGTGCTGGTCGAGGACCGTGGCAAGACTCTCCGGAGCCGAGAGGTCCGCGTTATCGCGAGTCAGCCCGATCGCCTTTTCGCCCAGGATTCGGGTGAGCGCTGAGCCGAGCTGACCTGTGGCCCCGAAGATCAGGACAGGTCCCGGAAGCTGCGAAAATGCCGACGGCGTCAAGAGCATGTCATCCGCGAGTCTGCCTCGCACCTCAGCGAAAGTAAAGGGGTTGCCGCCCGCCTGCGCCGCGAGACGGGTCCGTGGGTTGCACGTTGCTGTGGAACCTCATGATATTCGGGTTAAGGCAGGTGGAAGAGCGCGAGGCGGACGGCGAGATCCGCCGCGTCTACCATGAGATCCGGCAGGTGCTTCGGATCAACGGCGTCTTCGAGTGCTTTCGGAGCTGGGCCGGTTTCGGAAGCTTTTTGCCGGAGCTTTGGGAGGAGCTGCGTCCCCTCCTCGAGACGCGGCACTTCGAGGATGCCGCCGACGCGCTCCGCAGGGAGAGCGCCAGACAGGCCGGAGTGATCGCGCACCTCAGTGCCGCACAAGAAGCGCGGCTGGGCGAGGGCGAGCTGTTCCGCCTGCGCGCAACCCTGGATCTGCATCAATATGCGCTGCCCAAGCTGCTCCTGGTCGTGACGCTCGCCCGGCGGGCGTTGCTCGCGAAGCCCGAGGAGCCGCTGCCGGGGCAACCGGCATTATTGCCCGTGCCGCCGCCGCCGGGCATCCGGCGCGGCATTCCGTCGACCATGCCGCCTCTTGAGCTTCAGGAGGAAAAAGTCGCGGACCGGGAGCTGCGGCGTCTCTTTCGAGAGCTTCGGCGAAGCCAGGAGCTGAAACGCCTGCCGGATCTCTATCGCGCGCTCGCGCTCTGGCCCGCGTACCTGCGCGGGTTCTGGCGGCAGCTCGAGCCCCTCGTGGGGCAGGAGCGTTATGGAAGCGCGGTCGGATCCCTTCGCGCGCTTTGCGAGGAGGGCGCGTCCGGACTGCCGCTCCATCCGGCTTTTCCCGAGGCTCGCATGGAGCGTATCGGACAAGACTATGAGGCGGTTCTGGCCGCCACCGAGGAGCGTGAGCGCGAGTTCGCGTCCCTGCTCCTGAACGTCGCTCTCGCCCAGGGTGAATGGAAATCCGAGAGCCAGCTTGGTGAGTCGCCATACCCGGCGCCCGCGAGGGCCGTCTCATGATGAGCTGGCGGGAGTATCAGGCGCTTCAGCGGGTCATGGTCCTCGGGGAGCGTTACCTGAGCTACGTGGATCAAGGCCAAGGCGAAGCTGTCGTGCTGCTTCACGGAATTCCGACCTGGGGTTACCTGTGGGCCCAGTCGATCCTGCCGCTGTCGCGATCCTTTCGCGTTCTCGTCCCCGATCTTCTCGGCTACGGCTACTCAGACAAGAGCGACCGCTTCGAGCGAAGCCTGAGCGCCCAAGCGGCGGCAATCGAGGAGTGGCTCGAGCGGCTCGGCGTCCGCCGTGCGGCGCTCGTCGGTCACGACGTGGGCGGCGGCATCGCGCTGCGCCTGGCTCTGGATTTCCCGGCTCGGGTCAGTGGACTCTGTCTGTTGAACTCGGTCTCCTACGACTCGTGGCCGATCGAGCCGATCTTGCAGTTCAGTCATCCCCGCGCCGACCGCGCGATCTCCGCGCGCACGGCGGGTGTCCTGCTGCGCCGGATGCTCCGCCTCGGCTGCCACCGGTTACCGGAGCCCGAGGTACTCGAGGGCCTCGTGGCGCCTTACCTCACGGAGGTGGGCAAGCTCTCGCTGATTCGCGATGCCTCCTCACTCGACACGAACGGCACCATGGCGCTCGCCTCGCGGCTTGCCGCGCTGGAGCTGCCGGCGCTCGTGCTCTGGGGCGAGCGGGACCGATTTCAGAAGGTGGAATACGGCAGGCGCCTGGCGTGGGACCTCCCGCATTCTCGCTTCGTGGGGATTCCCGATGCCCGGCACTTCGTCATGCTGGATCGACCCGATGCCGTGATCGCGGAGCTGGAGAAGTTCCTGACGAGCGCGCCCAGCTCGCGGGCGACCGCCGCTTAGGACTCGAGATCCGGGCTTCGGCACTCGCCGCTGGCCTGGCATTCCATCAGCCGCGTCCGGAGCCGCATCAGCTCCTCGAGCGTGAAGTCCAGCTCGTCGTCGAAGCCCACCTGGCTGCCGCCCTGCTGGGAAATCGAAATGAAGCGGAGCCTTGAGGAAAACTGTTCGGCGCGGAACTCCTGCTTCCGTTGGCTCATCGAGTAGAACGTCAGCTCTTCAGGCACGTTTTCGATGGCGCTGAGGAAACGATCGCGCTGCTTGCGGGCTTTCTGTCGTGCACTCTGGAGATTGCGCCAGCACTTCACCTCGGCGACGAGGACCGCCTGATCCGTGCGCTTATCGAAGATCACGACGTCGAGCTCGCCGATGGAGCGTTCCAGGTTCTGGTATACGATGCCGGTGACGGACTCATAGGTCGGGGCAGGATAGTGCTTGGCCAGATCCAGGCGCGCGATCTGCTCGCAGACGGCCCCCGTGTTCTCGTAGTCGATTGCGGAATCGCGAAGCGCGGAGAAGGCCTCTTCCAGGTCGCCGGCAAAAACCGGCAGAGAAGCGAAAAGTAACGCCAGGATAGATAGATTTCGCATGATCATGGGCCCCCCCGAGCACGTTGCGCGCGGAGCAGTACCATGCTTGCTGCAATCCGTCTAGCGGGCCGCTCCGGTTTGATTTTTCAGGACAATGCCGACAAATTCGGCCTGCTCTCGCCGCGGGATCTTGAATTTCGCGAGGGTCTGGTTGAGATCGTGCAGGAGGTAGCCCCACTCCAGCGCCGAGATCTCCAGGTCGGGTCCCAGCTTGTCGAGCGTGCCTGCGGTCATCTCGCAGGGGCCGCCGCTCACCGCGCATACGCGCTCCGTGAGTTCGCGCACGAGCTTCTCCCGTTTCAGGCTCTTCGTGAGCTGCCTCAGCTCGGGGTTCTTCATGAGTCTCGTGTCCGCCGTCAGGACCGTGAGGAAGTGATCCGTGGCCTTGCGAATCTGCGCCTTGCCGCCGAGACGTTGGAAGAGCGGCTTCTTTGGGGGAGCGGGCGTCGTGGCGGCCGTGGTTTCCACCAGGGCGAGGAAAGCGATCAGTAAGGCTGAAATCCAAGGCCACCGTTTCGGCATGGATGACAGAATAAGCGGTCAGACGGGGTTTGTCCAGTGTGGAATTAGTTAAAACCCTTAAAAAACAAATGGTTGTGAGCGGATATTCTGGTAGGGTTGCTGCGAAGGGGGCTGCGATGTCTCGAAGGATCACGCCTTGGAAGGGGAGTCAGCGCCTTTTGACCCGCATTCTCGAGGAGCCAGGTTGGGTGGCTTCGCTTCAGTCGTTGAGCGCTCCGGGACTGGTCCGGCTCATTCAAAAGGTGGGGCTCGAGGACTCCGGTGAGCTCATCGCGCTCGCGACCACGGAGCAGCTCCGCGCCGTCTTCGACGAGGACCTCTGGCGCGGCTCGCGTCCTGGCGAAGCCGAGGTCTTCGATGGCGCGCGTTTCGGGCTTTGGCTCGAGATCATGATCGAGATGGGGCCCGTGGCCGCGGCCGAGAAGCTCGTTGGAATGGATGAGGACTTCCTGACCCTGGCTTTTTCCCGGCAGTTTCTCGTCGTGGATACCGATGCGCTCCAGTCCCGTGGCCTGAATGACCTTGAGGAGAAGGTGATTGAGTCGAGCCTCAATCAGGAGTTCGAGAACTATTGGGTCATCTCAAGAAATCCGCAGTCGTGGGACGCGGTGCTCGCGGTACTGCTCGCGATCGATGCGGAGGATCACGATTTCCTCCAGCGCCTGCTCGAAAGGTGCTGCTATCTCTCCTCCGAGTCGATCGAAGACGAGGGCGGGCTTTGTGCGGTCCTCACGGAGCAGGAGCGGCTCGATGAGGACGTCGCGGACTCGCGCGAACGCAGACGCGAGCGCGAGGGCTATGTCGCGCCTCAGGCGGCGGCGGCATTTCTGAAGCTGGCACGGGGGGCGATGGAGGTCGAAGATCATCTGAGTCCTTCGTATTTCAAGGAACTTGACGTTGAATTCGCCTCGGCTCCGCGCGCGGCTGTTCCGGCGGACTCGGGCGAGCACGCGCGCTTCTTGCGGCTGCTCCAGGAAGCGGAGGTCATGGGCCCGCAAGGGGCCGCCGGGCGGCGCTACCCGCTCCTTCGCGCGGCGTTGCTTCGCCTTCGGGAGCAGGGCGGGCCTTTCGCGAGGGGGAGGCGGTCGAGGCAGTGCTCGCCGCGTGTCACCTGGCTCTTGAGCAGGGATCGCGCGAAGGGGGGCTCGAAACCCGAAGCGTGCTCGAGCTGTTTCGCGCGGGGTGGAGCCGCACGACCAACGAAGTGTCCTTACCCGCCGCCGCCGCACTGGTGGCGTCTCTTCGCGCAAGGCCCGGGTCCGGCGATCCGTGGATCGAGGAGCAGCTCGGCGAGCTGGCATCGGTGCTGGATCGGGAGCTCGGGGCGGGGACGCCGTGGAAAGCCTGGCCGTGGCTCGACGTCCTCGAACTCGTCTGGGACGCCCGGGAGGTTGCCCTGATGAAAGCCTTGCTTGACGAGTGCCCGAGCTTTGACGGCCGGTTCATCTCCTGCCAGGGGGAGCTGCTTCGGGCTCGTACCTACTTCGAGGGTCGCACGGCCTGAGTGCGCTTGGCTTCGCGCGCCCGGTACCAGCGCTTGAGCCGTCCGCCGGAAAGCCAGCCGTCCAGGAAATGGAGAAGGGTCAGGACCGGATGCCGAAGCAGCATCTTGGGCCCGGCTTCCCTCATGATCGTGCGCGCGCGCTCCTTTTCGACCGAAGCGTAGCAGTGGATCGGGCACTTCACGCAGGTCGGTTTCGTCTCGCCGAAAGCGCATTTTCCAAGCCGTTCGGCCGCGTAATCGAGAAACTTCCGGCACTCTTCACAGGGAAGCGCGCGTCCGTCCCCGTGCTTCGCGCGGCAATGGATGAGCGCCATCGCGGTGAGCGTCGCCAGCTCTCTCTTGTAGCGCGGACTTGTTTCTTGCATCGCCATCGCGGCGGAACATAGTGGGAGGCCCGGGCGTTTTCAATGGTTTCCTTCGGGCAGATCGCTTATGCCTCCTGAATCATGGAGAACGCGCTCGCTTACCTGCTGAACTTTCTCGAGGACGAATTCCGGGGCTTTCCCGGCGTGCGTGTGCGGGTATCGCCGAAGACCGGCACCGAGCGCAGTCCGGACCTCGTGCAGGACTATGATCCCGAGTCCCATGATCTGCATCTGAGGCGCGGGGTTTATGTCCAGACGGGCCGCAGGACTCACTACTTTCCCGTGGAATGGGCCGAGCAGCGCGACTACCCAACCATTCGGGACCAGGCCGAAAAGATCCGTGAGGAACTTCTCGGCGGATAGCGCGACGGACGTCGCACTTGCCAACCGCAGGCCTCTTGCTACCATCTTGGGTGGAGGAACACCCATGCGCATCCGCAGCTCGCTCGTCCTTGTCTTTTCCCTGCTCATCCTGACCTTCGCCGGCTCGGCCCTGGCGGACCTCAAGAGCTTCCCGGCGCAGGGGCGCCTTTTCGTCGGCAATACGGTGGTTCGCCCGACCGAGCTCAATCGCGAGATGACGGCCCAGGGCCTGGATACTTTCAACGGGTTGACGAGCTTCGGCGTTGAGATCACCTATCCGGCGCTGCGGTTCCTGGATCTTGGCATGCGCTATACCCGGCGCCTCGGCATGGAGTATGTCTCGGGTGGAAACAGTACCTTGCACTACGGCGCGATCGGGCAGAACGCGATTCTGCTCCTGGCGCGAGTGCCGTTCCTGCGTACGAGCGTTTTCAAGTTCGATATCTTCGCGGGCGCGGGGGGTACCAACACGACGTTGGAAATGAAGACGCCTTCGCTCGATGGCAAGCTCAGCAAGGTGGGACCCGCCGAGTGGTTCGCGGCCCCGACCTGGAGCTACGGCGCATCGGCCGGCTTGGGATACAAAAAGTTCTACTTCTTCGTTGAGGGCGGCTTCGAGCGCAACGTCATCACCAAGATGGCGTCCTCGGGGACGATGACTGGCAACGTCGGTACGCTGGATCTTTCCGGTCGCTATGTGATGCTCGGCCTGCTTTTTGATGGCATCTCGGCGAGCAGGAAGTAGCGTCGAGCCGGGTATGCGGGATTCATCCGAGTCGCGGGCAGCTGATTATTTTTTCGCGGACGATGGCACGCGCCTTCGCATGTACCGGCGCGGCGCCGGTCCGGCGGTGGTCCTGGTTCCCGGCTGGACCTCGCATTGGCAGGACTTTCAGCCGCTGATCGAGCGGATCGGGGATCGGTTCACCTGCTATGGCTGGGACGCGAGGCCCCACGATCCGGGTTTGGCGAACCCCACGATCGAACGCTTCGCGCGCGATCTGCAGAACCTGCTGGACGCCTGCGAGCTCGACCGCCCAATCCTCGTCGGGCATTCGATGGGGGCGCTTCTTTCGTGGGAATACCTGCGCCAGTTCGGTGATGGACGGCTCTCCGGCCTCTGTATCATCGATCAGTCACCGCGCATGATGACGGGCGATGACTGGGCGCTCGGGCTTTATGGCGGCTACACGGAGCACGACAACGCCGAATTCATCCAGGAGGCGCGCGGTGATTTTCCCGCCGCTGTGCTCGCGCTCATTCGCCGCAGCCGGGATGGGCTGGCTCGTAACGCCGCAGCCGAGGCGATGCTCGAGACGCGCGGACGTTATCTCAAGACCCTGGCGCCCGAGCCCTGGCTTTCCGCCTGGCAAAGCTTCGTAGGGAAAGATTATCGCGATGTCCTCCCCACGATTCGCGTTCCGACCTTTCTGCCTTACGGCTCCGCCTGCCGTTTCTACGGTCCGCGCGTCGCCGAGTACGTGCACGCGCGGGTTCCGGGCTCGGAGCTCAAGATGTATGAAAATGTCGGGCACAGCCCGCATACCGAAGCGCCCGGGGCTTTCGCGCGGGACTTCGTCGAGTTTTTCATGGAGAGATTCCCTGATTGTCATCGTTGAGACGTTGCAGTAATGCAACTGTTTCAATGCAACAGTTGCGAACTTGCGGCGTTCCCTTTTTTCGCGGATCGACTGGCTCTCTCGCAGAGCTCAGATCGCGGTAGTCCTTTGCAGCGGCTCTTTGCCAGAGGTGAGGGCGACTCTTTGAGCGACGAACCTCTTGTACAGATAGGAGATTCCGATGGCTGCGGCGATCAAGGCGGGACCGAACCAGAGCAGGAGTACGGCGAGTGAGAAAACGAAATTCAACAGAGACATTAAGCCCTCCTGTGGCTGGAGTCTAAATTGCTTTAGCGCATGGTGTTGCAACCGATATGCCGCAGCTGGCCTCAAGATAGCGATGAGGAGACGTGAGTGATGTGCCCGAGTGACCACAACAGCAAGGACCGAGATGGAGCCGATGAGCACTGGCATTCCACGATTCTCGACAGCGTCGCCGACGGAGTGTTCACCGTGGATCCGTCCTTCAGGATCACGAGCTTCAATCGTGCGGCGGAGCGGATTACCGGGTATACGCGTGAGCAGGCCGTGGGTCACCCTTGCCACGAGATTTTCAAGGCAAGTATCTGCCGCTCCGGCTGTGCCTTGCGCCAAACCCTCGAGACGGGCGTTCCGCTCATCAATATCCCGGTCGAGGTACTGGATAAGGATGAAAGGAAGGTGCCGATCAGCATCAGTACGGCCATCCTCAAGTCATCCAGCGGCGAGCGGGTCGGCGGGGTCGAAACCTTTCGCGACCTTTCGGCTATCGAAGAGCTGCGCCGGCAGATCCACGATCAGCAGAGCATGGCCGATATCGTGGGATGCCATCCTGGCCTTCAGCGTACCTTGGAGATCCTTCCGGACATTGCGCGAAGCGATGCCACCGTGCTGATCCAGGGACCAAGCGGTTCCGGCAAAGGCCTCCTCGCATCGACGATCCATCGGATGTCCGCTCGCGCGGGGAATCCTTTCATCAAGGTCAGCTGCGCGGCTCTGCCCGAGTCGCTCCTGGAGTCAGAGCTTTTTGGCTACGAAAAGGGCGCTTTCACGGACGCGAGAAAGGACAAGCTCGGACGGATCGCGCTCGCGGACAAGGGTACGTTGTTCCTCGATGAGATAGGCGATGTGCCGCTCGCGGTGCAGGTGAAGCTCCTGCGCTTCCTGCAGGACCGTGAGTACGAGCCGCTAGGCGCGACTCGAACCCGCCATGCGGATGTGCGCGTCGTCGCGGCGACTCATCGGGATCTCGTTGCCCTGATGCGCGAAGGCAAGTTCCGCGAGGATCTTTTTTACCGGCTGAATATCATTCAGCTGTCTCTTCCCGGTCTTTCCGAAAGACGCGAGGACATTCCGCATCTCGTGCAGCGGTTTCTGGCTCGCCAGAACTTCCTGAAGGGAATGAGCCTACTGGGCGTGACGGATGAGGCCATGAAGCTGCTGATGGCCTACGACTATCCTGGAAACATCCGGGAGCTCGAGAACGCGATCGAATATGCCTTTGTTCTTTGCCGGGGAGGGTACATTCAGCCGAATTGTCTCCCGGCGACCTTCCGGAAACAAAACACCGAAGGCAAGGATCACGACAAGCCGGCATTGAAGCCAGGCGAGCTGGCCGAGGCCGAAATGATTCGTCAGGTGCTCAAGCGTTGCGGAGGCAGTCGTTTGAAGGCGGCCGAGGAGCTCCAGGTGCATCGGAGTACACTCTGGAGGAAGATCGAGCGGTATGATCTTTAAGTAGCGATCTCAGGGCTTGTTTCTGAGCTTGATGTGCGTGCCGTCGCAGAACGGCGGGGACTTCGTGGCCTTGCAGCCGCAGAGCATGACGTCGCCGGTGGCGGAAGCGACAAAAGTGAGCGGCTCTATCCCGGTCCCTTTGTGCGCGCCGTTGCAGAAGGGCTGGTTCGAGCTCTTTCCGCATTTGCACCAGTGGTACTTCTTGCCTTGTTCAACTTTCACGGTGATCGTTTCGACTTTGTCGGACATGTGTGCTCCTTGATGGGGGTCAGTAGATTGTAGGGAAAGCGGGGTCGTTGCGCAACTTATGGTCGGGCTGTCCGCTTTCATGTCACAAATTTCCGGGTGGAGCCGTAATACCTGTTGAAAGGACCGCGGTTTGTAAAGCCGCAAGGGAGATTCTGTTATGAAAGCTTCGCTTTGGTCATCGATGGTGTTTGCGTTGGTGCTGGTATCGGGAACCGCCTTCGCGTTCGCGGACAAGCGTGAGTCCGAGTCCCAGGGGTGGTCGAGCTATGAGGAGATGATGCAGCCCGCCCCGTCACGGCAGGTGGCCGACCACCGGGCCGAGCCAGCGACGAAGCGGGAGCTGGAATCCCAGGGCTGGTCCGGCGACGAGCAGGTGCCGCAGCCGGGCAAGAAGCATAGCTGCCACTAGACCTTCGCATCACGACCCGAGGTGGCCTGATTTGGTGGCTACTTGGGCGAGGCTGTCACAAATCAGCGATCGGCCGCGTATCCGTCTTGCGAACAGTAAGGAGCTCGCTCTCATGAGAAAATATCTGCGTTCCTCAGTCTGCCCAATTGCCCTGATGCTGGCCACGGTGACCGGATGCGCGACACCGCAGCAACAGTCAGAGGCCGGTTGTGCGGAAGAAAGTGTGGTCGCGGTTCAAAAGCAGTGCTCGGTGGGAGACCACAGGCAATATGATCCGGATCGTTTTCCGACCGAGTTGACGAGGCCGGGGGTGCTTTAGCACGGGTTGCTGCTGAACAACCTACCTTCCTATTTCTGGAAATGGATCTTCCATCGTTAGGTGGTATTGTTCCTCTGTGACTCCCAGATTCTTACTCTTCAGGCATAAGCGCCTCCTTCAATGTTGGGCGGTTCTTCTGGTTGCCGGGTTCGCCGCTTTCTCCGCCTCGGCTCACTCGGCGACGAACTGTCGGACCCGGTTGGCACCGCGTGGGGCGATGGCGTCGCTGGCTTTCGTGAGCGACACGCAGGAGCCGATATGGCTTGAGCGGCTCCGGTTACGGTACGACGACAACGCTCAGGTTACGCGCAAGATATTCGAGTCGATCGCCCTGCAAAGTCCGGACGCTGTCCTTCATGGGGGCGACTTGGTTGCAATGGGCTCGTCGCCAGGCGACTGGGAATACTTCCGTCAGGCATTCCAGCCCCTATCCAAGCTACGAATTCCGCTCTTTGCAACGCCGGGGAACCATGAATTCATGTTAAGCGCGGAGGCTGCCACACGGCACTTTCGCAGAAACGTTCCCTCCCGCTCAGATTGTCAGTGGCAGACCGTCGAGATCGGTCCGATCGGAGTGATCCTTTTGGACAGCAACTTTTCTGAGCTCTCGAAGGTCGATGTCCAGCTGCAGGACGCAGGGTTCAAGTCGGAGCTGGAGTACCTCGACCGCAAGCCGGAGATCAGGTTTGTGATTGTGCAGACGCATTATCCACCCTTCACCAACAGTACCGTGGTCTCTGAGTCCAAAACGGTTCAGTCTCGCCTTCTCCCGGCCTTCTTCGCTTCAAAGAAGACCCGTTTGATGCTTTCCGGCCACGCACACGCCTATGAACACTTTCAGGAGGGTGGAAAGGACTTCATGGTGATCGGGGGTGGGGGAGGACTCCTTCATCCTCTTCGAAACGGGCCAAAGCAGAAGTTCCGGGACATTTACCCGAACAGACGAGACAGGGGATTCTTTCACTACCTGACAATGGAAACGCGGAAGACCGGCGAGCTGGCGGTCACCTTGATGAGATATGATGAGTCACTCAAAAGCTTCGCTTCTGACTATTCTCAGCAATTCCGGTAAGCGCGCCTTGCTGGCGCTTTCGCTCACATCCGCTGCGATGTCGACTCCGGCACTGGGGAGGGTGGAGCCTATTGTTTTTCCGGAGAATCTCTCCACGGGGACGTTGATCTATTCGGCTGGATTCAGTGTTACGCTCCTGCCGCGCTCGGTCGCTGAGGAGGAGCTTCGCGAAGTGCCGACCCTGGCGGCTCAGATGCGCTACAACCTGGCGCCTCGCTTCTCCCTGAGTGCCGCGCTCAACGCCGTCTACATTTCCAACCAGCTCAAGTTGGGAGCGGCCTGGTCCGCCTCCGTCGGACAGTTCACTCTCGGGGTGCTCGATCATTTTGGGTTCTGGTTCGGATTCGCGGACATGACCGGGTTTGATACCTCGGCGATCGGCCTGATGAATTATCCTGGACTGGAGCTCGGGTACCGTAAGGAATCCTTGTTCTTCACCTTGCGCCTGGAAGGGATTCTCGTCATCGGACAGCGTACCGCCTTTGGCAGCGCCACCGTCCATCGCGCGAAGCTGAATCTCGCCGGAGTCGCCGCGAATTTCGCGATCGAGCAGCCTCTTTCGTCCGAGCTTTTGTTTCTCAGTATGCTGCGGTTGAACCTCGCTCAGCCTTCGTATCATGCATGGCTGGCGTTTTCAGGAATGGAAACATGGGCACTCTATCCCGAGCTCTCCCTTCAGCTCGTTTTTTGATCGTATCGCTGCAGCTCGCCTTGTCGGGTTGCGGCGTGCAGCAGCCGAATCTCCTGACCGCTCCCGACTTTGGCGATCGAAGCGAGCTCATTGGCCTGCCCGCGCTGACCGATTTGCAGGCGGCGCGCCTGGAGGGAATCTATGAGATCGAGGGGCAGGGCGAGCTGCTCGGAAAGACAGCGGTGCTTCGTGCTCGACGTGGCGGGATTTCCATTTTCACCGGCAAGACCTACAGCTATCTGGCACTCAAAGGAGGGGTTCGGGGTCAGGAGGTCGTTCTGGAAGGTCACTGGCGGGCGCCTTTCACCACGGAGCTCGGGCTGACACGCCTTACTGTGGCGGAGGGCGAGGGGGGAAGCGCGGTTCTGGGCGGCGCGAACGCGGATACGTCGACTACTTTGCGGGGCCGCCTGGGGAGCGGTTCTGAGGACCCACAGGATGTCATCACTCTGCGGTACCAGCGAGCGATCGGCCCATCCTCCGATGCTTTGAGGATCGTTGCGCACCGAGGCGGCGGTAGAAACGCCGATCGACTTCCTCATGCGGAAAACAGCTTGGGACTACTCCGTTTGGCCGAGATTTTTGGCGCGGATGGCGTGGAGTTGGATGTCCGCATCACGACCGACGGTGTGCCGGTCCTTTTTCACGACGAGAATTTCTCGCCTCGGTTGGTGAAGGGCGAGTTCTGCCTGGGGCCCGTTGCAAAGTACAGCTATCGTCATATCGAGGCTTTCTGCGAGCTCAAGAACGGCGAGGAGGTGCCCAAGCTGGAAGATGCCCTGCGGACCATCGTGGACGAGACAGGACTGAGGCTGGTTTGGCTGGACGTCAAGGATCCCGGGGCGGTAGCGGCGGTGCTGGCGCTCCAAAAGCGGTTCTTGATGGAGGCGGATTCCAAGGGGCGCTCCCTTGAAATCCTTTTCGGGCTCCCGACGGAAGAGGTGGTCCAGGCGTTCCAGGCTGAGCCCTCGCATACGGGCGCGGTCTCTCTTTGCGAGCTGACTCCGGCGAGGGTTCGGGAGCTGGATGCCCGAATCTGGGCACCGCGATGGACCCTAGGACCGCAGCGGGAAGAAGCGGAGCGTCTGAGGGCCGAAGGAAGAAAGACTTTCGTTTGGACCTTGGATCAAGGGGAGTTTATCCAGGCCTTTCTCGAGGAGGGGGCGATCGACGGTCTTGTGACAAATTATCCATCCGTCGCGGCCTATCTCTATTATGTTCGGTAAAGGTTGCTTTTCCGCTTTCCTGCTCGTCTCTTGCCTTCTGACTCCCGCCAAGCTTCACGCCGGTGAGCCCGCGGATCGCCCGTTGCTCCACCTTGAGGCGGGAGCGGGATATGCTTTCAAGCTGAGCGCCAAGGATCGGCCGCCAGGGGATTATCGGGGGGGCGGACTGTCGAGCGGTTTCAAGCTCTTCCTTTCGCCGAACGCCACCGTGGGCTACGGTTTTGAGACCGGATATTTCAATGTTTCGGCCTTGAGTGGGGAGCTGCTCAAGGCCAAGATCAACGCGGTTCCACTGCTTTGGCTGATTCGCTTCGATATGGGATCCTTGGATTTTCAGCTTGGGGTTGGCTATTACTATATTCTTGCTCGGTCATACATTGACTCCAATCGGGTTGCCGCAGACGAGTTCGATCTCGGTTACTCCATAGGGGCAGGCTATCCCCTTGGTGGGGCAGGACGCTGGAAATGGGGCATTGAGGCTCAGTGGAGCAATATCGCCGAGCTGCAGATCTCCATGCTCCGGATCAACGTCAGGCTGAGTCATTTCTAATCGTTAAGCGAACGGTTGACAGCTCTGGATCACTCAGAGGTCGTAGCTCGAAGTCTGAGTCCCTGGTAGAACAGTGAAAGAGGCGTTTTAGCGATGGACATTCCACGGATCTTTAACATTACCGAAAGCGCTCACCGCATTCATAACCCGTTCACACCGGAAAAGTTCGCCACCTTAGGAGCGGCGCTACGCCTTGAGGCGGGAACCCGAGTGCTCGACCTAGGCAGCGGCTCCGGGGAAATGCTGTGCACCTGGGCGCGCGACCACGGCGTCACCGGCACTGGTGTTGATATGAGTCAGCTGTTCACCGAGCAGGCGAGACTCCGCGCAAAGGAACTCGGAGTCGCCGATCGGGTGAAATTCATCCATGGCGATGCCACGGGCTACTTCTCGGACGAGAAGGCCGGTGTGGCCGCCTGTGTAGGCGCCACCTGGATCGGCGGGGGATTTGCCGGCACCATCGAGCTTCTCGCGCGTAGCCTGCGCCCCGGCGGGATTATCCTCGTTGGCGAGCCGTATTGGCGGCGGTTACCCGCGACCGAAGATGTTGCCAAGGCCTGTCTGGCCCACTCGATTTCCGACTTTTTCCTGCTTCCGGGGCTGCTCGCGTCCTTCGGCCGCCTGGGCTATGACGTCGTTGAGATGGTTCTGGCCAACCAGGACGGCTGGGACCGCTACGAGGCGGCAAAGTGGCTCACCATGCGCCGATGGCTGGAGGCCAATCCCGGCGACGAGCTGGCGAAAGACATCCGATCCCAGCTGACCTCCGAACCCGAGCGCTACGCCACGTACACGCGTGAGTATCTGGGCTGGGGCGTGTTCGCGTTGATGTCGCGGCGCTACTAGGGGGTTCCGACTAAGGAATGTCGAACTTTTTGACAGCCGAATAGCTTTTGGACTCTCTCGAAGTCCCTCGGCATCCGGATTTGCCCCATCTCTCGCTAAAAGCGAGCTGAGAGCCGCATCGCCAAGGCAGGCAACTTGCTACCCTTAGGCAGTGGGGAATGCCTTCACGGGGGAGTCAAAATGGAAAAAATGATGTACGAGCTGCGGCCGCATTTTTATCTGCTGGCCGCGTTTTACGCGCTTGTGATTTCCCGCGCCTCTCCGGTCATGGTGCTCTCGGGCCTCACGCTTCTGGGCTGCGGTTTATGGGTGCTCCGGGTCCGCTCGGATTATCGCCGTCGGCGCAAGTATCGCCAGCTGCGGAACCGGCACTGATCCTATCCCGCGCGATTCAGATCATTAAAAATCGCTTGAGTTGTCCCAGATGATGCCAGCGCTTGCTTCACGGCGTCCCTATTAGCGCCTCGAGCTTCGATTTGTTCATCGAGTAAACCAATTTCTTACCGCTCTTAGTTACTTCAATAAGTCCGATCTCGAATAGAGCCTTCAATTCCTGTCTGGCTATCTCTCTCGATTTTCCGATTTGTTTTGCATGTTCTTCAATGCTCACGGTTCTGAATTTATGGAGGGCCATTCTTTGAAGTAGGCCTATCTGACTGGGCGTTACCGCTGCTTTTTCCTTTAATTCATTTAAACGCAGCAGATAGTCCACTTTTTTCGATACTGCCATTAATGCCGAGTGGATCGAGTCCAGGCAGAAATCAATAAAGTACGTAATGTCGCAATCATTCGTCACAACTTTTTCAAATACCTTCTCGTATTGTGATCCGTGCTCTTTGAGATAGGCTGAAACGGAAAGGAGTTGAATGTACTCAAGGCTGTTTCGCATTGCTTTGAAGTAGAAGAGAGCCCTGGCTGTTCTTCCGTTCCCATCAAAGAACGGATGAATGAATGCGATAAAATAGTGAAAAAGAATGCCGCGAACTAGTGGGTGAATGTATCGAGGGTTCCGTGTAGTTAATGTAATCGCCTCATTAATGGCAGCCTGAATTTGCGAGTGATGAACTCCTTCGTGTGGGCCGATAAACGCCTTGTCGTTTCTAAACTTTCCAGAAAAGTTTGCATCATCTCCTTCCAAGGTGTTTTGAGTGACCATCCGATGTAAATGCAGGATGACTTCTTCTGAAACAGGCTCGTTTCGGTGCTGCTGAATCCAGAGCATTGCTTTAAAATTATTCAGAAGCATCCATTCATCTCTATTTTTGGGTCTGCTGCCAGACGCAATGAGCTGCTGGGCTTGTGCTCGAGTGCTGTGAGCGCCTTCGTATATTGCTGACGTAATTGCCTCCTCAACTGCTGAGTCAAGGAAGAGTGCTTCTCTAAATGACGCCTGTTGTTCGATTCTTTTGTAAAGATTCAATCCGAGTCGTTCAATCTCGTCCAGCTTGCGGGTCAAACTATCCGATGGGAAGAACCAGAACTTCTTGTCGATGCACGCCATGAAGAGTGGGATCGCTCCAGTTTTCCGATTAAGGACGACCCTTTTTGCGAGTTCCGGCCAGTCGGCCCCCAAGGCGTTCTTTTGTTGAATTCGATACCGAATCTCGTCCGGAGCAAGGTAACGCTGCTGGGTATAGTCCAACCAAATCGGTGAGTTTAAGAACTCAAATTCGTCTTTCGGGGACATGTTTGACATGGCTTGATATTACAAGTTTTCAGACAAAACTTGTAACAAAAGTGGTAGAAATGGTTGTAAAACCTATTGTCGCTTCCCGCATAATCTAGGTTTCACTAATGATAACAAAGTGTTGCATTAAACCTGGCTGGGTTTCAGAATTTGTTGCAAGATTTGTAAGAAAACTTGTAATAAACGATCGTAATATTTAAATTATGCATAATATTGACTAGTTACATTACCGGTGCGGCGACCGCCGGTGATGGTGGTTGGGCGGGAGCTGCGCTTTCAAAAGAGGTTGTTTGCGAAGTGGCTAGAGAAAGAGCAGCGCTGTGGTTAGCTACTACGGAGGCCAGATGAGGGCGACAGAGGCTAAAGGAGAAGCTGAGGAATGGTGGATTTAATCGGCTCAATCGTTGAGCTAGCTGGTTACGGCATTGGCGCCGTTTTTTGGTGGGTGATCAGAGGCCGAAAGACGGCCTGGGATGATGAACTGACGAAGCATGATGTCAGAAACGGCTTAACGGGCTTTATGATTTTGGTTCTGATCGGGATCGGGATTTGGCTCCTCGCGAGATAGCCTTATGAGAAATGCCGGGAACCCGTGTGGGCGCGTCGGTTTCAAAAGGGACAGAATCTACCGGTTTACCGGTACCAGGGGGACAGCCATCACCGGTCTAAATAGGGACCTTCAGGCACGGCGATTGGAGGTTTGGTCGGGGGAGGATTGGCGGGCGGAATTTTGGGAAGCCTTGCCGGTGGCGCAATAGGGTCAGCGGTTGGAGCTGTAGCGGGAAGAGTAATAGGTGGGATGATTGGTGGAGGCATTAATCTTATCAAAGGTGGATCATTTGCTGAGGGATGGAATAGCGGTGCGGCCACCGGCGCAATTGTTGGCGCCGCTGCTGGTGGCGCGCTCGGCGGATATGCCGGCGGTGCTGCAGGTTCCGCCGTCGGGTCGTCCGCTGCACAAGGTGTCGCGGCCTATAAGACAGCGAACATGATGCTGATTTGCGGAATTGGTCTAGCTTTCCTCGCGATCTATGCTGGCTATCTGTCCCTTTCAGCGATCGATATCATCAATACAGGGCCTGCAACTCCAGCACCCTCGGGAACGCCTGGACAGACCGCAGATGTAAATTCATGTCCCGCTTCTGGAGGCTTGGGCTACGCGGCGACCGCGATAGCTTGACTATGCTAACGATCAGGAAGTTGGCCCTATGAATACCCAATTGCTAGTAAAGGATGAGAGGCGGATTCTACAAGTTCGGCCAGAATCGCTCCTTGAGGCGTTATCAATGGCAGGCTTAGTAGAAAACTACGGTATTTCGGAGGTCTTAAGCAGAGCGCCCATCGGTATCAAGGTGGAATCTATTCTCGATATCGTCGAAATTCCAACAAAGAACCGGTATATTGTTCGATTTAAGACAGCCGTGGTCAACGCGGTTCTTCTTGGCGCGATTCCAGATGCTTTACACTTTCCGATTCAAATAGCTCAGGACTACCGACTCTTATACCCTTCGGGACGAGAAGTCCTGAGGCACTATGCTCTGCAGACCGCCTTTATTTATTATACAATTATTTACTTGATCTTCAAGGTCATCGTTTGGGCTGCTCCCTCGTTTCTGTGGGAGCGCATTGGGTCTATCACGGCAGTAACACAGGATTGCGGAATGGATTGCGCCAAAGGCAAGTTTGGGGCCTCGTTCAATTCTGTTTTCCTCGTTCTATATATCCTCGTCGTAATTTCATATCCAGTGCTTCATTTTCGGATATTAAGAAAGAGACAAACGCATGCTATGATCATTCGATTGCTTTCCGCTGAGGCAGTCATTGTTGTAATTTCGGGAATAGTGATGTTCTTCATATACCTTAGGAGGGCATCGTTACTTGATAGCATAGCAACATTGATGGCCCTGTTCCGGTAATCGAAGATTCTCCGGTACTTCCGATGTCCGGCCTGTCCCGTCCCAGGCAACCGACGAGGCGCAAGCTTTTTCTTAGTTGAAATTCGCAGCTCGACCCTCACTGCGAGTTATCCTTCGTTTGTTTAACTGCCTTACGTCCCGCCTTGTATCTTCCCATGGCAACCCGAAGCTCCTTCAGGTGTTCATGACCCATGACCTTGTTCAGCCTTGGCGCGACTTCGAGGAGCACCGAGGCGACCCAACGACGCCGCTGATCGCTGTTGTGCCAGCCTGGTTCGTAGGACAATACCTAGGAGGTTAGATTGTCGCCATGAGAGCCGTTTTTACAGAAGCCGAAAGAAGGAGACCCAAGAGGAATTGAGGTCGTTAGCGATGCGCCAGGAGGATTAAGTGGAGGCATTCAAGGCGTGGTTGGTCCTGGTGGCTCTGATTACGTGAACCTTCTTAATATTGCCAGTGGGATAGGAAAGGGTATTCATTACGGTCTTTGCCCTGGGTCTTTGGTTGCTCCAGGCATAGCAACGATTCCTCATCCTTTCGCTGAAGGCGGAGCCGCGGTATTGGAGCTCTACGGAGCAGCTGCGTGCGAGGTACCTTAAAGATATGAAAGACTCTCATGGTTTTCTGACTAAATTTCGTGGCCTAATATATCCGATCGTACTTGCAGCAGTCTGGCTCGTTCAATGGATTCGATACCTGCAAACAGATTGTTTAGGCAGTTTACGATATGGCAGAGCATGCGGCGATGAAGCGAAATCCACTCTAATTATCGCGGCTATCGCAATTGGTGTTTTCTCGACCCTATTCTTCAAATTCAAAAAAAGGGAACGTCGCTAAAGTCGACACGATACTTCCTCCACCTTGGTTACATTAGAAATGCCTGACATAGCTTACGCCTGAATGCGTTTGGATTGCATCAGTAAGCCGGGAACTGCATACCCAAGAACAGAAACCCAAAGCTACAAATGAAACCCTTCAGGGTGCATGGCAAGCAGCAGCCCGGCCAAAGAAGCGGTCAGGAACTCCGCCGTTTTTCCAAGAGTAACCTCAAAGCCAACAACCTCGGGAAACTGAGCCGAAGTCGTGACCTTCGATCGTATAGCTTGGGCTCCTATGGGTTGCGAGGCCGACAGGAGTCGCCTTCCGCTCCTCGCACTTTCGCGCTCGGGCTGCAGGCCGGGCTCCCTCGCGACCCGCGCTCCTCGGCGGCTGCGCCGCCTGCGGGGCAACGGGTGCCCGCTCGGTCCGCCTTTACCTCCGGGCCATCCTGGCCCTGCGGTGCTAGGAAG
>JAMPXZ010000166.1 GCA_023700925.1 Oligoflexia bacterium | reverse complement strand
GGTCAGCGCGATGGGCCAGGTCACCAAGGTGCCCATCAGCACCGTCAAGCAGGTGCTCGAGGATTTCTACACGGAGATCGCGGAGGAGGACACGCTGATCTTCGGTCATGCCCAGGGGCGTGACTTCGTGCTGCAGACGCTCGGCGAGGACCGGGCCAAGACGGTTCTCGGCCAGCTCTCGGTGCTCGAAGGCAGCCGGACGCTCGAGGCCCTCGAGCTCGTCGACCCGCGCACGCTGGCGAACTTTCTCGTCAACGAGCATCCACAGACCGTGGCGCTCATCCTGGCCCACCTCGAGCCGGGCAAGAAGTGCGAGGTGCTCAAGCGCCTCCCCGAGGCCATTCAGACGGAGGTCGTGCTCCGTATCGCGAACCTCGACTTCATCTCGCCGAACCTCATCGCGCAGGTCGACGAGGTGCTCAAGCAGGAGCTGGCGACCCTCGGTTCCATCGATACGCAGCAGCTCGGCGGCGTCCAACCGATCGCCGAAATGCTCAACGTCATGGACAAGAACAGCGAGCAGAACATCATGGCCCGCGTGGAGGAGAAGGACCCGCAGCTGGCCGAGGAGATCCGCAAGCTCATGTTCGTCTTCGAGGACATCGTCTTTATCGACGACCGCGGCATGCAGCAGCTCCTCAAGGAGATCGACAACTCCAAGCTCACGATCGCTCTCAAGACGGCGCCCGACGAGATCAAGGACAAGATCTTCCGGAACATCTCCAAGCGCGCCGGGGATCTGCTGCGGGAGGATCTGGACGCCATGGGGCCGGTGCGGCTCTCGGACGTCGAGAACGCCCAGCAGGAGATCGTCAACGTCGCCAAGCGGCTCGAGGCGGAAGGCAAGATCATCATCAGTCGCGGCGGCGAGGCCGACGCGTTGGTGTAACGTATGTCCAAATTCAAGGTCAACGACTTCCAGGTCAAAGCCGCCGGCGACGCCAAGCCCGACGAGGTGCGCGTCGTGAAGGATGCCCAGGCCTCGCGCGAGGTCCGGACCTTCGAGTTCGAGAAGCTGCGCGGACCGGCCGCGAGAACCGCGGCGACGCGGTCGAAGTTCGCGGCCACGGCGGAGGGGGGGGGCGGCGCCTCGCGTGCCGTCCAGAAGGACAAACGTTTCGCCCTGCATGATCTGGTGCGCGAGCACCTCTCGGTCGAGGACGAGGAGCGGCGAGCGATCGAGGAGCGGGTGCAGGCGCGGCTCGCGGTCCTGCAGGAGCAGGCGCGGGCCGAGGCCGAGCGGCGCGGTTACGCCGATGGCCTGAAGAAGGGCCACGACGAGGCATTCCGGGAATTTCAGCAGGAAGGTGCGGTTCGTCTGGAGCGGCTCGATGCGCTATTGTCCGAGGCCGAGACCGCGAAGGACGCGATTTTCCGCGCCAACGAGCGCTTCCTGCTGGAGCTGATCTACCGGATCGGCCGGATGATCGTGCTCAAGGAGGTCTCCGCGGACAAGGACTACCTTCTGCGGCTGGCCCGGGAGATCATCGAGCGGATCGGGGTCCGCGAAAACATCACGATCCGGATCCACCCGGACGACAAGGAGTCGCTTGGCATGCTCCGCGAAGGCCTCGAGCAGGCACTCGGCGGCCTGCGCAATCTCAACATCGAGACCTCCAATCAGGTCAACCGTGGCGGCTGCACGGTCGAGACCGAGTGGAACGCCATCGACGCCAGCATCGAGACGCAGCTCCAGGGCGTGTATACGGCGCTGCTGGGTCAGGAGCGCGGCACGTGACCCTGACTTTCGACCAGGAAAGCTACGACGAGCGCCTCGGTCACGCGCTGCTGTACCACGAGGCCGGCAAGGTGACGAAGTCCCTCGGCCTCATCTATGAGGCGCATCTTCCGGGCGCGTCGATCGGAAGCCTGTGCCGGATACTCTCTTCCTCCGACCCGCGCGCCTCCGGCGGAGTGGACGCGGAGGTCATCGGCTTTCGCGATAAGCGCGTGATGCTCATGCCCTACGAGGAGGTTCACGGGGTCAACAATGATACCCTCGTGGTCCTCAAGAAGCGGCTTTCGACGATTCCGGTCAGTGATGCGCTGCTCGGCCGCGTGCTCGACGGCAAAGGCGACCCGATCGACGGCAAGGGTCCGCTCGTGCCCGCGGGGGGCCTGAGTCGCGTGGAGGAGCGCGCGCTTTACCATCAGCCCACCCATCCGCTCGAACGTGAGATGATCCACGAGCCGCTCGATCTGGGCGTGCGCTCGATCAACGGCTTCCTCACCGCGGGCAAAGGCCAGCGCGTCGGCATCATGGCCGGCTCGGGCGTCGGCAAGTCCGTGCTCCTCGGGATGATGGCGCGCAACACTTCCGCCGACATCAACGTGATCGCGCTCATCGGCGAGCGTGGTCGCGAGGTGCGCGAGTTCATCGAGCGGGATCTCGGGCCCGAGGGCCTGAAGCGCTCGGTGGTCGTCGTCTCGACCTCCGACAAGTCGCCGCTTCTGCGCATGCGCGGGGCCTACCTGGCCACGACCATCGCCGAGTACTTCCGCGACCAGGGTAAGGACGTGCTGCTGCTCATGGATTCAGTCACGCGCTTCTGCATGGCCCAGCGTGAAATCGGCCTTTCCTTGGGGGAGCCGCCCGCGTCCAAGGGCTACACCCCGAGCGTGTTCGCGGCGCTGCCGAAGCTCATGGAGCGCGCGGGGATGGCACCCGGACAGGGCAGCATCACCGGCCTGTACTCCGTGCTCGTCGAGGGCGACGACCTGGATGATCCCATCGCCGATACGGCGCGGTCCATCCTCGATGGCCACATCGTGCTTTCACGGCGGATCGCGCAGCGCAACCACTTCCCGGCCGTCGACGTCCTGCAGAGCGCGAGCCGCGTGATGGGGTCCGTCGTCAGCAAGGAGCATCGCCAGTGGGCCGGCCAGATCCGCGAGTGGTTGGCGCTCTATGCGCAGGCCGAGGACCTGATCAACATCGGCGCCTACGTCAAGGGCGCCAATCCCAAGATCGACCAGGCGGTGGCCGTGAACGACCGGATCAACGCCCTGCTTCGGCAGGATATCGCCGAGCGCGCGAGCTATCAGGAGACAGTCGCGCTCATGCACGGCATTGTCCGGAGCGCCGAGGCCTTCTCCCAGTCCCAAGCCGCGCAGCAGCCGGCCCAGGGCCAGCAGTCCCGGAAGTAGGTGGCCCATGGCCAAAGACAAAGACACCCGTTTGGTCTACTCGACGGATCCCGCGCTGAACCAACGGTGCCCGAAGTGCCGGGAGCTGCGATCGGAATGCACCTGCGAGCCCGACGTCGAGGTCAGCTCGTACAAGTTCGTGGCCGTCCTCCGGATCGAGAAGGCGGGCCGTGGCGGCAAGACGGTCACCGTCATCGATCAGCTGCCGAAAAATGAGCTCTTTCTCAAGGACCTCACCACGCGCCTCAAGAAGAAATGCGGCTCGGGCGGCACCTACCTCATGGGCGCCAAGGAAGGCGTCATCGAGATCCAGGGCGACAAACGGGAGCTCATCCGCAAGGCGCTCGAGGAGCGCGGGATCCGGTGGAAAGGGTGAAACCTCCGCGCCCGACCGGCAAGTTCAAGCCGGGCCAGGTCGCGCTCGAGCGGGCGCTCTCGAAGCTCGGGATCGCCTCCCGCACCCGGGCCCGCGAATGGATTCTCGCCGGCGAGGTACGCGTGAACGGCGTCGTCCGGAAGGATCCGCTCTTCGCCGTCGTGCCCGAGCGCGCGCGCATCGAGGTCCGTGGCGAGCGGTCCGTGGCGGTGGAGCCGCGCGTCTTCGCTTTTCACAAACCACGCGGCGTGGTGACGACCCACTCGGACGAGAAGGGGAGGCGGACGGTCTTCTCCTTCCTTGAGAGCCTGGGCTTGCACCTGATCGCGGTGGGGCGGCTGGATTTCGCCACGACAGGGCTCCTGCTGCTCACGAACGACACCCGGCTCGCCGCCTGGCTGACGGACCCGGCCTCAGGTGTTCGCCGCGTCTACGTGGTCACGGTTCGCGGTCAAATCGCCGAGCCGGAGCTCGCGCGTCTGCGTGGGGGGCTGCGCCTTACGGACAGCTCGAGCGGAAACAGCGAGCAGCTCCGGGCCGAGAGCGTCCTTCTTCGGAAGGCGAGCGGCAAGGAATCCCATCTCACGGTGGAGCTGACGGAAGGCAAGAATCGCGAGATTCGCCGCATGTTCGGCGCGCTTGGGCACGAGGTTACCCGCCTGAAGCGGGTTGCCTACGGAGGAGTCGAGCTGGGCGAGCTGGCGCCCGGGCAGTTCCGGGAGCTCACCCGAGGCGAGCTTGAACGGGCGTTTCCCGGCGCCCCGCTTGCGGTCAGGAATCAGGCTGTTTCGTCGTAGCCGAGGATGTCCACGTAGGTCGTACCGCGCGCAAGCGATGAGGAGGGCGTCGCCGACTGACCCTTGATTCGCACGCGTTTCTTGCGGAAGAGCTCCTTGAACTCGGTCCGGGAGATATTCCTCAGAAAATGATTTCGTTTCTGCTTTCGCAGCTCCTCGAGCAGGACCTGGTCGAGTCGCGGACGCGGCGAGGCGAGCGTGAGCGTGACTCGAAAGGCGTTCGCCGGTTTTTCAGGCTCGTTTGCGGGTGTTTCCGGGTGTTCGAGGGTCATGCGTTCCTTCAGTGGCGCAGGGATTCGCGCGCCAGCTCGAGCGCGCGCGCTTCATCCACGCTTTGCGCGCTGGAAAATTCGTTGCCGGTGCCGCCCTGGCTCCGGAGCGAGCCATTCACGATGGCGATCACCTCGCGGGTGGTGAGCGCGGGATTGACCTCGAGGATCTTCTTGACGACGTTGCCCACCGAAGGTGCGCGATGCAGGAGTAAATCCATTGCGGCTGTTTAGCACAGGCCCGACGGGCCGGGTACCGAAAAGGCGGGCGACCGTCCGGCCCAGCCCGGCAGTTCCTGCCCTTCGCGGGAGCGGCCCCGGAAAAGCCCTGGAGTTTCGACGTCCGGGGTACCCGGGGTGGAGGGCGCAAACTGCCCAGTGGGCGCGGCGCTTTGGGCAAAACATTCAGTCTAGTCGGCGCCGGGAACCGGCCTCAGAATCGAAAGGGAATGAAGAGATTCCGTTTTAAACTCGAAACCGTACTGAAGCAGCGGAAGACGAAGGAAGAGGACGCTCTTCGCGTTTTGGGAGCCGCTCAGCGCGCTTACCAGGAGCAGCTGAACCGGAAGGCCGCGCTGCAGGCGGAGCTGTCGACCGCGCATCGCCGCAGGGAGAGTCTCGGTATCGAACCTGTCGGCGCGGTGGCGTTCAAGCTTGAGGACGATTTCATCGTGGGAACCAAACAGCGCATCGTGCACGCCGAGCAGGCGATCTTCCGCGCGAGCAAGGTCGTCGCCCGGGCGCTTCGCGCGTACCTCGAGGCGCGCAAGGCCACGCGGACGCTGGAGCTCCTGCGCGAGAAGGAATACGCCGAGTACCGCAAGGCGCGCGCGAAGTGGGAACAAAAGCAGCTCGACGACCTCACGGTCATGCGGGCGCACCTGAACAACAGCTGGAAGAATCTTGAAGTCATCGAGGTAGCATGAATCTGATCTCGCAACGCCTCTCCAAATTCGCGGTCTACACCATCTTCCTCCTCGGCTGCACGGCCGTGGCGGTGATGGCCGGCACGCAGGGTGAGCCAGGAGAGGGTTCCGAGAAGGCCGCCACCGAGAGCGCGTCCGCGGCGTCTCCCGTGCAGCCCGAAGGCGGCGCGTGCATCGCCGGCCCGGCGGCGCTCGAGGACCTCAAGGCCCAGCGCGAGAAGCTCGAAACCCGCGAAAAGGCGCTCGCCGCCCGGGAGCAGGAGCTCAAGGCCGTCGAGAAGGGCCTGGACGGGGAGTTCCAGCGGCTCGAGCAGATCCGCGCGGAAATCGCAAAGCTCGAGGAGCTGCGCAAGAAGGAAAACGAGGAGAAGGTCGCCAAGATCGTCGAGACGGTCGAGACGATGAGCCCGAAGTCCGCTTCGCAGCTCATCGCGTCGCTCGACGAGGCGCTGGCCGTCACGGCCATGCAGCGCATGGCGACCCCCAAACTCGCCAAGATCATGAACGTCATGGAGCCGGGGCGATCCTCCCGACTCACTGAACTCCTGGCCGGAGTGGCTCGTGCCAGGAACAAGACCCTCGCGTCGACTGGCGCGAGCGAAGCCACGCGGGCGCCAAACAATGGCGGGAAAGGAGGTGACGAGAATGATCGAAAAACTGAGCACAATGTTGACGGCGGTGGAACGGAACGGACAGCCGAGCGGACTGGCGGCCAATCGCAAACTCAAAGGTGAGCCCGGCGCGGATTTCGCGGCGGAGCTTTTGGGCGCGGGAGTGGCGGGACAGCTGCAGGCTCCGGCCGTGCAAGCCCAGGCGGTGACGCTGCCTCAGGCGCAAGGCTCCGGGGAAGAGAACCCGGGCAAGCCGGCCCTGAAGGCGACGGAAGCGGCCCGGAGCGTGCTGACCGGAGGCGAGACGCTTTCGGCGAAGACACCGCTCAGCGAGAAATCAAGCGCCAGCATGAAGACTGCCGCTGCGATAGCTGGACTCAAGCCTTGGAACAAGGACTGGGTTTTCGAAGGCGCGGATCAGAACCCTGATCTGAAGCCCCTGATTCCGGAAGCCGGAACGGCGAAACCCCAGCTCCTCGAGAACCTGGCGGCGCAAATCGTGAAAGAGGAGCGCGCGAGAGGCGAAGCAGAAAACGTCCTGGTGAAGCAGGCTGAAGGAACGCAGGTTCCGGCCGGCGCGCCCAGGGCCGAAGGGGCGGTCCCCGTTACGAACGGGACCGTTGCGCTTGATGAGCTGGTTTCCCGACAGCTGCGCGAGCTCGATGGGGAGGTCACCGGACAGCGGCTTGAGGCCGAGGGCGGTGCACGACTCCTGGAAAACGTGACCTCGGGTAAGAACCCCGCGCGGGCGATGGCCTCCACGGGCATCTCCGGCACGGAGTTCCTGAGCGCGCTCGACGCGGTCCGGAACGGACAGAAGTCCGGACAGCAGCAGGCGGACACGGGCAGCGGCGGAGGCGAATCCTCCGGCCGGCTCGCGCCCGACCTCAAGGCGGCGGAAGGCGGACTGAAGGGCCGAAAAGGCCTGAAGGACGAGCTCTTCGCCTCCCGGCTGGGACAGGTGGCCGGAACGGCCGAACCGATCCACGCCGGGACGGCCAAGCCGGTCGAGGCGATGATGACCGCCGGGGCCCAAAAGCCCGCGGAGGTCACCGGGCACGTCGTTTCCGGTGCGATGGCCGCGGATCGACTCTCCACGGAGTCGCTGACGGGCCTGAGCACGGGCATCCGGAACCTGTCGTCGCAAGGCGGCGGCGAGATCCGGGTGAGGCTGAATCCGAACAACCTCGGGGAGCTCCACTTGCGGGTGGTGACCCAGGGGAACCAGGTCGGCCTGACGATCCAGGCTTCCGACGACAAGGCCAAGAAGATCATCGAGGAGAGCCTGTCTCACCTCAAAGACAGCTTGGCTTCCCATCGTCTGAGCCTCGGTCAGGTGGACGTGACGACGATTCCCGGAACGCAGCACGCGTTCCAGGGCGAGTCGCGCGATTCGCAGGGCCAGTCGCAGTCCCAGCAGTCCTTCGCGAACCCGGGCAGCTATCAGGACCAGAGCCGCAGCGGCGGCGGCTGGAACGAGAATGGCGGCTCCGGACGGTGGAACGACGCTGGCGGCGACGACCGCATCCGTCCGCAGGCGGGTCTTCGCTCCGGCGGAGGCACGATGGCGGCGGCGGCTCGCAGGGCCGAACCCAACGGCAGGCTGGATGTCCGAGCATGATGAGGAGTAAGATGGAAAGGGTCGGGAGGAACGCCCCGGCCCCTTTAACAGGAAACGGAACGGAGAACTGAACTTGCAACCGATCGGAAACAATCAAGCCACGATGCAGGCCCTGGCCAACCCCGGCCACGATGCCAGCTCGAGTGCCGCTTCGGTCGGCCCCAACGGCGCGCAGGGGGACTCGACGGCGCCGCAGTTCGGCGACGTTCTCAAGAAGCTGCAGTCCCACTACGGCGCGAAGCCCGAGAAGGCGCGCGAGATCAAGAAGACGCTGGGCAAGGACGACTTCCTCCGGATCATGATCACCCAGATG
>JAMPXZ010000165.1 GCA_023700925.1 Oligoflexia bacterium | reverse complement strand
TCCGATGGTGAGCGATGAGGCGACGTGTCCGAGGCCAGCCAATAGCGTGATCCGGAACGTCTTGGCGCGTGACCAGCGCTCGGCCCGCGACATCATGACGAAGGGGAGGTAGTGGTCGGGCCCAAGAATGGTATGGAAGAAGCCCAAGAACAGGGCGGTCAACGAGAGAAGCCAGAGGCTGCCGGAGTGGATGGCGTTTTCGAGCATGGGTGTGACTGAGACACCCTTCTACATTAACGGCTAGAACTCGTCACGGAAGACTTCGACGAACAGGCTCTTCCACCAGATCGTCTTCAGCGGCTGGTCGATGAGACGGGCGCTTTTTTTATAGGTTTCCCACAGCTTATCCATCTCGTTGGCGAACTCGGGGGAGGAGATCAGCAGCTCGTTCTCCATGTCGTGGAGAAAGCTGCGGCGATTCAGGTTCACTGAACCCATGAGCGTTAGCTGATCGTCGATCACGATGAACTTGGAATGGAGGATTGTCCGCGGCTCCGCGTGCTCGTAGATCGTCATCCGATCGAGTAGGCGGTTGATGTTCTCCTTGTTCACGTCGCTCAGGAGGAGATCGGCGGTATCACCGTCGAGTCGCACGCGGGTGATCAGGGCAAGGTCGATGCCGCGGGCAACGGCGCGCTCGACGGCCGCTCGCAGCCGCGGCGTCAGGTTGAAGTACGGAGTGGAGAGCCGGATCTTGCGGCGGGCGCTGTCAAAAGCCTCGACGAAGAAGTCCTCGAGCTGCCGATGGTCCACGTACGGAACGGAGACGAGATGCCGGACCAGGCGGCGATCCGCGCTGCTCAGATATCGGGGATCCGCCCTCTCGGTTTTGCGGTGGAAGGTATTGAAGCTCCGGAACTCGTGGGTGTCGGCGTCCTGCGCCCAAAGCGTGAAGAAATGCTGAGCCAGGGTCTTCACGAAGGCGCGCGACCGGATCTTCACCTCGAAGTCCTTCCAGTGGATGAACACCTCGTCGCCGCGGGTATAGTCGACGACGTCCTTCCAGGCGGAACGGTCCTTGGTCTCGGTGAAGAGGAAGCCATCGTGAATGTTGCGGCCGCCGATGATGGCGGCGTTTCGCGCCGGATCGCTCTCGGAGAACGTGAGCAGCAGCTTCACGTGCATCGTTCGGTGGAGCTCATCGGCCTTTCGTCCGAGCGGCGTCCAGGCTGGCGCTTGGTACCGGAACTGGCGGACCGTGATAGTGGGGCTCGACTGGGTCAGGCGTTGGAAGAGGGCGCGGTCCTTCTTCAGCGTCATGACATCGGAGACGAAGATCTTGACCACCGCCCCGCGATCCGCATGCCACTTGAGGAGTCGCGAGAGCAGTGTGCCGGAAAAGTCCGCCCGGAAGCTCAGGTAGGACACGAGGATCACGTCGAGCCGGGGAGCCTTTGAGAAGTCGAGCTCGATAAAGGGGTTTTGGCTCTCGAGTGCTTCGCGCGGGAGCTTCTGACCCAGGAGCAGCGCCACCTTTTCATTGAAGGCGTCGAAGGCGTCGGGGAGCGGCGTGAGCTCCTCGGCTTCGCCCGGGCAGGTCATGTTCGCGAAACGTGAGCTCAGGAAGAGCGCATCCGGACCGCTCGAGGCGGAGAGGGGTAGCTCGCAATCCTGCGAGGCCCACAGCCAGGAGGCGAGCTTCGGATGCCAGAGGTCCTCACGGACGAAGCGGATGCCGTACCTCTGCCGCGGATTCGCGGGATCGACCAGAAGCAGAGCGCAGTTCGTGGCCGAGGGGCCAAAGACCAGGGTGATCCGCTCCGCGTTCCAACGCGAGTCACGAAGCTCGAACTTCGCGCGGGAGACGCGCGGGAAATCGCCGGCGGGGCCAGTTCTTTTGACAGAAAAGACGCCGTTGTCGCAGCTCAGCGAGGCGATGAAGAAGCGATCGCCGCCGGTTTCACTCGGCGCGAGCGCCAGGGAGTTGGAAAAGGCCCGGTTCTCCAGCCGGATCTCATGCTCGTCCGAATACCAGGTCGGCAAGGTTATCGTTCTGCCGGGCGCGCCATCGGAAAGGGCGATCTCATCGAAGCTTTCGATCAGGATCTCCTGCCGGGTCAGGTGGGTTCGCGCTTCGGAAGGAAGGGTTCGCGAGAGGGGGCGCCCGAAGGAGTCCTCCGACGCGAGATTTCGCACGGCCCCGCTCTGGCAGGAGGCCAGCAGGAGCGTCAGCAGCAGAAGTACGGATAGGCTTCGAAGGCTCTTCATCTAGGTCATGCCCGTTAGGGACGTATCGGAATTTCTCCTCTTTGAATTTAGACCCGGCGTGTCAATTAGGCGGAATGCAAATGGCCGGTCTTTCCGGTAGAGTGTGGGGCCATGAGAGTGGGAACGGTAAAGGCTTCGATCTTGGGTACGGTGACAGCGCTGACGCTCCTGAGGGGCGCGGCGGTGGGTTCGGAATTTTCGACGACAGGTGATGGCTGCAAAGGCTCCTGTGAAGCGATCCCGGATGACGGCAAGGTCCTGCACGCCCTCGGCGCTTATTCTGAAGATGAGCTACCCGAGGAGCCTCTTCGCATTCTGGTTTGGAATCTCTACAAGGGTCGCAAGGAGAACTTCGAGAACCTTTTCGCCAAGTTGACCAATGGTGCTCACCTCGTGCTGTTGTCTGAGGTCACATTGGATCAGCGGGTCCAGCCCTCGCTCCTGGCCCTCGCGGGTTATGGCTGGGAGATGGCAACCTCCTTCACCCTCAAGGGCGGAGTGGATACCGGCGTCGCCCTCGGCTCGCGAGTTGAGGCGCGGAATATCCGTTTCACTCGGACGACGGATCTGGAGCCGGTGATTCATACCCCCAAGGCGATCCTGCTCGGCGAGTACACCCTCCCGGGGACGGCGCAGACGCTCTTGGCTCTGAGCATCCACGGCATCAACTGGGCTGGCGACGGCGCCTTCCGGCGGCAGCTCGAGGGGGTGGTCGAGCAGCTTCGGAGGCACCAGGGGCCGGTCGTCTTCGCGGGGGATTTCAATATCAAGAACGAGGAGCGCCTGCTGATCGCGCGCGAGGTCCTGGCTACGGCGGGGCTGAAGCGTGTCCGATGGGAGAATGCCGAGAAGCCCTTCCAGCTGGATGATGCGTATGTTCGCGGCGTGGACGTCCGGCGCGCCCGCTTGCGGTTTGATGTCGTGGGCGAGGGATCGGACCATCCGGCAATTGAGCTGGTGGTTGTTCCCCATAAGACTCATTGATCATGGGAAACGCCAAAACTGGAAGGGAGGCCGTCAAGCATTGTCCGCTCTGCGCGGCAATGGATGACGAGACGATCGACGAGGTCGTGAAGATCATCGTCAAGAAGACGTTTCCCAAGGGTGCTCCCGTTTATCACCAGGACGAGGCGGCGGGCGGCTTCTATGTGGTGGCACGCGGCTCCATCCGTCTTTACAAGACCGGAGAGAGCGGCAAGGAGATCGTCATGGCCATTGCCCGGGCCGGCATGGCCTTCGCCGAGGCCACGCTCTTTGGTAACGGCAAGTTCGCCGAGAGCGCCGTCGCGCACGAGGATACGGAAACGCTCTTTCTCCCGCGGGCCGAGTTCCTTCAGATCGTCTCGCGGAACGCCCCGCTTGCGCGCTCGCTTACCGAATCGGTTTGTCGCTGGCTCAGTTCGTACAGCATGCTGGTCGAGAACCTGAACCTCTCCTCGGTTCGCGAACGCGTGGGACGGTATCTGAAGCGCGCAATGGATGAGCAGGGCACCTCGGACATCCGGCTCAAGGACAAGAAGTTCCATATTGCGCTGCAGCTCGGGGTGCGTCCGGAGACCCTCTCCCGGGCGCTCGCGGAGCTTGAGCAAGAGGCGGTCATCGCGGTCAAGGGCGCCCAGATCAGAGTGCTCAAGCCCGAGAAGCTCTAGTGTGGTAAGGTTGAAAGCATGAGCGCCTTGCCTGAGTCCGTCGCGGGTCTTCAGCAGTTCCGCCGCGACAGCTGCTATTCGTACGTGCTGTTCGATCGAGCCTCCCGGCAGGCCGCCGTGATCGATCCGCGGGTCGATCTCATGCAGGATTATCGCGCTTTTTTGGCCGAAAACGGTCTCAAGCCGGTTTATGCCCTGGACACGCAGCTGCACTGCGACCACTTCTCCGCGAGCCATCTGTTCCGGACCGAGTTCGGCAGCGAGATCGGAATGGCGGCCCTGACTCCGAGCGCGCGGCCCACTCTCAGGCTCCGGGCAGGCGAGCGGCTGCCTCTCGGCGCGTTGTCTCTCGAGGTTCTCGAGACGCCTGGCCATACGGAGGATTCGATTTGCCTCGTCGTGCAGGCTCCCGCGCCCCTCGCGGTTTTCACGGGGGATACGCTGTGGATCGGGCTTTCGGGCCGTGTCGAGATGGGTGAGGCGGGCATTCCGAAGCTCTGGCAAAGCCTCACGGGCCCTCTTCTGGGGTTGCCTGAGGAGGTCCTGCTCTTCCCGGCCCATTGCGGCGGTGATCTCTTGTTTTCCACGATCGGCACCGAGAAGAAACGCAATCCCCATCTGCGGGCCGGCACCTTGGATGAGTTCTCCGAGCTGAAGAAGAAGGAGCCCGTTCCTGTCCCGGATCTTGAGATGCGCCGAAGGATGGAGTTCAATTCCAGCGAGGCGCCGACGCTTTCCACCGGTGAGTGCCAGGATGGCGGGCCCTTCGGTCCGCGCGTGCTGGCGACGAACTCGGTCGCCGAGGAGAGTCCGGTTTCCACGATCAACGTGCAGAAATTCGCACAGAAGCTCCAGAGCCGCGGCAAAGGGTCCTCGGGTCCGCAGCTTTTCGTCGATGTCAGGGAGCCCGGTGAATTTCAGGCTGGACACTTCCCTGGCATGGTCAATCTCCCGCTTTCGGAGCTCGGTTTTCACCTCTCGCGGCTTCTGGGCTCCGGGCGCGTCTACTTTGCCTGCCTTTCGGGCCGGCGGGGATTGAGCGCGTCCCGGACTTTGAGCTACGTGGGACACCCCGATGTGGTGAATGTCACGGGGGGGTTCAAGGCCTGGCAGAACGCAGGCTTTCCTGTAGAAAAGAATTGAATTTCAGTGGCTTACACCAGGATAAAAGATTGTTGACTTCTTTGGTCAACAAAAGTATTTTGCCCGCCGGTCCCGAGGAGGGGCAAAAGAAATGGTGAAGTCAAAAGTCGCGAGAACCGTAGTCGCGTTTGTGGGAAACAGCCTCTGCCTGCTGGGAGGGGTCGCGCTGGCAGTTTTTCTTCAGGCTCTTTTGAGTAATTTCCAATAGAGGGGTAGAATCGCGGTTAGCCCGTCAGACAGATCGCTGCAGACGCAACTGCCGCCAAGGTCATGAAATGATACATGAATCGCATACGTACCGCCTTTAGTAGTTAACTTCTCTTAATAGGTTAAACTGAAACTCGTAACGCAGCAAGTCAAATTTCAGAGAAAGAATCGGGTTAGATTTCAAGGATATGTCCCAAAAGTCGCTATCACAGATAGTTTCGGCTCTTGAGGCGCGGGCGCCCTCCTCAACGGCAGAGAGCTGGGACAACGTGGGCCTCCTCGTGGGAGACCCCGATTGGAAGACGAGTGGGGCCGTCATCTCCATCGACTTGAATCCCGAAGCCATCGCTGAGGCCAAACGACGAAAGTACCGGCTGATCGTGAATCATCATCCGTGCATCTTTCCGCGCGGGCGAGGCCTGTCGCGGATACTGGCGGGTGAGGACAAGACCGGATTTGTCTTTGAGGCGATCCGGCAAGGAATCGCGGTCGCGGCGTATCACACCAACTTCGACAAGTGCGCTCTTGAGGTCGTGCAGGCCGCCGCCCAAGGGCTCGGAGTGCGGCCCGAGGGGCGACTGCTCGACAAGCCCTCAGGTTCGCTCGTGAAGCTTTCGGTCTTCGTGCCGGCGTCGCACCTCGAAGCCGTGAGAACGGCGCTCTGCGCTTCGGGCGCGGGGCACATCGGCCGCTATGACTCGTGCACCTTCGGAACCGAAGGCGAGGGGACGTTCCGTGGCGACCACGCGACGAAGCCGTTTCTCGGTGTTCCGGGAATTCTCGAAAAAGCCCGGGAAACCCGTCTCGAAACTGTTTTTCCCCGAGGAATGGAACAGCGGGTTCTCAAGGCGCTCTTCGCGGCGCATCCGTATGAAGAGGTCGCGTTCGATCTCTATCCCGTCGAGCAGGAGCCGGCAGGAAAGGGACTCGTCAGTGGACTCGGTTATGGATTTTGGGGAGACTTTCCGAGGCCCAAGCCCTTTTCAGACCTGCTCAAAGGTGTTAAGAGCTTGTTCAAACTAAACGGGTTTCTGCTGACGGAGCCGACTTCGCGACTCAAGAAGGTACGGAGAGTCGGGTTCGTGGCAGGCAAGGGAGATTCCTTCATTCCGGCCGCGGCAGCCGCCGGCTGCGACGTATTCATCACCGGCGAAGCGGATTATCACATGGCGCTCGATGGAGCGCGACGCGGGATGGCCGTCCTGGAGTTAGGGCACACCGAGAGCGAGCGGTTTTTCCTTTCGACCATGAAAAGCTGGGTTTCGGCCCAGAAGCTCGGAGCGGTAGCGTTGGACTTGCAGGCCCAGAGAATTTTACATCGTGGAGGACAACTGAAGTGACGTCTCAAATCCCCTTAGCCGAGCAGATCAAAGCCCTGGAACATCTACAGGAGCTTGATCTCAAGATCGACCAGCTGAAGAAAACCAAGAACGGTCTCCCGGTGGCGCTGAAGGCGCTGGAAGACGGGCTGGCCAAGGTCAGACTCGCGGTACAGCTCAAGAACAACGCGATCGAGGAGATCGAAAAGTCGCAGCGGCAAACGCGGGCGGCCCTCGATCTGAACCGGGATCGGCTGACCCGTTCGACTTCCCGCCTGGAGATCGTGAAGAATTCGCAGGAGTTCCAGGCCATCAACAAGGAGATCGATCAGATCAAGAAGCTGAACGGGACGCTGGAGGAGCAGAACAAGAAGGCGGACCTGGAGATCGAGGCGATTCGCAAGGAGATGGCGGGTTTGAATACCCAGCTCGAAGCCTCGCAGACCGAGCGCGATGCGCAGGCGGAGCGCGCTTCTTCGGAGGGCGGCAAGCTCGAGTCGGAGATCCAGGGGCTCCTCGCGGACCGCGTTCAGTATTCATCGAAGGTCGAAAAGCGCACGCTCGCGCTTTATGACCGCGTACGCGTGGCCAGGGGCGGGCTGGGCCTGGTTCCGGCCCATGATGGGCGCTGCAAAGGCTGCAACATGATGGTGCCGCCGCAGCTCTTCAACGAGATCCGCAAGATCTCGGCGATCCATTCGTGCCCGAGCTGCCATCGGCTCCTGTTCGTGCCGGGCCAGCCGGCCGCGCAGGCTGCTCCGACGCCCTGACCGGCGTAACGGATCTGGCTCCGCGGGGGTAAATCGGATAAGGTGAGAACGCAGGACGGGCGATCGCTGGCCTTGGCTTCGGCCGAGGCGGGAGGAAAGTCCGGGCTCCATAAAGCATGATACTGGCTAACGGCCAGGCGCGCGGCTGGTGACGGCCACGCGACGGAAAGTGCAACAGAAAGCAAACCGCCTTCGGCGCGCTGACGTTTCGGCGAATGCGGCGCCGGGGTAAGGGTGAAAGGGTGGGGTAAGAGCCCACCGCACGCGTGGTGACACGGGTGGCACGGCAAACCCTATCAGGAGCAAGGCCAAATAGGGAGGCGAACGGCGCTGTTCACTCAGCGACGTTGAGGTCTGCTCGACCGATGCCTCCGGGTAAGGCCGCTTGAGATGTCTGGCAACAGGCATACTAGAGGAATGATCGCCTCCGTGGTGCCGAAAGGCGCCGCGAAGACAGAACCCGGCTTACAGTCCTGCGCTATCGGGGCGCCGGCACGTTTTTGACGCTCTCGCGGCGAAGACGGGTCGGCGCCCTTTTTTCCTTTTCCCAGAATTCCGGCGTAAACTGAGAGAACGGCCATAGCCGCAGAACACTTCATGGAGGAAGTGATCTATGTGTGACTGCCTCCGTCGTTGGGAGAAACGGTGGGTTTGGGCGCTCGCGTTCCTTGCGTTCGTGGCGCTGCCCGATCGGGCGGCCGCCGCGCAGCCTTTTCCTCGAGAGTCCTATGCCCAGATCCGGGCGCTTCTCGGGCAGCTTGCTTCGAAATGGCCTGGCAACGCCAAGCTCTTCGTTCTGGGACAGTCCGACAGCGGGTTGCCGATCGAGGGCCTTCAG
>JAMPXZ010000164.1 GCA_023700925.1 Oligoflexia bacterium | reverse complement strand
TCTTTGGGGAGTGGGACAACTTCGATCCGGAATCCTCGACCATGATTGCCGCGCTCATGCTCCGCTTCGTCGAGGAGAAGAACTCGGGCAAGCCCATCGTCGTTTGGGGGGATGGCTCTCCACTACGCGAGCATACTTATTCGAAGGACATGGCGAAGGGCTTCTTATGGAGTCTCTTGCATTACGAAAGCCCCGAAATTCTAAATGTCGGGACCACCGAAGAGCACTCTGTAAAAGACATCGCTCTCATGATCGCCGACGAGCTCGGCATCGCCCGGGAACGCATCGTATTCGATACAAGCAAGCCGGCAGGAGTCCCGCGCAAGAGTTTCGACAACTCAAAGTTTGTTCGCCTATCGGGATTCCAGTTTACCCCGTTCCGGAAAGGCCTTAAAAATACCTTGGCATGGCTTCAGGACCGGATGGGCGCGACGCGCGCCGCCGCCTCGCGGCCAACGGCGACCACGTAATCCGCATAAAGCGGATAAATCTCCCTGGCGTCGAAATGCTCCAAAAAAGCGCGCGTAGCGTTGGCTGACCAACTCTTCCGGCGTTCCCTGTCGTTTCGAACCGTTTTAATGGCCGCGTACAGTCCTTCGAGGTCCCCGGGCCGGTAGTTGATTCCGAGCGAATGCCCATCAACCAGTTCCGCGAATTCCCCCTCGATGGACGAAATGACGGGCAACCCGTATGAGAAATACTCCGCGGGCTTGTTGGGCAGGGTGCCCTCCCCGAAATCCCGGTAAGGCAGCAGACCCACCTGAGCCAGCTTCAGAACGCGGTGCAGGTCCCCGGACTCGAGCCAGCCGGTGAAGCTGACGTTGTCCAGCCCTTCGGCCAGCCGTTGGAGCTCGGCGAGCCGCTCGCCGTCGCCCGCGAGGATGAATTGAATGTCCGTAAGCCCGTCTCTTCGGCATCGGCGGGCCGCCTCGATCACCAGCGGCAATTCATAAAAAGCCCCGAGCGACCCGGCGTAGACGAACACCAGCTTGCCACGCACCCGGGCGGAGATCTCCTCCACGACCCGGCTCTCCGGCGTGTCCTCGTCTCCCCGCGGAATGAACCCGAGGTGGAAGACGCGGTCGTCCTTGGCGTTGATCTCGCCGACCGCATGCGCCCATTTCAGGCATCCCTGCGACATGGCGACGATCCGGGTGGCCGACAGGAAGATTTCCTTCGCCGCCCTTAGAAGGTGGTCGACGTAGATCCGCATCAGCGGCTTGAGCCAGACGGGGCAGACGAGAAGGAAAGTCGTGGGCCACTGGTCTCTGACGTCGACGATCAAGGGGATACGGTTGGCCTTCGCGTAGCCGGCGACCTCCTTCGCGAGCTCGATCACCGGGTAGGCGCAAACGATGACATCGGGCTTCGGATACGAGCCGGCGGTCTTTCTGAAGCCGCGGCCCAGCCGCATGTGATGAACCAGGCGCGCCAAGGAGACGTTGCGGCGATATTGCCCGGCATGGATCATGCGCACCCGGAAACGAGGCCCGACCGCCACGTCCGCATCGGAGCGCGCGAGCAAAGCCTTTCTTTGATGTGAGAAAGTGCTCGTCCACCAGGTGACATCATGGCCGCGCGCCACCAAGGCTTCGGCCAGGGTCCAGGTCCTCATTTTCCGGACCCCGGCCTGACCCGGGAGGGTTTCCCCGTGCTTGAACAGCCAGATATTCATCCCTAGGGCTTCCTGGGCTCGCTTAGCGTGAACACCATCTGCCAGGCCATCAGGCGGATCAGCGGCAGGCGCAGGATCACGGAATCGACCAGCTCCAGCAGGCCGAGCAGGGGCTCGAAGAACGGGGTCTTGCGCAGCGGGATCGCCGCAAGGGTAAACAAATGGAAGAATCGGACGTCCACATGTCCGAAGTGCGCGCGCGCCGCGTCGAGGGATTCCATTGTGAGGATGTGGTCGACCTCCCAAGCGGTCCGCAGATGGGGCGTCAGCTTGCGGTAGAGGCGGATGGCGGGATTGTATCCCAGCGCCTCGACGCAGACGATCTTGCCGCCGGGCTTCAGGACCCGCGCGAGCTCCGGGAACGCGTGCTTCAGGTCGAGATGATGAAGGACACCTGCGCAGACGATCACGTCGAACATGGCGTCCGGGAAGGTCATTTTTTCCGCGTCCATTACCTGAAAGGAGGCGTTGGCGCCGAAGCCGGCCTTGCGCACCAGCTCCTCGGAAGTCTTGACCGATTCGTCCGAGATGTCTATGCCATGGACCCGGGCGCCCCTTTTAGCGAGCTCGAGTGATGTCTGGCCGAGCCCGCAGCAGTAGTCGAGAGCGACCTTCTCGGGGCAATGCTCGTCCAGCCACGCATGGAAATAAGCCGTGCTTCTCCGCTGCACGGAATAGAACTTCTTGTTCGAGTACTTCTTATCGTAATCAGCCTCGGTCAGCGCGTGGCGGTCCAACTCCCGCTGATTGTGAAAAGCCACCTCTTCCTGCTTGCGTGATTCCACTCGTTATCCTCCGACGACGGCGGCGTCCGCGATGACGGAGACCACGGCCTCGATTTGTTCCGGCGTCAATTCCGGGAACATCGGCAGGGATAGCACCCTGTCCATGTGCCTCGCGGCGACGGGGAAGTCGGCCGGCCGGTGCCCATGGCCCGCGTACGCGGCCAGGAAAGGGAGCGCCTTCGGGTAATGCACGCCGGTGGAAACTCCCGCCGCGGCCAGGGCGCCCTGCACCGCCGCCCGGTCCGGGACCTGCACGACATAAAGATGGTAGACGTGGCGCGAGTGGGCGGGCGCCGCCGGAGCCGTGACGGCGAGGCGCGCGAGCAGTCCGGAGTACCGCTCCGCGTGTTTTTGCCGCAGGGAGGTCCAGTGAGGAAGGTGCCTGAGCTTGACGACCAGCACGGCCGCCTGAAGCCCGTCCAGGCGGCTGTTGCGGCCCTCCACGATGTGGTTGTGCTTCTCGAGTTGGCCGTGGTTGGCGATCATCCTGGCACGGCGGGCGAGTTCGGGATCGTTGGTCACCATGCAGCCGGCGTCGCCGTAGGCGCCCAGGTTCTTCCCGGGGAAGAAGCTGAAGGAGGCCGCGTCCCCGAGCGTCCCGACCTTGGCTCCCTTGTATTCAGCGCCGTGCGCCTGGGCGCAGTCCTCCAGGACGCGCAGGCGGTGCTTGCGCGCGACCGCCAGGACCTCGTCCATCTCGGCGGGAAGACCGTAGAGGTGAACGGCGATGATCGCCTTCGTGCGCGGGGTGACGCGCGCCTCGATGAGTTTCGCGTCGAGCGTGTAGTAGGTTGGATGCGTATCGACGAAGACGGGGCGCGCGCCGACGGCGCTGACCGCCTCCGAGGTCGAGATCCAGCTGTGCGCGGGGACGATGACCTCGTCACCGGGCCCGATATCCATGGCCTTCAAGAGGATTTCGATGGAATCCGTGCCGTTCGCGCAGCCGATGCAGTGCTTCGCGTTCAAATAGCCGGCGAAGGCCTCCTCGAAGCCCCGGACGTAGTGGTTCTCATAGCCGCCGACGAAGGCCGAGTCCGCGATGACCGAGGCGATCGCGGCGTCGATCTCCGGCTTGATGCTCTCGTACTGGGCGCGCAAATCCGCAAAGGGAATCTTCATCGTCCGGGCTTCCTTCGCAGCCGGCGCAATAATCGCGCGGGATTGCCGGCGTATATGCCCGGCTCGAGGATGTCCCGCGTCACGACGGCTCCGGCGCCGATGACGGTCCCGGCGCATACGCGGACCGGGAGAATGGTGGCGTTGGAGCCGATGGATACGTCGTCGCCGATGACGGTCTCCTCCCAAAGCGTCCGGTCGCCCTTGGCGGGGCCCCCGGTCCGGTACGGATCGTTGATGAACATTACGCCATGGGCGACCGCGACGCGGTCGCCGATCCGGACCAGCTCGCAGATGAAGGAGTGGGATTGGATCCGGCAGGCCTTCCCGATGACGACGCCCTTTTGGATCTCGACGAAAGGGCCGACGAAGCTGTCGTCGCCGATGCGGCAGCCGTAGATGTTGGACGGCTTAACGATCGTGACGTTGCGCCCGAATTTCACGCTCCGGACTCCGATCGCCTTCACGGCGGGCTTATTGGTCATGGCCTATGCCCAGGCGGCATTCTCTAGGGGTAAATCGCAGACTAACCTCGCGACCAGTCTCGATAGATTCGTAGAGCGCTGAAATCAACTCGATGCTCTTTCGGCCTTCCAGCCCGTCCACAAGCTGATGCGTACCGTTCACCAGGCATTCCACGACGTGTTCGTAATAGGCCTGATGGCCGAAACCGTAAACATTCGGAGGGTTTACGGAATATTTCGCGATTACCTCATCATCTTCCGGGGTCTTTTCTGAAAATTGCCAAGTCTTCATTTCATTGACGGCAAACCCTCCAATCTCCACCGACCCTCGCTCGCCGAGCATGGAGATGGAGCCCTCCAAATCTGATGGCCTAGCCGCGGTAGTCGCCTCAATGATCCCCAGCGCCCCGTTGCGGAATTTCAATATCGCAATCGCGGTGTCCTCCGCCTCGATGTCGACCAAGGCGGTGGCGCTCTTGGCAAATACGCTGACCACGTCCCCCATCATCCACTCGAGCAGATCCACATGGTGACTGGCCTGATTCGACAGCACGCCGCCATCGTAACGCCAGGTCCCGCGCCAGTCGTCCTGGTCGTAATATTCCTGGGTTCTGCACCATCGCACCCGCACCGTCCCAAGGACCAACTTCCCGAATCGGCCCGCCACAACGGCTTCGCGCAGTTTTACAACAGGCACATTCATGCGATTCTGCTTGACCACGAACAGCTTAACGCCGTTAACATCACACGCGCGTATCATCGCATCGGCATCATCCAACGTGAGCGCCATCGGCTTCTCGACGATGACATGCTTCTTGTGGCGTGCCACCTCAATGGCATGCTCCGCATGCATTCCACTCTGGGTCAGCACTGCGACCGCATCGATTCGCTCTTTAGCCAGCATTTCTCGCAGGTCCGTATAATATGGGACGGAGAATCGCTCGCCGATGACGCGTGCCTTTTCAGCGATCAAATCGCAAACCGCGCTCAACTTGGCGCCCTTGATTTGATTTTGGCCGAGCAACTCCGAATGCCTCTTTGCAATTCGCCCGCAGCCCAAGATGGCAATATTGATCACTCGAGTATCATCCCATTTTCCATAATTGCCTCACGGGCTTACCGGCCCTTAATGAGTTCTTCTCCATCCGACACGCGGCCTAGCCGCCAAAGAAGATTGCCCTGCAGGTTCCGATAGCGCGGACTCGCGGGGTCGAGACGGACGGCAGCATCAGCATTCCCCAAAGATTTGCGAAGCAAAGCGACACCCTCGCCGGATTGAACGGGAGTCTCGGCGGCCAATTCTCTCGCCAGTTCAAAATAGTACCGCGGTTTGGCGTCCAAAGCGATGGCCTTGGACATCTTCTCGACACGTTCTGTTGGCGTGAGAGCATCAGTCAGGGTAAGGTGGTGCCACGAAGCAAGCGCCTGAGGCGCCGAGACGGCTGCCAGAATCACAGCGCAGATGGCGCCGACAATGTTCGCTCCTCCGATAGCGACGGACGGTCGAAGCATCTTCGATTTATCGCCGCTTTTTGCCAGTGAGCCCAGTGCCGCCACAATGACGAAGAAAATAACCGCATTTGCCGGGATTTGGAAACTGAATTCGACAAGCCCGTGAAGCATAAACGCAAGAAGAGCCGCGGCCGACCCGCATGCGAGCCCAAAAGACGCGTAATTTCCATTATTGAAAATCGCTCTTAAACATGAACGGAGATAGAGCAACAGGCCGAAGGAATATAAGGCAAGGCCGACTACGCCCGTTTGAATCAACAATTCCAACCAGTCGCTATGCACATGCTCAAGAACTCCGGGAATCGACGCCGATTGATACGGCGCATATGCCTGCCGAAGCGCGCCCAAGCCCGACCCAAACAAAGGGAAGTCGCGAACCAGTTCGAGACCCCCGCGGTAAATCGAAAGGCGGAAGGCGGCCGAGCGGCCGAGGTGCTCACCCGTAAGCCTCCCAGCGACAGGACTCATCGCTACGGCGGCGGCAAATACGGCCATGCCGAGCCCCAGCCAAACGAACCGATGTCGGCTGGACCAAACGGCAATCAAGGCCAGCACGGCGCTCGTGATTAAAAGAGCGCCCAGGGCGCCGCGAGACAACGTGTGGAATACGCCGAGGAGAAGAACGCCGACACCGAAGAGAACCGTGATCTGAACAGCCGCGAAGTTGAATATATTCGGCCGCACTCGCGCCGCACGATAGGCGGTAACCCTGTCCCAAAATAGGCCGACACCGCAGAAAACGGCCATAATAAGCATCGATGCGGCGTGGTCTCTGTTATAGTAGGGTCCAAACGGCTCGCCAGCAGCCACCGGACGCACACCGTAGATCGCAAGTCGATGCTGAGCCATCTGTATCAAGCCGACAACCGCGACTACGCATCCCAACAAGAAGACCGCCGAGAACAGCCGGCGCACCGCCGCAGGTTGGTCGAAAATCAGCGCGGTGCACCAAATCGCGGCCGCGTAGGTCATCCAAAGCAATAATGACCGATCGGTGCCGTAAGCGCTGACTGTGAACGGCCCCCAAACGGCAGGCCCCAATATCGATTGCGGGAAAAAACGTTGCACGAATCCGATGAGAAGTACTCCAGCTATCCCAGGGAGTAGGGTTTTATAAACGGGATTACTGAAGTCAGGAGTCCTGCTTAATGCGGAGAAAAAAAAAGAGCCGCAGACCAGAACAGACAAGACGGCAAAAGACCACGGTTCTACGGCTCCAAACGCCATCGGACCGAAAAAGACCGCACCCAGGAGGAGCCCTTCAGCGAAATGACCGTGTATCCGCCGAATCACGACGCTTTACCAACAGCCTCTTCATCGTACGAATGGTAGTACTGTTGATAATAGTAGCCATACGCGGCGTAGGTCAGGCCGCCGGGTTTGGCGGCATTGACGACGGCCCCAAGGATTTTAACGCCCCCCTCCCGAAGTCGCTGGCACGCCTTCGCAACGAGCGGCGCGCGCGTGCGTCCATAGCGCACCACGAAAATAGCGGCGGTTACATGCCGCCCCCACAACAGGGTGTCGTGAATTGGGTACATCGGCGTGCAGTCGACAATGACGCGGTCGTAGTTGGTTTTAGCCCAAGCAACTAGAGCTCCGAGCCTCGGGGTATTAAGGAGTTCAGACGGATTCGGGGGTCTCGGTCCGCAGGAAAGAATATCGACACCAGGAACATTAGATTTTTTCACGAGTTCGGCCAATTCCTCGACGCGTTGGCCTTTTGCCAGGAAGTCAGAAAGTCCCCGCTCCGTGGAGACCTTGAAGTTCTTATGGACCATAGGTCGGCGCATGTCCCCCGTGATCAGCAGAACTTTTTCGCCAAGTTGGGAAAATGCGACGGTCAGATTCGATGCGACATAACTCTTCCCCTCATCCTGCACGGTACTGGTAACGATTACGGTCCTAATATTTTGCGGCAAGCCGGCGAAATCCACCATGGTCCGCAGATTGCGGACCGCCTCGCTGGTCAGGGAAAGCTCACTCGAGAGCAAAGCATCATAAACAGCACCTTTTTGCCCGGTCGCGAGCGGAATCTGGCCCAGGAAGGGGAGACCCAACTTATTCTCGACATCTTCCTGAGTGCGAACCGACTGGTCAAGAATTTCAATCACGAAAGCCAGGCCGAACCCGGCTGCTAAGCCACCAATGATCCCCATCAGCAACGACGCCAGCTTCTTGGGCTTTATCGGCCTCTCTGGAGTCTCCGCAGTGTCTATGACCCGGACATTGTTGCCCTTGAGCTGACCGGAGAGCTCCGTTTTCATGGAGGCGACGATGCGCGCCGTTTCGGCGCGAATCTGTGAATCCAGAGCGACCATGCTGGATTTCACCCGGATCACGGCGGGATGTTTCTCCGTGTATCGGGCGTACAACTCGGCGTAGGAGCTTTGAAGCTTGGCGTACTCTCCTTTGAGAGATTGGATCAATGGACTATTGACGACGGCGGGCAAATCCGCCGCATTCGTATCGCCGCCCTTCGACTGGAGCGCATGCAAAACTTCTTTCGAGATGAAGAGTTGGCTGGCGAGATTCTGCTCGACGAAAGCAACGCTTAACCGGTGGGCCACGGAGGCGGCGAGCGCGGGGTCATGCGAATCAACTCGGACATAGACAAGACGGCTTC
>JAMPXZ010000163.1 GCA_023700925.1 Oligoflexia bacterium | reverse complement strand
GGGATCGGCAAAGTCGATCGATCGCTCCCCGAAACGCGTGGGGGCCACGAAGGGCGCGAGCTCGGGGCAGGCCCGGATCAGCTGAGCGAAGTCATAACGACCCTGATGTCGATTGCGGGGATGCATACCGGGTCAGAACTAACATGGGTGAGGGCGATTTCCCTATCCGAAACCCGCCCCCGGAAGGTAGGACCGACTCATCATGAGTGTATTCACGCGTCGCGACCTGCTGGCCTCCCTCAAAGAAACCTTGGCCGAAAAGGGCCTGGAAAAGCCCACTGAGATCCAGGAGCTCACGATGCCGCCGCTCCTCGACGGCCGGTCGGTGGTGGGGGTCGCGGAAACAGGCAGCGGCAAGACGCTGGCCTATGCGTTGCCCGTGCTGAATCACCTGAAAGTCCTGGAGCATATGGGCGAGCCGGTCGAAACCGACAGTCAGCCTCGCGCCGCCGTGATCGTGCCGACGCGGGAGCTGGGAGAGCAGATTTCGCGCGTCTTCAAGCCCTTCACGCATACGACGCGGCTCCGGGTGCGCACGGTCCTCGGGGGCACCGCGCTGGAGGTCGCCAAGCGGAACGTGGCCGGGCAATTCGAAGTGCTCGTCGCCACGCCAGGGCGGCTCGTGAAGCTCCTCGATCGTAAGCTCTTGAACCTGAGCGATATCCGCATCCTCGTGTTCGATGAGGCGGACCAGATGTTGGACCAGGGGTTCCTGCCCGATGCCACGCGGATCGTGCAGGCCTGCCCGAAGGATCGGCAGCTGGCACTGTTCTCGGCCACGGTGTCGCCGGCGGTGCAGAAGCTCATCGACAAGGTGTTCGGCGATGCGGAGGTCTTCCGCAGCGAAGGGCACCATCGGGTGGTGGCGACGCTCAATACGGTCAATCGCACCGTCGAGAACGGCAAACGGTTCCCGCTCCTCGAGGCGGTTCTCGCCGACCGGGTAGAGGGGGGCACGTTGATCTTCACCAATACGCGTGAACAGTGCGACAAGCTCGCCGAGGAGCTCCGCAAGCACGGCCACGGCTGCGCGGTCTACCGGGGCGAGATGGACAAGGTCGAACGTCGTTCGAATCTGAAAGCCTTCCGGGAAGGCAAGGTGGGGCTATTGATCGCGACGGATCTGGGATCGCGGGGCCTGGACGTGGAGCACGTCGGGCGGGTGGTGAATTATCATTTACCCCAGCAGCTGGAGAATTACCTTCACCGGGTGGGGCGCACGGCTCGCGCCGGGAGGGCCGGGACCGTGATCAACTTCGTCACGGAGCGGGATGCGCCCTTGGTCAGTCAGCTGAACAGTGTTCGGGCGAAGGCGGGGAAGTAAGGGCCTAGGCCTTGGGTAGCGGCAGGTCAAATCCAGGGTATGCAAACGCGTCCGAGAGCAACTTGCAGTGAGCCTCTGAGACACCGCATCCTCTCGCAGCCTGATACCAAGTCGCCTTCACTTGCATTGCCATCTCCTTGACCAAGGTCTCGGCTTGATCCCGTTTCACCAGGAATCGCTGGCATTGGGAGAGGAGATTTTCAGCATTTGCGAAACGGCCGGCATCTCCTACCACCATCGCAAGATCCCGTCTCTCCATGCTGATCGGCGTTGTGGGGGTCAAGTCATAGACAGGTGATAGCTTCCACGTCCGGTTTTTTGCGATGATCGCGTGATTGCGTGGGTGGTCGTCACTGTTTGAGATCAATGCATTAAAGCACATCCGCTTGAAGAGCTCTCTTGCGTCCGCATCTGGTTGTGAGCTTGCGCGCCGAACCTCTTCCGCGAGGAGTACGTAAGACCAATTATCTCGAGCTGAAGAAAACTCTTCGGCTCGTAGGAGCGTAAGCCCGCTGACCATCCGCGCTCGGAGGTAGCCGCTCTCCGCTTTCTCGCGGTCAAACCTCTTGACAAGAAGCACGTCACGGCCGCCGACCGATACGATTCGACTTTCAGCCGTCGCTATGCCGCAGCTTCGGGCGAGCTGGAGCATGGCGTGCTCAACGCGGGCATTGTTCCACCTGTCGTCGGTACGATTGAACTTGGCAAGCCAAAGGCCGTCAGCGTCTTCTACGACCGCTTTTGGTCTTCCTCCGCCCATCGAGGTACCGATGAGCATGAGGTTCTCGATCTGGCCGGTAACCGCGTCAGGGGGCAGTTCCTCGTCCGCGACGATTGCATCGGCAATCGCTTGCAGCTTTTCAAGATGGAGCGTCTGATTGAAGTGGCGGCGAGGTGCCGGTGGATTTCGATTCAAGCCAAAACCGAGGGCGCCAGCGCGGTCATCGGGTGAATGCAGGAGGTAATGCATTTCGCCGAACTGTGCTTTTCCCGTGTTTCGCTCGATCACGCGCCGCCCCCAATAGTCCGGCCCCGCATCTCGAATCGCTCCGAATACGCCTTTGAGGATTGTCGTCTCGTACGTGCGCGGCGTCAGCCTGAGTTCGATGGGATCAAATTCAACGGCCTCGGGATTCTCAAGGTAGTGCTTCCCGTAAACGAACCGGCCAAGAGGAACTCCGGCCCTTGTCGTCGTGAGCTCAAAACGCCCCGCAGTGATGGGTTGAGTCTGCCCCGGCAGGGTGATGTAGACATAGCACTCCGAGGGCTGTGCATCAGAAGTCATTGTCCATCCCTCCGGTCTTTCTCGTCCGATGGCGAACCCGTGAACCCTCGCGGGCCAGAGCGAGCGTGTGTCCTTCGGAGTCGCGAGCAGGATCGGCTAGTACCTCGAAATCGTTCATGAGACCGTAAGCCCAAAGGAGCGCGGCGTAGACCGCGGCGCTGGTCGAAGGTTTTCCCTTCTCTGCGTCCAATACGGCGCGGACGCCGGTTCCGATCTTTTGAGCAGTGTCTTGGACTGTCAACCGGCGGCGAATGCGGGCCGTCCGCAGATTGGTTCCCAGGCGTTTAAGGGCCTGTTCGACGGCGTACGGCGGTGCCTGGAGAAGAGTGTTGCGAGCGACCATAATTTCCAGTCCTTGAGAGCTGTCTAAATAGCTTTAGATGCTCTTAAGAGCATATAATAGTTATATCGGATTGCAATGAAATATTTTGAGAGGCCAGGGATAGAGCGGCGTTCAGCATAGCTAATGCACTCGAAATGCTCTTGGGAGATACGGGCTTATCCGAAGAGGAGGCAGCCGAGCGGCTTCGCCGATTCGGGGCAAACGAGATTCAAGCGACGGCTCGGAGCTCCGTTCTCAGGCGTTTCGCGGCGCAGTTCTGCCATTTCTTTGCCGCCCTGCTATGGGTCGCGGCTCTCCTGGCTCTGATCGCGGACCTGTGGTCCCCCGGCCAGGGGATGCGGACCCTGAGTTTAGCCATAGTCGCGGTGATTCTGCTGAACGGAGTTTTTTCGTTCTGGCAGGAATATCGCGCTGAACGAACGCTGGATGAGCTCAAGGCCGTCATGCCGCGTGAGGTGATGGTCCTAAGAGCGGGGAGTCAACGCGTGATCCCCGCCGAGCAGGTCGTTCCTGGGGATATTCTCATTCTAGGGGAAGGCGATCGGGTTCCCGCGGATTGCAGAGTCTTGGAATCCTGGAATGCGAGAGTTGATTCGGCGGCGATCACGGGTGAGTCCCTGCCGGAGCTCAAAGAGGTTGCCAGCGTCGCCTTGGCGGGCTCAGTGGTTCTGTCAGGGCGTTGCCGGGGAGTCGTGTTCGCGACCGGGATGGACACCCAGCTGGGGAAGACGGCGAGCCTCACGGAACGGGTCGAGGCGCAGGTTGCACCGCTTCAGCTCGAGATCCAACGCCTGAGCCGGACCCTGGCTCTTATCGCCTGTTCGATCGGGCTCCTGTTTTTTCTCATTGGCCGGGGCCTGAAGATGTCGTTCCTGGAAAGCGCTATTTTAGGAATAGGGATCATTGTCGCCAATGTCCCTGAGGGACTTCTCCCCACCGTGAGCGTGGCGCTCGCGATGGCTTCGAGGCGGATGGCTAAGCGAAATGCCTTGGTCAGGAGCCTTCCCGCCGTTCAGGCGCTGGGTTCCGCCAGCGTCATCTGCACGGATAAGACGGGTACCTTGACGCGCAACCAGATGCAGGTGCGGCAGATCCATGCGGAGGATCGTCATAAAGTGCTCGACGTGGCCTTGAATTGCCATGAGCTGAGGGAGGTTCAAGGCAAGCGAGGCCTTGAGCGGAAAGGGGATCCCATGGAGATCGCTCTTTTCGACTTCGCGGCAGGTAGTTCAGGGAGTGGCGATCCTCAGGGGCGGCGGATCGCTGAAATTCCATTCGATTCCGCGCGCAAACGCCTCACAACGGTACACCAGGCAGGGGAGGGGCAGGTACTTTACGTGAAGGGCGCGATGTCTTCGGTTCTGCCGCTCTGCTCGTTTCTGGATGCGGCGCAGAGGGGTCGCATCGTTGACGCCGAAGAGCGGCTAGCGTCGAGTGGAATGAGGGTTCTTGCTTTCGCCTACCGGCACTTGCCGCAAGGTTATCGCTCAGAGCGAGATGAGAAAGATCTTGTTTTCGCGGGACTGGTGGGGCTCGAGGATCCGGTTCGACCGGAGGTACCCGAGGCGATAAGAAAGTGCAGGAGCGCCGGGATCCGGGTGATCATGCTTACCGGCGACCATCCTCGGACCGCGCTTGCCGTGGCGAAGGAGAGCGGCCTTGTCGTGGGGGATGAGGCACGCGTGATTACCGGTGACGAGCTCCAGAGACTGACGGACGCCGAGCTCAAGCGGGCGCTTGCCGCCGGGCCGGTTCTTTTCGCGAGACTGGGCAGTGATCAGAAACTCAGAATCGTCGAGGCGCTCCAGGAGCAAGGGGAGATCGTCGCGGTTACCGGTGATGGAGTCAATGATGCCCCGGCGCTGCGAAAGGCCGCGATCGGGGTCGCCATGGGGCGGGACGGAACGGATGTCGCTCGGGAGGCGTCTGACATCATCCTTCTCGACGACAATTTCGCGACGATCGTGAGTGCGATCGAGGAAGGCCGAAGCGTCTTCCTGAATGTGAGGAAGTTCCTCACCTACATTCTGGCGTCGAACGTTCCGGAGCTGCTGCCCTATCTGGGGTTCGCGATTTTCAAGATACCGCTGGCGTTAACCATCATTCAGATCCTGGCGATCGACCTTGGCACGGACATCGTACCGGCGCTGGGACTGGGTGCCGAGCCGCCTGAGGGGCACGTGATGGGGAAGAGTCCGCGGGAGTTCAGGGGACGTCTTCTCGACTGGCGCCTGCTTTCGAGAGCCTATCTTTATCTTGGCCTGCTTGAAGGGATCGCGGCCTTGGCGGTGTTCTTCATTTTTCTGAAGGCCTCGGGCTGGAGCTATCCGGAGCAGCTCAATGGCTCGGATCCGATTTATCAAGCCGCGACGGCCGCGTGCTTCGGGACGATCGTGATCATGCAGATGGTGAACGTCTTCGTCTGTCGAAGCGAGTCGCGGTCGAGCTGGGCTGGACTGGGAAGCAACAAAATCATCGTGATCGGTGTCGGCCTGGAGGTTCTCGCCCTCGTGGTTGTCGTCTATACGCCGCTGGGGAATCTCAGCCTGGGAACCGCGCCGGTTCCGTGGGGGTTCTGGGGCTACTCCGTACTTTTCGCAATGGGGCTGTGGGTCTTGGAAGAAGGGCGAAAGTGGGCGAAACGGAAGGCCGAATGAGCTATGCACTCTCTGAGCAAAGCAGGGCCTTTGTAGATCAGCCCGGTATAAATCTGAAGTAGATCCGCTCCGGCATCGAGGCAACGTCTGGCCCGCTCCCCGGAATCAATTCCGCCGCAGGCGATCAACACGAAAGAAGAAGGCACCTTTTCACGAGCGAACACCAACCTGTCATAGGTTGCCCCGAACAGGGGATGGCCGCTCAGCCCGCCTTTTTCCGTGAAATTCGCGCTTCTAAGTTCCGCGCGAGCGTGCGACGTGTTTCCCAGCACAAGGCCGGAGAGCCCGAAGTCGAGAGCAAGCGTGATGATCTTTTCGAGGTCCGCCAGAGAAATATCCGGCGAAACCTTCAGCAAAAGAGGCTTGCCGGTTCGAAGCTTCTTGAGTTCCTGCAGGAGCAGGCGAAGAAGCGGGAGGTCCTCGAACGTTTTGCCCTCGCTGGTGTTCGGGCAACTGATGTTAAGGCAGACATAGTCTCCCTTGTCTTGAAGCAGTGAGAAGCTCTTGCAGAGGTCCCTGATTCCCGCCTCTTCAACGATCGCGGGCGAATGTGTCTTTGCCAGGTTTATACCGACGGGGCAGGGCCAGACCCTATTTTCCAGAGCCAGGGCCGCCGCCTCGGCGCCCTTATTGTTCAGACCCATGCGATTGATCAGCGCCTTGTCTTCGGGGAGGCGAAAAATACGGGGTCTCGGATTTCCCGCCGAAGCCTGATGTGTGATCGACCCGACCTCTACAAACGAAAATCCGAGCGCGTGCAGAAAGGGAACCAGCTCAGCGTTCTTATCGAACCCTGCGGCGAGTCCGATCGGATGCGCGAAGGTCCTTCCGAACAGCGTCCTGGGTTCGTGAGCTTTCGCGGTAGTTACCAGGCGGATAAGAGCAAGGGCGCCGGGGACGGCCTGTGCGGCTTTTGCCGCCTTGCTAACCAGCTCATGAGCGGTCTCCGGATCCAGCCGGAAAAGAAATGGCCGGATCCAATGTTCATAGAACACGCGAAAGATCCCCGTGAATCAGCTCCAGCTCCTCAATCCTCTGCCGAGCGCCTGGCAGCCCGTTTATCGCGCGTCCGATCACCAGGTGGGTCGCACCGTTCATGACCGCTTTGGCCGGCGTGAAGACGCGCTTTTGATCAGCCCCCGCCCGGGTACTGCTCCCGCTAATTCCAGGCGTGATGAACACGAAGTCCTGTGGCAGGTTCGGCTTCAAGAGCTCGAGCTCTTGCGCGGAGCATACGACACCCTGAAGGCCCGCCTGCTCGGCAAGTTTTGCGAGCCCAAGAACATAGGTGTCCAAGGGCTGCGAAACGCCGAGTTCGCCTCGAAAGGAAGTCTCGGCCCAGCTCGTAAGGACGGTAACGCCGATGACCTTGGATTGTCCGCCGCAGCCTTCCAACGCCGCGCGCATCATCTCGGTTCCGCCGCTCGCGTGGACGTTGAAGAGCGCGACTTTCAGGCGGCTCAGTACCCGCGACGTGTTTTCGACGGTTTTCGGGATATCGTGCAGCTTGAGATCCAGAAAAACCTTTACCCCTTCGTCATGGAGCATCTGCACGATCCCAGGTCCGAAGGCGGAGTAAAGCTCGAGGCCGACCTTGAACATTCCGACGTGGCTTTTCAGCTCACGGACGCGCTCGAGCGCGGCTTCAGTGCTGTCAAAGCCGTCAAGAGCAAGGCAGATCCGGTCGCGGATACGTTCATTCACTTTTCGAACTCCTGTCGGATTTTTTCTGAAAGCAATGCAGGTAGCTCAAGCCTCTCGAGCAATCCTCTGGCATGGGAGAAGGCGAAGTATTTCAATCCTTGTTCCTCGATCAGCTCCTTCAGGCTCTTATCGCCGTCGAGCCGCTGCTGGCGGTCCGTAAGAACCATCACGCCGTAGGGGATACAGCCTTCGAGCTGCTTCAGTTCCTTAAGCGCCCTGAGAAGCGACTGGCCGCTGGTGGCGACATCCTCGACCAAGACCGTGTGTCCGGCGGGAGTGCCCAGGAAGTTCCGGTGTGACAAGGGACCGCGTTCCTTGGGCTTTGCCCGTCCCATCGCGAAGGGATACGCATCGCTGCTTTGAGCCGCTTTTCTTGCGAACAGCTCGTATTGAAGGATCAGTCCGAGTTTTGTGCCGCCTTCAGGAACCCCGTAAAAGCATCTTGCCAAGGGGAACTCCGCGAGAGACCTCGGAGCGAGCAGTCCCAGAAGCTCATGAAAAGTCCCGAGCTCGTCGCAAACCGCGCGCCAGTTCACGTAAAAATGCGACTGCCGGCCGGAAGCGAGCGTAAAGGGCTCTTCGGAGAACCCGACGACCCTGTTTCGGATCACGAATTGCGCGAACGCCTCATCTATTGAGTGCAATTTCGCCTCTTTTCAGGATCTGTTCGCAATAATGGCATCTCACAAGCAATGGAGAATCGCCGTCGCCCGTGTCGGTCGATTCGACGTGAAAGAGGCTGTCGGTAAACTCAGCATGCTCTCGTCTTGATATGCAAAGGGGGTTTGAGCATTCAAAGAGGTTCTCGAGCCGGTCCGGCAAATTGGCCTTGAACTTCTGAACGACTCTCTGATCCTTGATGATGTTGATGGTATGGCCGGCGCTCAGGAGC
>JAMPXZ010000005.1 GCA_023700925.1 Oligoflexia bacterium | reverse complement strand
TTCTTGCCGAAGCTCACGGGCCCCAGGACGTCGCTCATACCCCATTCACAGACCATGCGCCGCGCGAGCTCGGTGGCCCGCTCGATGTCGTTGCCCGCGCCGGTCGTCTTCTGGTTCAGCACCAGCTCCTCGGCGAGCCTTCCGCCCATGAGGAAGGAGATGCTGTTTTCCGCGCGCTCCTTGCTCAGGCTCATGCGATCTTCGCTCGGCAACGTCTGGGTGACCCCAAGCGCCATCCCGCGCGGGATGATCGTCACCTTGTGGATCGGATCCGTGCCCGGCATGAACTTGCCGACCAGCGTATGGCCCGCCTCGTGGTAGGCCGTCGTCTTGCGCTCCGTTTCGGAGAGCACCATGCTTTTTCGCTCCACGCCCATCAGGACCTTGTCCTTGGCGTGCTCGAAGTCCGACATCTCCAGGAACTTCTTGTTTTCCCGCGCGGCCAGGAGCGCCGCCTCGTTCACCAGGTTCTCGAGGTCAGCACCGGAGAAGCCGGGCGTCCCGCGCGCGATGATCGAGAGGTTCACGTTGGTCGACATGGGCGTCTTGCGGGTGTGGACCTTGAGGATCGCCTCGCGCCCCTTGACGTCCGGAGCCGATACGACCACGCGGCGGTCAAAACGGCCCGGCCGCAGCAGCGCCGGATCGAGCACATCAGGCCGGTTCGTCGCGGCGATCAGGATGACGCCTTCATTGCTCTCGAAGCCGTCCATCTCGACAAGCAGCTGGTTGAGGGTCTGCTCGCGCTCGTCATGCCCGCCGCCCAGGCCCGCGCCACGGTGGCGACCGACGGCGTCGATCTCATCGATGAAGATGATGCACGGGGCGTGCTTCTTGCCTTGGTCGAACAGGTCGCGCACGCGCGAGGCGCCGACGCCCACGAACATCTCGACAAAATCCGAACCCGAGATCGAGAAGAACGGCACGCCCGCCTCGCCCGCGATCGCCTTCGCGAGCAGCGTCTTGCCGGTTCCCGGAGGGCCCATGAGGAGCACGCCTTTGGGGATGCGCCCGCCGAGCCGGGTGAACTTTTTCGGATCCTTCAGGAACTCGATGATTTCCTCGAGCTCCTGCTTGGCCTCTTCGGCGCCCGCCACGTCCTTGAACGTGACGCGATTATTGGACTCCGTGAGAAGCCGCGCCTTGCTCTTGCCGAAGGACATGGCTTTGCCGCCGCCCACCTGGAGCTGCCGCATGAAAAGGAAGAACAACACGAAAAGCAGCAGCATCGGGAACCAGGAGATCAGGACCTGCTGCCAGACCGGCGTCTTCTCGACGCGCTCGTAGTTCGGGATGATGTCGTTCTTTTCGAGGATCTCAAAAATTTTCGGGTTCTCGGTATCGCCCACGGTCTCAAACTGGCGCTTGCCGTCCGCCGGGGCTTCCTTGAAGTTCCCCACGATGGTGTTGTCGGACTTGAAGGTGACTTCAGCCACCTTGCCTTCCTTGACGTACTGGACGAAGTCCCTGAATTTGATGTCCTTGCGGCGCCCTGTCCCTGGATCGAAGATCTTAAAAAGACTCGCAAACAACAAGATCAGTACGAACCAAAGAGCGACCGTTTTGTGCGATGGCTTCATCTGATGGAAACCCAACCCTCTCGTGTAAAAAAGACCCTACTTGGCCTTATCCGGCTAACGTAGCATGAAAAGGAAACGCAAATCAATTTTAAGCCGCAATTCCGCTTAACTTTTTCGTTGGCATTCCAACGGCTTATCACGCTCTAATCGCCAGCTCTCCCGGGCGCCGTTGCGCTGCGCTTCGCGAATGAGTTTCCAGCCCTGCGGAAGGTGAAGCTCTGCGCGCTTGCTTGCGCTCAGGCCCGATGCCGCGGCGGCCCACTCCCAGTGAGCCCGGCGCGGCTTAAGGCCGGCTGAACCAAAGAGCGCCCCGAGTGTCTCTTGCCACTCGCCCGGCGGGACTGTCTCCGAGGTGCCGGCGCCGTCCCTTTGTTGAGCGCGAAAGGCCAACGCCACGAGGTGCTCCACCGACCTCGGAAAAAGCGCCTCCAGGACCGGCATAAGCTCCAGACGCATCCGAGCCCGTTGGAACCTCGGGTCGCGATTGGTCGCGTCCTCTCGCCAGGGCTGCGCCTCTTCGAGCAGAAACTCTCGGAGCGCCTCTTTGCGAACCCGCAACAAAGGCCGCAGCTCCACCCCATGCCTCACGGCAATGCCCCCGCCATGGGTGTCGCTCGCTCCCGTCAGCAGCCGCCACAGTACGGTCTCCGCCAGATCGTCCGCCTGATGCGCAGTAAGGACGAGACGGCCGCCCTTGGCCGCTCGGGTGGCGAAGATCTTCTTTCGTTCCTGGCGCGCCAAGTCCTCCCACGACTCGCCTCCATTGGCCGACGGCGGATCGAGACGGACGACATCGAGCCTCAGCTTCAGACGCTTGGCAAAGTCCCGGACGAAGGCTTCGTCGGCGTCCGATTCCTTGCCGCGCCAGCCATGATTCACGTGGAGAAGCCGGATTTTTTTCCGGTCCACCACTCGCCGGCCGTATTTTGCGAGCAAAAGAGCCAGGGCCAGTGAGTCGGCCCCTCCGGAAAGCGCGATGAGGATATGCGAATCTACGCCGGCATTCAAAGGGAGAGGCATCTTTTCAGCCCTCAGCAGCCCAATCACTTCGCGGATCAGCCGGCCCCCGACCGGGCCCGGCTTCGGATAGCTTCGCATCCGGGGAACTCTTTCACACCTCGGACCGCCAGCGCAAGCCCGCCTCAAAAACTTGATTGATCCCTTTTCATTTCAGGGTTATGACAGTCCTCTCCTTTTGGCTGGCTGGGTAGCTCAGATGGTTAGAGCGGCGGATTCATAACCCGCAGGTCGGCGGTTCGATCCCGCCCTCAGCCACCAAACAAATCCTTTAAAATCAGTAATATAAGATGACTTTCAAAATATTTTTTAGGTCGTTTTTTTATTTAGGGGTCAACAAAGGGTCAACCACAACCTCGCAAGCCCGCAGGTCGCCGCATTTTTAACCGTCTGAAAGCGTTTCTAAAATTTTTCCCATCCCCGTTTCTGGGGCACATTTGAACAGCCAATGGCCCGCAGGTCACACTTGAGTTCGGCATGGCTCAGGACAGTTCGCGAGCGGAGGCCTCGGCTACTCAAAAAACGGTGGAATGCCTTTACCGAGAGGGCTACAAGAAACCTGTGTCACGCATTCTCAATCAAGTGCCGGTTTTCTCCTATGTTACGGCTCCCAACGCACCCTCTTATCGGGCCATCATGCAGATTTTTTACGAGGCCAAACAGCAATACGTGATCGAAATGCGGCCGACAGAGATTCAAAAAGCGATCGGCGAACGGAAATATGAACTCGCAACGGAAGACCTGGATGCCTTTGAAAACCCCGAAAAATTAAGTCGCCTTCTCGAGGCACTCGTCAGTTGGGGAAACCTTCAGCACGCGCACGATACCGCTGCGGTCAACCGCGTGGAGGACTTCAGCCGCAAACGGTTCATCTACCACTTGACCCCCATGGGAGAAGCAGCGCATCGCGCGGTACTAGAAGTCGAAGCGACCCTGGGTTCCACTGGCTCGCTCCAGTCTTCCATGCTGCGAAAGATCCTCGAAACCCTTCGCAGAATCGGGAACGAAGCACTGAACCCGGACTCCGCGCCGGACACCTATTTGATACTGCTTCATGACCTCTTCTCGGCGTTCGACACGCTTACCGAAGAGGCGAACCATTTCATCGGAGAACTCACCTCCCAAACTGAGGCTTTGAACGTGGCCGGAGATGAGCTCGAAGAAAGATTCTTCTTTCGGAAACAGGCGATTCTCGATTACATCAGCCGCTTCGTTGACCAACTTCGCCAGAATACGGAAGAAATCGCCACGGAAATCGCTTCGGTCTCCTCAACGGGGATCGGACAGATTGTCCAACGGGCGTCCGAGTCGGCGGATGTGCCGCCTGACTTCGGTGCCGACGGATCCTTGGAGCGCTGGAGACATGCCCGAATCGCGAAATGGAATGGCATCAAGCGCTGGTTCATCCCGGAAGAGGGAACCGATGGGGCAACAGTCGAGCGACTCGCCAAAGTCGCCGTAGATTCAGTGGTCGCACTGACTCGTGCTTTGAGCCGCGTGAACGAGCTTCGCACTCAAGCCATCGATCGTGCCGCGGACTTCCGAATGCTCGCCTCCTGGTTTTCCGTTTTGGCTGACGACAGGGACGCTCATGCTCTCTGGCAAATGGCCTTCGGCCTGTATGCTTCGCGACATTTTCACCTGGTCGAAGAGGATAGTGAAATCACGCCTCCGGGGGCCTCTTGGTGGGAAACTCCTCCCGTTCTCATTCCCGTCCGGCTAGGGACCCGTGGAAAGGCCTCGGTTGCAGGCCGCCCTTCGGCGGTCCCAGACCACGGTAACGCCAAGGCCCTTCTCCTCACGAATCGTCGACGAGAGCGGCAGCTTCGAGAGGCTGCGCTGGAATCTCTGGCCCGGCGAGGAAAGTTCCGCATCGCGAATCTCGCGGAAATCTCGCTTGAAGAGTTCGAAGCCTTGCTGTCCCTCTTGGATGCCGTGCTGAGAGCACCTCGAACGCCTGAGAACCTGCGAATCGCCAGAACCTCCGATGCCGGATACTGGGTAAAACTTTTTCTCCCAGCGGACGCAGGAACAGTAGAAGGGATGAGAGCGGCCATTTTCACTCCGAGGGGCCTGCTCCATTGCCCGGATTACGAAATTGAATTGCAACCGACCTCGCTCTCACGTGATCGGCACGCCCTCGAGGCCACGCATGTCGCTCCCTAACCTCCATGAACCGGGTGACTCCAACGCGCAGAACGAGAGCCAATTCGGCGCCTCCGAACGATCCGAAAAACAACTCGGATTACGTGCCCTCTTGCTCCGACCGCTGATCGTGATGCATCAGGATCCCGAAACGTTCCGGCTGCTCGTCCGTCACCGCCTTTGGCTGACGGAATGGTTTGCTTCCTGGCTCGGATGGAGGCTCAAAATTGACCCTCGAGCTGGTGTCGCGCGCCTCTTCAAAATCCCTGCGCGAGTAAACTCCTCGCATCCGGCCTCTCTCCCAGGCAAGGCGCCTTTAAGCCGTCGCCGGTATGTCTTCCTGTGCCTGCTGCTTTCCATCCTGGACAGGGAGCATAACCAAACCACTCTTCAGATTTTGGCGGAACAGTTGGAGCTGATCACCCGCGGAATGAAGGAAATCGACGCCTTCGATTCCACGACAGGGCCCGAACGCAGGGCCTTCGTGGACGCCCTCCGCTGGCTGCTCGAGAACGCTGTGCTGGTCCTCCGCGATGGCGATGCGGATAGATACATCCAATCCCGCGATGGAAACGCGCTGTTTGACATCAATCATTCTTTGATCGCCAGTCTCCTCTCCTCGGCCCTGCCGCCGGTCCTTGCCGGAATGCCCGAAATGCTCTCGCAAGAAAACTACGCCGAAACCGAGGAGGGCAGAAAGCTCAAGGCTCGGCATTCCGTATTGAGACGGCTAGTCGATGAGCCCGTATTGTATTACGAGGAACTCACGCCCGAGCAATGGGAATGGTTGGATCACGCGCGCGGCACGGTTTACCGCCTGCTCGAATCGGACATTGGACTTCAGGTCGAGCGACGGAAAGAAGGACTCCTGCCGGCAGACCCCACCGGACATCTCACGGATACCCCGTTTCCAGAAGGCGGCTCGACGATAAAGCACGCCGCACTGCTTTTGGCCGAGCGGATCAGTAAAGCGGCAAAAAGCGACGGAAGCCCGATTGCGCATGCGCAGATCTCCCTTTGGATGGATGGACTCCTAAAACGCTTTGGAAAATCCTGCGGATGGAGCCAAGAGTACACCATCTCCTCCGAAGGATCCAAACGCCTGGTCACCGAAGCACTCGACATTCTTTGGGCATTCAACCTGGTTCGCCCCATCGATGGAGGTTGCTGGCAAGCGCTTCCCGCGATCGCCCGCTACGCTCCGCAGGAGCCCGAACGCAGACAATCCAAAAGGACACGCCAAGAGGAGTTATTTTGAACGAGCCCAATCTTCTCGGTTCTACACCAACTGATGCGAGGACGTCTCTTCCAACCCCGAGCAAAGACCGGTGGCAGCTTCTCCGCGCCGGCCTCCAGAACATTTGGGAATACGATGACCAGCGATTCGTCTTCCACCACGGTCGGCTTCTACTTCGCGGGCGAAACGAATCCGGAAAGTCGAAAGCACTCGAGGTACTGCTTCCCTTTCTGCTCGATGCCGATCTTTCACCCCAACGGCTTGACCCCTTCGGATCGACGTCCCGCCCGATGTATTGGAACCTGATCAATGACCAAAACCCGGAGGTAAACGTCAATATCGGGTATCTCTGGATCGAATTTGGACGCAAGAATGGCAATGCATCGGAGTTCTGCACGATCGGCGCCGGATTGAGGGCCAAAAGGGGAACCCCAGGAGTGGACGCACGGTACTTCATCACACCGCTGCGTGTCGATCAGGACTGGAACCCGTTGGGGAATGACCGGATCCCGATCACGCCTTCGAGGCTCGGCGACGTCTTTCAGGGGAAAGGGCACGTCTTCGAGAGAAGTGCCGACTATCGGCGCGAAGTGAACAGCTTTTTATTCGGAATGGCGGAAGAGCAATACTGTGCATTGATCGAAGCCTTGCTCGAACTCCGCCGTCCTCAGCTGTCCAAGCGACTTGACCTTCCGGAGCTGTCTCGGGTGTTGTCAGTGAGTCTCCCGCCTCTGAATCCAGAAACCATCGGGCGTCTGGCCGAGGGTTTTGAGCGCTTGGATCGACTTCGCGAGGAACGCAACCAATTGGGTCAGACCAGCGCCGCCCTCGAAACCTTTCTCAAGGTCTATCGGAAATATCTCCACTCTGTCGCCAAAGCCAGGGCGTCAGAGATCACCCAGTCTGAAAGTGAATATCAGAAGCGCCGAGGTCTCTTGCGTGAAGCACAGGGAAGGATTACGGAGGCAGATCAAAAGCGCGCTACCCTCTCGGAACGGATCACCTCCCAACAATCTCTCGACTTGGAACTGGATCAGCAGATCGAAGGAATCAAGGCCTCCCGCGAATACGAGGCGATTCAACAGTTGGATCGTTTGCGGCAGCTGGCCGAAGAATCCCTGCGGAATGAGAACCGCGTACGCGCGAAAGCGGATCGCGATCGCACCGAACTGCAGCACGCGCGCTCTCGGGAAGAGGCCGCTGTAAACGAAGTCAAAGGAACTCAACAAATATTTACGACCCAGGATCGAAGAACCGAAGCCGCGGCCCGCGAGGCGGGACTGCACGGCCCTCAGGCCAGTATCTCCCGCCAACTCTCAGAGGGTGCTACACAGGCCGCGAGAGGCACCGGCGAGGGAATCCTCTCGGAACGCCGTCGCGCGATCACTGAGGCAGACCAAGAACACAAGTTGGTCACGACCTCTCGGGACAAGATGCGCCGAATGGAGGATCGCCGCGCCACTGCTGCAAATGTCGTGGACGAAAGAATGGAGCGACTTCGCTCGCGGGAAGGCGAGCTCGAACGGGCGGTCGAGGCGTTTGGATCGGCGGTTTCAACGTGGCTGGAGTCCTCCCATGCTCTTGTTTTCTCGCCTCAATTAGCGGAAGAGCTGCTTTCGTTGCCCGTGGACAGGATGAAGCAGTTTGTCGATCAGGCGGCAGCCGAGCTCCGCTCCGAGCTCGTCGAGCAACTCAGCCTCCTGACCGTGGGAAAGAAAGAGCTCGACGCCTCGATCGAGATCCATGAACGAGAGCGCAATGCGCTTGAAGCGGATTCCCATAAAAGACCGGACTTGGCCGCATGGAGGACGCCAAGATCTCCGAGAGAAGATTCTCGTTCATTCTACCTTCTTTGTGAATTCGCGCCGGGAATCGACGAAAATACGCAGGGGAAAATCGAAGGGGCCATCCAAGCAGCCGGGCTGCTCGACGCCAGAGTGACCTCTGATGGCCGGTTCATGCCGCCTCAGGGATTTGACTTGCTTCTTGAATCAGCCCCACTTCCGAACGGCACGCCCACCCTAGCTGACGTTCTGATTCCCGTCGTGGATGCGGATACGCCGATTGCAGCCACGGTGATTAAGAAGATTCTATCCAGCATCGGGTATCGCAGGGGCGGGATAGCAAATGCCCTCGATGCCGTAGCTCCGTTTTGGATTTCCGACGACGGTTCTTTCCAGGCAGGCCCGCTTCATGGATTTTATCAAAAGGAGCATCCTGAATTCCTGGGCGCAGCGTCGCGAGAACGGGTGCGACGGGAGCGAATACAGGCGCTGAACCTCTTGATCAGGGATCTGCGTTCCAGGAGAGAACTCGCGTTCAAAGCCATCGAAGAGAACCGCACCCGAACCAGAGCGCTGCTCGCTGAGCAGGAACAATTCCCTTCGCTTGTGCCGGTTCAAGAACTCAGAGCGACAGTCGAGGCCGAAACCCGCAACCTCGCCGAAGCCCAAGCCGCCTTGGCCGAGGCCGAGTTCGCGGCGGCGGAAGCCGCAACGGAGTATCATCAGCAAGAAGCGCGGTACGATGAAACGCTGGTGCGGACGGGTTTATTGGAGTGGGGCGACCGACTCGCCGAATTGCGTGAAAAACATCAGAGTTACGAAAGCGCCTTCAGGGATCTGATCCAATGCGCCTATTCCGTGGAACACGCAAAAAGAAGGCTGCAGGACTTTCAAAAGGCCACCGCGCTTGCCCTATTTCGGTTTGACGAGACCAGCGCCGAACATTTGGCCTCATCGGAGAACGCGCTGAAACTCAAGATTCAAGCGGAGTCGCTCAGCGCCAGCCTCGGAGCGGATCCGAAGGCGCTGCTCAGAAGAATGCAGTCCCTTGAAAGCGAAAGGAGATCCTGCAATGAAAACCTCGTCAAAGCCCGCGGGGAAATCACCCAAGCGGAGCAGGATTTCGGCGCGGCCTTGTCGGAGTGCCGCAATGCGGAAGCGGCGGTTGAACAGCAGGATTCCCTGCGGCAAGAGACGGCCCAGAGGTTCCGCGCCTTCGCTGCCGCGGCCTTGCTGGATGAAGCCGGACTCAGCGCGGCTTGTGCCGAGACGGAAAGCCCCAACTTGGACTCGAAGAGTTGGACATTGACGGAAACACTGCACGCCGCCCGAGCCGTGGCTGCCGGCTCGGATTCATCACTGACCGGAAGCCCCGAGGAACGAGAAAAATTTGAAAACCGAGTGAACCAGCAGCACCAGGACCTTCTTCGCGAATTCGCGGGCGACGTCCGCCTGACAGCCGAGAGAACCGGCGACGTGCTCATATACATGGCAGGCTACAACGGGCAGATCATGAATTTATCGCGCTTGATCGCCGAGCTCGGGGCGGAAATCAAAATCCGGGATCGTCTCTTGGCCGACGACGAGCGCCAGGTTTTCGAATCATTCCTCTCGGGTGAAACGCATGAGCACCTACGGGCCCGGGTCCGTGAAGCCAGGCACTTGATCGACCGAATGAACGCTGTCCTTCTGAAATGTCCTACAGCATCGGGGTCATTGGTCCGGCTCCAATGGGAGGTCACCGAAAGCGCCCCTCGGGAGACCGAGCAAGTGATCCGTCTTCTGCTCCGGGCAGGCCATCTCTTATCGGACTCCGAGCGGAGCGGACTGCGCGGGTTTCTGGCACAAAGACTTGAGGAAGCACGCCTTAGCGACGGTTCCGGAAGCTATCATGAACGCATGATGAAAACCCTCGACTACCGAAGCTGGTTCGAATTCAAGATCGAGTATAAAGATTCGGGGACCCCCTGGAAGTTACTCACACGAAAACGTCACGGTGAGGGCTCGGGCGGCAAGAAGGCCGTCATGCTGCATCTTCCGTTATTTGCCGCCGCTGCCGCATTTTTTGAATCCGCCTCCCCTTCGTCCCCAAGGTTGATTTTGCTCGATGAGGCCTTTGCCGGAATCGATCCGACGATCCGGGGCCAATTGATGACGATCCTTTCCGAATTCGACCTCGATTTCGTGATGACTTCCTATGAGGAATGGGGTTTTTACGCCGAACTGGACGGACTGTCGACTTATCACCTCTCCCGGGAGACGGGACTGCGGGGCGTTTTGGCGGAATGGTTCCTTTGGGACGGAAAATCCATGAGAGACATGGGTGACTAAACCGATTATGGATGAGGCCGCTTTCAAACACCTTCAAAGTGATGTTTACCGGAGGCTCTTTACAGCCGTGAGGAAGCGACTGGAGCTCGCCGGTCCAGGTGCCGCAAAGATGGTCACGCTTAGCCATCTGTCAGCGGCAGAATGCCAGGCCATCGCGAATTTACATGGATGGGATACAGTTCCCAGTCCTCCCATCCGTATTTCGATCGAACGACTGGACCTCGCCCTCCGAAGCAGCCGATTGGGAGCAGGCCTCGCGGAACTGCTGGAGGCGATGACCGGCCCCCTCCGCGATATTCCTTCCGAAAAGCGATCGGATTCGGAACGGGAAGATCAGCTTTGGGAAGAGGCAAAACGACATGCGGCGCTGCGACCCGAGCAGCAGGACGGTTCACCAACCAGCTCCGACAACGTCCAAGAAAGACTGTTGGCCTGGCTTGAAAATTTACGGGCAAAAGGAACGCTCAAGCGACTGGCTTCCGGTTCTGAAATGCCTGATATGCCTGATATGCTTGACAGGAATGAACGAGCCCTGCTTCTGGGGACGTTGGATATTCTCATTCGTATTTCACGCCATGAAAAATATGGACCTGGGGCCCTTCAGGCCGACAGCATCATCACGTTACCTGTCCTCGCAGCCGCAGCTTTAGGTGACCCTCATGCACTGGATACCAATCGCCCCTTCGCGACTCTAGTCCAAGGTGCGCTCGTCGCGATCGCGAACTGGCAAACGCCCCCGCTCGCCGCAGCCGACCGCCGCCGCCTCTGGGCCCATTTCGGAGTCGCCTGCGATCCCCTTTCATGCGACGTTCTTGTGCTCGGCCTCCGGCCATCTCTGCCTAGCCAGCGTCCCCTTGCTCGGCACCTCAACGAACTGGCTGAGATCGGCGAGCCCCGACGGATCACGCTCCGGGAGCTTTCATTATCGCCGATCGAGGTACCGCTCGGGACGGAGATCTTTATCTGCGAAAATCCTGGCATCCTGACGGAGGCCGCCGAGGCACTCGGAAAAGTCAGTCCGCCCATGATCTGCACCGAAGGTATCCCCTCCTCAGCGACGCTTCATCTATTGGATTTGTTCGCCCGCTGCGGCGCAAAGTTCAGGGTCCGCGCGGATTTCGACTGGAATGGGATCCGGATCGTTGGCCACCTCCTGACGCGATATCCTGGCTCCAGCGTCTGGCGTTTTTCAGAAAAGGATTACCGAACCGGGCTGGAACTTGCGCCGGAAGGGATACTCCCGTTGGCGGGCTCTCCTGCCTTTTCGCCATGGGAACCCGGGCTGACAGATGCGATGAGGGAGGCAAACCGTCCTATTTTCGAGGAACAGCTTGCCGGAATACTGGTCCGGGACCTTGGGGAATACGCCCGCTCGAGCTAACGCCGCCCGGCGTTTCAGCCGAGCGGGATCCCTCATTCCGATAGCTTCTCCACCATTCCGACGAACGCTTCCTTCTTCAGACGTTGCTCCGGGTCCTGGGATAGCAATTGTGCCCAATCCCTTGGTGTCGCCTCATAAACCCATCCTTTGAGATTGCTTTTGAACGTCTTTTCCCAAGAGGAGGGCTGCTGTGACTGAATATTCTTGAGTCCTGCCCAAGTCCTCTCTGAAAACTCTCCGAGCATCGTGAGCACAAACCAGATCCCGTATAGATCTTTCGTGCTTTTGAGGGAGCCCGGTTTTCTCCGGGTGAACGTCAGACCTTTATGAAAAACCCAAGCCTCGGGACGCACTATTCGAACAGTGGTCCCGCGCGGTAGTTTCGCGGTCGTAGCCGAATTCAGACTCATTTCAAGATACGAGAGGGACTGAGCAACAACGCCCGCTTTCGGAATCTGAGTAGAATCCTTTTTCTTTCTCGTTCGATCGTCCGTCAGAAACTCTACTTCAATTTCCGTTTCTTCAACTTCCTTCACGTAGGACTCAATAGGTGGATTACCCAAGCTCTTGAGCCGAGTGGAAAACCCCAGGCTTTCCAGAATTCTTGAAAGCGGCTGGGTGTTGACCGTGACGTCGGGACTCCGTGGAATCAAAAAATCCAGATCCGTGGTCCCAACCGGCCTCGCAGAGTCACCTGCCATGCATTGATCGTAAACAATGAGCGCCACGCCGCCACCGAGGACGAGACACTGCGACCATTCCTCCAGATGTGCAATCAAGTTTTCCAACTCCGCTATTATGATTTCATTCGTGGCCTGCGGCATCAAAAGACCTCGATGGCCTCAAATTCTGCCCAGGGACCAAGAGTTTTCAGCGCTGGCGTCTTCCTAAACAGCACTTCTGCTTGTTCCCTTCCACGAAGGGGAAAATGATAAAGATCCAGAAACGTCAGGACTGCAAAAGCAGATTTCCAGATCGGGTCACTACGGTCCTTATTGAATCTCCGGACAACTTCGAGATAATAGGGCTCAATTAAGAGCACTTCATATCCCCTATCCTGCTCAATCAGCCCGAACTTGCGAGCCAACTTTAGCGCACCTTTTCCGTCAGTATAGCCTTCCGTAGTCAAAAGATTCGTGACACCGGCGCGGAAGACCGTTTGCGCTGCAGTATGAAGAGCCGGAACGACAAATGCTCCGAGAAATTCTTGGCGCCTTGACGAAAACTCCCTTGGATTACTGAGTCCGTACCTATGTAGCTTGCTCTTGCGCTGAATTTGGTAGTGGCGAATCCAACGGATCATGAGACCCTTCGGCTCAGCCAAATGAAATCTCTTTTTGGTCGCTATGCCTTGCGCCCGGATAATCCCGTCGTATTCCAGCGTCCGTACCACGCGATGGACCGTAAAAGGCATAATCCCGAGCTCTCTTGCCGCTTGGTTGACAGAAAACCCGCCCTCCGAAGCTGCCGGCCGCCGGGCGAGGAGCCAAAAAAGTGCGAGTGCTCCTTTCTTGCTAAAGGGGTCTACTAAGGCAGGCTCTATTTCAGGAAGGAGATTCGATCTTTTAGCTTTCCCCATCTATACAAAATATTACACTATACAAATTTTTTTGTATAGTGGTTTACTCTCTGTTGACCCTTTACATTCTTGCACCCCGGTCGCCACTCACGATTCGGACAAAATCAACAAACTCAGGATGTTCGTGCAAAGGCATGATTACACAATATTCCAAGCCGGCGCATTGGGAAGCACCGAGCCGACTCCGATATAAAATTTTGTAAGTGGGTTAAGCGACTTGCGAAGCTTCCGAAGCTCCGGGCCTTGATAGCCAATCTGCTCAGCCATCGCGCCCATAAGCGCTCGGACTCTGGGCGGCTCGCCTTGGGCAAAACGGAGGAGTTTTTTCACGGGCTGGGCGCCCGCCTTAAGCTGTTTCATCACTTTGGCCAGTGCGTCTGCCGGGGTCGAATCCGGTACATGTTTCAAATTTCGAATCGCATCCAGAAGCCATACGTCCCGTTGGCTCGCGCCCGCCAGGTGGCCAAGTTCACGGTGTCGGACCCGCGCCGTTACCCCTCCGATCCGGATGGTCCTCGGAGCGGCCCCACTTAGAACTGTGTATTGCGCCGGGACCTGCGTAGTTAGCCCCAGGTTTTGAAATGAAGCCGTACCTCCGGAGAAAACCGGAGTATCCCCGCCGCGCACCATCGCCTTGGCGAGCAGCGCCGAAGCGCTCGGCTGAGAGGCCCCGAGCGCGGTCTTTTTTGGGTAATAGTATATGCCCTTTCTCACCCTCTGAATGAGCCCGTCTTTAACGAGTCGACTCAAGGCCTTTGCTAGAGCTTGAAAAGGCACCCCGCCAAAGTCTGCATACGACCAGAGTGAATCAGGGCCTTGATCAGTGATTTTATTCCGGACAGTCTGGGCGGTATTCATGGTCATTTACCGACCCTATAAAGGTCGGTGATTCCGCTCAAAAAGTCAAGTTTTTACTATACTAAACTTGACCTAACGAGCGGTGAAACAGGGTCCTTTTTGAATCAAACTGGGCAGCCCGCTTCCCGAACGCATCGATTCCTATATTCTATCTAGGGTCAACGAAGGGTCAACCAGCGCCCGAATATGCCCGAAATCCCCCGTATCCGACCGAAGTGCCGAGTCGGCTTATCTTTCGGTTATTATTCACAAAACACAGACATTTTCGGAAGTTACAAAACGGATCGTGGCGGATTCATAACCCGCAGGTCGGCGGTTCGATCCCGCCCTCAGCCACCAAACATTTCCTACACTTAGCTGAGAAAACGAGGGGTTCCGGTTCCCCGGTTCCCCGGTTCTCCTCACTCCGTGGTGGGGTGCGTCTTTTTCAATCAAGCACAAGCAGTCAGCTTCTTCTGGCAACTAGTAGCAGACAATTCTACAACTACGGTCCCGGAAGTCATTTCCGACAATTCCGGCTTCGAGGCACACCGCTGCCGGGCCAGTCAGTTCGGCCCTCGGCATCAGTGTGCACCTCCGTTACGCGCCTTCCACAGCGCCGTCCGGCAAGCCTCAACCCGCTCCGTGAGCGCGGTGTCCTTGCGGAGCTCGCGGATAAGCTCCTGACGGTTTCTGGGCGGCTGATAAAATCCCTCGAAGTGGCGCCAGAACTCGTTCTGCCATTCCTCTCGAAAGCCCCCCGGCTTGCCGATGGAGAGCTCAAGATCCCTGCCACGCACGAAAACGTAATCCACGCGAACGCGCTCGGCGTAAGGCGTGTCGTCCCCGGCTCCGATAGCGAATAGCTCCTGAAAATCCCGCAGCGGCATCCGTCGCGCCCGTTCGCGCAGCGATCGCAGCGGGAGGCATCTGCCCGTCAGCGGATCGATCCCGTTGTAAAAGAGAAGCTGCTGCCGTTCCTCAAAAAGCAGCTCAGTGACAGCGCCGTGAAAATACGCAAAGTATTCCGAGACCGCGACCTCGCTCGAGACCATCGGAAAGCGACTCGCGAACCAGGGACGCAGCTCGCTTTCGATCAGCGAAAAAAGTTCGCGATCGGCGGCGCTGGCTCCCTCCTCCACGAGAACGTCGTACTCCGCGTGCGCCAGCTCATGAAAGACCGTCGTGGCATAAACGGCGTAGCTGGCGGACTCGCCAAGGAGCTCCTGCACCGACTTAAGACGCCGCTTGCCGGAAGAGAGTGAGCTTGCCGGAGTGGTCAGCGTTGGCGACACTTCGATAGTGTTGAGGACTCCATTATAGGTGGCGTTTGCGTCCGCGCTGATGAGCTCCCATTGCTTGAGCAGACTCGGGTGAGCAAGCCAGACGCGTTCTGCCGCCTCTTCGACCCGCTGGGTGCTGAGCCCTAAGTAGCTCGTGAGGCTCATCGAGTACCGCGTACTGAAAAGTTCCGCTGCACTCGCGCTGGGCGGCGCAACGGAGGCCACTAGAGCCGAAATCAAGAGGAGTAGAGCAGCAGACCTTACCATGGGAAACCTTTTTAGCTCGTATGGCGCATCGCGTCAAGACCGGCGGATCCTCACAGCTAATTCCACCCCCCGGCATTCCAGCCTCATGATTTTTAACGAGAAGATTGAGACAAATCTGGCAAAACGATTCACCTATGCTATATCTCCCCTTCACATTAAGACGTTTCTTTTCGAAAGGACCGGCAGACGTGAAGGCTCTCACACTGACTTTGCTTTTTGGATCGTTCCTCCTGGCTTCCCTGACCTGCATCGCAGGCAGCATTCCCACCGAAACCGACTGGGCAAAGGGGACTAACTGGAAATACGAGAAAAACTTCGCCGGGTTCCCAAGCGCCTGGGTCTACACCCCGAACGGTTTCTCCAAGAAAGTGCCCGCCAAGAGAGGCGCCGTGATTCATCTCATGGGCTGCGACCAGGTCTCCTTCCAGATCGCCCAGAGCGCCGGCTGGCCGAAAGCCGCCGAAGCCTACGGTCTCGTCGTTGTCGTCCCCGATGTCCAGGCACCGGTCTTCCCCAATCAGCGCATCAAGCAGATGGAGTGCATCAACTACGGTGGCGGCTACCCGATGGTCACGATGCCCACCCGCAACAGCCCGGACCACAAATCGATCATCGCCGCGGGCACGAAGCTCGTGAGCGATTATCCCGAACTCGAGATCGACCCGAACCAGATTTACCTCGCCGGCATCTCGGCTGGCGGCGCAGTGGCGATGGAAGTCGCCTGCATGGCACCCGACGTCTTCTCAGGCGTCGCGCTCGCCGCGGCCCCCGGCATCGGCTCCAATCAAAGCACCGCCGTCATGCCGCCTTCGATCAAGACCGCCGACATGCTGAAGGTCTGCCGGGATTACTCGGCAACCGCCCCCGGCAAGCCGACGATGAAAGATCAGGTCATCGCGCTCGTCTCCGATGACAACAGCCTGCCCGCCGGCAACATCACCGTTGTCGACGGTATCGTCACCGCGGACAAGTTCATCAACCAGAACATCTGGGACGGCGACAAGTTCGCACCCTACCCCTACCAGAAGATGACGGCGGACATGATGGCGACCCTCTTGGGCGTCAAGAAGGCCGAAACCGGCGTCGTTCTGGGTAGCGGCAAAGGCATCGGCTGCGCGGGTGGCGAAAAAGACCGTGGCGACAGCTACCATGAGTGCCGTCCGAAGGATGCCACGCCCCGCGACTGGAAGGCCTATGCCGAATACTGGCGTGACAGCGCTGGCCGCATCCGCATTGCTCGCATTGAGCAGGACACCCTTCGCCACGCCTGGCCGGCAGGCCCGGTGAGCAGGGGCGACTTCCCGGGCTTCCCGGACGTGCGCTGGCTCGTTGAGCAAGGCTACATCAACGCCTCAACTGGCCACTTTGACATGAAAAAGCTCGGCCCCGCCCCCAACGGCATGGCCGGCGCTCTGTTCCACAGCAACGCTTCGATCGACTTCCCGATGTTTGTCGCGAAGCTTTGGTCGGAGAACAACCCGAAGCTCAATACGCGCTGACGAGTCAGCCGGTTTCACTACTCCGGTGGCAGGAAAGCTGAAGAGGCGCGACTTTGCAATTGCGCAATGCGTTATTTTCAGCTACTACGAACACATGAAAAAGATCAACTCAGAAGCACTCGCCCAGTCCGCCATTTTTCTTGTTGCAGCCGCGTTTGGCGCCGCGAGCGCGCTTGCGGACTCGAATAGGGAAGCCCGCTACGTGGGCACCTACTCGCTAGCGAAGAGCCTTGCCGGCTTCTGCCCCTCGGGCATCACGATCACTGCCGAGCCCCCGCACGGGCTTGGAGTCTATTGCACCACCAGCCGCGAGTGCATCACCGAGGCCATCGCGGCCGATGGCAGCGTCACGACGGTGTTCGATACTATCGTGTACCAGTTCTCCAGCATCAACCTCGGCGCTCAGCAGACCCTGCAACGAAACGCCATGACGGGAATCCCGAATGGCTGGCGCACGGTGGATGAGTCCGCCACTGAGAACCAGCTCAACGGCTCCACCACCTTCAGAACCCTCGCGGGACGCCCCTTGATTTCCTCCTTCTTTGCGGCAACGCTCGAAGGCGACCAGCTCGCTTACCTGCTCACCGAGAAGAGCGCGAGCGACGAAACGCCACGCAGCACCGGTCGCTGCGTCTACGAGCGGAATCGCTAAATTTCTTCCTTGCTCCTTGCTTTCCTTTTTTCGATGATGGGGACTCACGAAATCCCCTGTTTTTCATCCACCGGAGGCAAGCCATGTCGCAGCAATCGCAACAAGTCAGGGTCGAACGGGATCTTCTGGGAACCAAGGAAGTCCCGAGCGCCGCCTATTACGGCGTGCACACCGCGAGAGCGATCGAGAATTTCCGAATCAGCCCCCTGAAGATCGGCGACAATCCTTCGATGATCCGCGCCTTGGCTCAGGTCAAGAAGGCCTGTGCCCTCGCCAACGGTGAGCTTGGAACAGTCGATCGCAAGATCGCGGATATCATCGCCCGAGCCTGCGACGAGATCATCGTCAAGGGGCGCTGCTTTGACCAGTTCCCCACGGACGTCTACCAGGGGGGCGCTGGCACCTCCGTCAACATGAATGCCAACGAGGTTATAGCCAACCTCGCGCTCGAACTTCTCGGCAAGGAAAAGGGCCAGTATCAGTTCGTCCACCCGAACGACCACGTCAATCGCTGCCAGTCGACGAATGACGCTTACCCCACCGCCTTCCGTGTCGCGCTCCACGAGAACCTTCTCGACGTCCTTCGGGCGCTCGAGACCCTGCAGCGTTCCTTCGAAAACAAGGCGACGGAGTTCGCCGGCATCCTCAAGATGGGCCGCACGCAGCTGCAGGACGCGGTTCCGATGTCGCTCGGGCAGGAATTCAAGGCGTTTTCGACGCTGATCCGCGAGGAGATCAAGCTGCTTTCGCAGCTCAAGAATCTGATTCTCGAAGTGAATCTCGGCGCGACCGCGATCGGCACCGGCGTGAACGCCCCGACCGGCTATGGCCCCGTCGCGGTAGAAAAGCTACGGCAGGTCACGGGGCATGAGTTCGTCCTTTCCGAGGACCTGGTCGAGGCAACCTCCGACTGCGGCGCTTACGTCATGATCTCCGGAATGCTCAAACGGACCGCCGTGAAGCTGTCCAAGATCATGAACGATCTGCGCCTGCTCTCTTCCGGGCCCCGCGCCGGGCTCAAGGAGATCAACCTGCCCGAGCTGCAGGCCGGCTCGAGCATCATGCCGGCGAAGGTGAACCCCGTGATTCCCGAGCTGATCAACCAGATCTGCTTCAAGATCGTAGGGAACGATCTCACGGTGACCATGGCCGCCGAAGCCGGGCAACTGCAGCTGAACGTCATGGAGCCCGTGATCGCGGTAGCGCTCTTCGAATCCATCTCGCTGCTGCGCAACGCCTGCTACAATCTCAAGGACAAGTGCATCGATGGAATCACCGCGAACCCCGAGCGCTGCCGTGAGTACGTGATGAGCTCCATCGGAATCGTGACCTTCCTCGACCCCATTCTCGGCCACGAGAAGTGTGACCTGATCGGCAAGCTGTGCGCGAAGGAAGGCAAGACCGTCAGCCAGGCCGTGCTCGAGCTCGGCCTGCTCACGAAGGAACAGCTCGACGAGATCTTCTCGACCGAGAATCTGCTGAATCCGAAGTACATGGGACGGAAAGTCCGCGAGCCTCACACGGTTTAAGGAGACTCATGCCCAAAAGAGTTGTGTCGAGATGGGTGGTTGCCGTTTTCTTCATCACATCCGCCGCGCATGCGGCTTCGGATCGGATCGATCTTCCGGCAGGAGTGATCTTCCCGTCCAATAACGCCGCGATCACCCTGAATCCCTCGGCGCTGGGCGCCCTCGCGGGGAGCGTCCTCGACGCCTCAGTAGGTTTTGGCGAATCTCAGAGCGCAAGACCCGCGGTCTCCTATGCGAACGCGGGCCGCGGCTTCGGCTGGGGACTCGGCGCCCAAGATCTCGGCCGCGATGCGACCGCTGAGGCCGGCCTTGGCTTCTCGATGGGAAAGCTCCAGCTCGGTCTGGGCGCCCAATCACGGCTGGATGACTTCTCCCCGGGCTTCACCTTGGGGACCCGCTTTGGCCAAGCTTCGGGGCTTTATCTGGCGGCGGTAGCCTATGACTTCACTGATAGCCTCGAACACCTTACAGGCGCGATCGGTTACCGGGGCGCGGCCTACCAGCTCGAACTCGACATCACGAGAACCCCTTCGATGACAACCGGCTCAGCGGCCGTCGTGTTCCTGCCGACGAGCCGAGTGTCCTTGCTCATCGGTGATTCCTTCTGGCTCTCACCGCGAACGACGCTCGACGACCTGGACATCTTTCTCGGTATCGACGCGTGGCTCAGCCAAAGCGTGGCGATCTACTTTCTTTACCACGGTATGGCGTCGCCCTACCGGGCCGGGCTGCAGCTTACTCTCTGATCAGGTGGCGAGGCTTTTTTCGGCGGGAACAACCGGAGCCACGGCCAGCTTCTTGCCCGCGTATTTGAGCTCCGCGCGAGTCAGCAGCCCCACGGCGACACCGATCCACAACAAGGACATCCATTCCATGCTGGACGGCATGCGCGTGCCGAAGAAATAGGCCAGGAGCAACGTCGACGTCGTTCCTGCAACCAGCGAGGTCAGGCGGTTGACGAGCCCCGCGAACGTCGCGGTGCGGCCGCGGAACATGAAGATCAGGACCGAGAAGAACGCGACGGCCCCGTAGACAATGCCGGACATCATCGGCCAGAAGCTGGGAGCGAAAACAGCGCCCTGGAACTCCAGCACGGCTGGCGACTCAACGGCGAACAGACGAGGCGACGCGACGAGCCCTAGGGTTACGAGCACGAGTGTCAGGGTGGCTACGACCTGCTCACGCGCGAAGAACGCCTGATTGTTGATCTTCAGACCCACCGCGCTGTTCTTGAAGTAGTTCATGATGTACAGGCGGATAAAATAAGCCGTGAGATAGGAAGTCAGGATGACCATCGCGGCCGGATGACCGACGAAGTCGAATTTTCCCTTCCCCGGAAGCAGCAGATTCATCCCGACGGCCATCAGCGCGAAGACAATGGCCAGATCTTCTTCCCAGCTCACCTTCTTTTTCAAGATGCCTTGACGGATCTGGATTTCATCGACGAGGCGGCTGATGATGATCACGCTTCCCCGCATGATTACCATGGCGACCATGACCGAAATGGGGAGCAGGTACATGAGAGTCGTCGTCGGAATGACGACTGCGGTGCAGATACCTGAGTAGAGAATCGGAAGCGAATCCCGGGAGAAGAGCTTCTGCGATCCGGCTTTGTGCATCCCGACGGCGAAGACGACCAGGAGCACGAGGATGTTGCTACCGGCGGTATTATTGAAAAGGAATGCGATCTGCGAAATCCGATCGGGCGAAAGGTCAGTATAATACTTAACGGCAATGCCGGTGAGGATGTAAAATCCAAAGTACCCTAAACAGAGCTGAAGTAATGTCTTTGTGGACCCGGATTGGGACTGCGACTCCATGAAGATCTCCTCTCGGCAGACCGTTAATTGCGGAACTATATCCACTGGAGGCGACTTCTGGCGAGCCAAAAACCCCGGAAACACGCGTGCGCAGGAGACAATTCCCGCTCGCTTTAACTCAGCGAGCCCTCACCCCCGTGGGCCTAGCACATTCCGTCCCGTCTCAAGAGCGCATCCGGATCCGGCTCACGGCCTCGAAAGCGCTTGTAGAGCTCCATCGGGTGCTCTGTTCCGCCTTTCGAAAGGATGTTTTCCTTGAAGCGTTGAGAGACTTCCTTGTTGAAGAGCCCCTTTTCCCTGAAGAGCTCGAAGGCATCGGCATCGAGAACCTCGGCCCATTTGTAGCTGTAATAGCCCGCTGAATACCCGCCCGCGAAGATATGAGCGAAACCGCAGGAGATAATTGAACCCGGCACATGCGGGAAGAGCATGCACGACTCCATTGCTTGGCGCTCAAAATCCTCGATATCTTCGATGCCCGAAGGATCCGCGGCGTGCCAGGCCAGGTCGAGCCTTCCGAAGCTCAGCTGCCTAAGAGAGAACCACCCAGCCTGAAACCGCGCGCTCGCCTGGATCTTGGTAACGAGCTCGGCGGAGATCTTTTCGTCGTTCTGATAATGGCGGGCGAAGAGGTCGAGCCCTTCCTTTTCCTTTGCCCAGTTTTCCATGATCTGCGAGGGCAGCTCGACGAAGTCCCAGTAGACATTCGTTCCGGCCAAAGAGCGGTAACGGCATTTCGAGAGCAAGGCATGCAAGGAATGCCCGAACTCATGAAAAACCGTCCTCACCTCGTCCAGGGAGAGCAACGACGGCTTGCTCGGAGTGGGCTTCGTGAGGTTGCAGACAATACTGACGAGCGGGCGGCCGACCTTGCCCTCAAAAAGTCCCTGCTCGCGGAAGATCGTCATCCAGGCGCCGGAACGCTTGGAGTCGCGCGGGAAGAAATCCGCGTAAAACAAGCCGATAAACTCTCCCGCCTCCTCGTCCCGCACCTCGTACAGCTCGACATCGGGATGATAGACCGGCAGATCCGTTCTCCGGTGAAACGTGAGCCCATAAAGCCGGCGGGCATGCTCGAATACGCCTTCGACGACATTTTCCAGCCTGAAATAGGGCCGAAGGGCCTCTTCGTCGAGCCCAAAGCGTTGCTTCTTGAGACGCTCGGAGTAGAAAGAAACATCCCACGGTTGAAGCTCGGCAATACCGCTGAATTCGCGTAAATCCTGAACGTCCCTTTCCGCGGCCTTCCGCGACGGCTGATGCAGCCGCTCGAGGAACTCGTGCACCCGGGCCGGCTCCGAAGCCATCCGCTCCTCCAGGGTGAAATGCGCATGGGTCATATAGCCCAGGAGCCGGGCGCGCTCGTGGCGAAGTCCTGCGATCTCCTTGGCGATCGCGCGATTGTCCGTCTCACCGGCGGTCGCGCGGGACATATAAGCCTTCCAAAGCTTCTCGCGCAGCTCCCGCCGCTCGCTGAATTTCAGAAACGCCACGTAACTTGGCTGTTGCAACGTGAAAACCCAGCGGCCTTCCTTCTTCCGCTCCTTGGCCTCCGCGGCCGCCGACTCAAGAACCGAGGGCGGTAGGCCGGCCAGCTCTTCCGGCGCACTCAGCACCAGTTCGAACTGGTTGGTCGCCTTGAGCACGTTATCGCCGAACTGTTGGCCCAGAAGAGCCAGCCGCTCATCGATCGCGCGGAGACGAGACTTGCCCGCGTCGTCGAGCCGGGCGCCGTTTCGGACGAAGAATTTGTAGGTCTTTTCCAGGAGACGAACCTGTTCGGTGCTCAACCCGAGAGACGCCCGCTTCTCGTAAACCTGGCGCACCTTCTCGAAGAGCGCCGGTTCCAGAGAGATGTCATTAGAGAACGCCGCGAGCTTCGGCATGATCTCCTTGGCCAACGCCTGGAGCTTGTCGTTCGTATGCGCATGAAGGAGGTTGGAGTAAATATTGGAGACGCTGTCGAGCCTCTCGGAGCAAAGCTCGAGCGCTTCGATCGTGTTGCTGAAATCCGCCGCTTGGCTGTTCTCACGGATAGCCTTGAGCTGGTCCCTGGCTTGAGCCATCACGGCCTCAATAGCGGGCAGGAAGTGCTCGTCATGGATCTCCGTAAACGGAATCGCGCCGTGCTCGAACGCGGATGACTTCAAAAGCGGATTGGATTTGTTGGGATTCGGCATGGGCTCAGCTTACCCCAAGTGGACGGTTTCGCAAGCCAAGGCAACCGGCCCTTTGGCCAGCACGTTAGGCCAACAGCTTGCAGAACCCCGCTTCGGAAACGAGGAATATCTCCATGCCATCAACCAAGAAATCTTTTTTCTCCAAAGCTCTCCTACTCCTGACCCTGACGACAGCCACCGCCGGTGTGCTCACCGTCGTCGCACAATCACAGGATCTGCCGGACGCCACGCGTGCGGCGATCGCGACGGTTGAAAACCAGCACATCCACTCCATCGCTCTGCGTGCGGAGGACGTCGACGCGATCATCACGCAGCTGGCGAACGACAACGATCGCTACCCGCTCGAATCCAGCAGCGGAAGCAACGGGGGAATCACGGCCGGGCAGATCCACAGTCACCTAGTCTATCTCACGCGAATTCAGCTGCAGATCCTTCGAACCACCGGCACGCTCAGCGTCGAGTCCGAGGTAGCGCTGAACCACTCGCACACGTTCCGGTTCCTGATGAACGAGGAATGTCGCGTACTGGTATCGCCGGTTCCGACGCCTTCGCCGACGATCTCGCCGACCCCGTCGCCCACGGTCTCGCCGAGTCCCACCGAGTCCCCATCGCCGGAGCCCTCGCCGACCGAATCCCCAAGCCCTACGGAATCGCCGAGTCCCGTGGAGTCCTAAGCGGCCTCACAAAGACGGTTGCGCCGTCGCGGCCCGATACGGGTCGCGCGGCGCAACTTATTTGATCATTCTTCTCCGGCTTTTTCTTTAATTCTTCCACTTTAGCCCCGAGGGGTCCCGCCCGATAAGAAGGTGTGCCGAACCTCATCGATTATCTATTGGCCCCATGGAAAATCCTCGAACTTCTCGCCGGTGGCCCCGCACCCAAGGCGGGAATGCCTTCTGGCGCGGACCCAACCGCAGGCGGACTCTGCTCGATCCAGGACGTCGGAGGCCAGGTTCTCAGCGTCTGTCGCGTTGCCGGCTACGAGATGCCGAGCTTCGTCTTCTGGGCCTCCTGCTTGATCCTTCTGGCGTTTGCCGCCGCGAGCTTCCTCCTTCTGCGACAGTGCAACCGGCTTTCGGGCACCCTTAGCCGCGTAGCCACGCAGCTCGACAAGAATCGGGTTAAGGATCTCCCGGCGATCCGCACTGTCATGAACAAGGAAAAGACCCTTGCGCCCCTTTGGACCGAGTTCGAAGACACGCTCCTCGTCCTTGATAAGGAGAACGAGGTTTTCAGCACTCAGGCGCCGGATTCGATCTTCTCCCGCGCCGCGGTAATCGAAGCCCATGTCAGCACCGCGCTCTTTGGCGCCATTCCCGGCATCCTCACCGGCGTCGGCTTACTCATGACCTTCGTCGCGATCCTGGACGGCCTGTCCCACGTCACCGTCTCCGCGAACATGGACGTCAAGGGCATCGGCGGCCTGATCAACGGCCTCTCGGGCAAGTTCGTCTCGTCCATCGTGGCCGTCACCTGTGCGGTTCTCTTCGTTTTCGTCGAGCGCCTCGCCTACGCGGGCCCCGAACAGGGCTATCGCCGACTTGTGGCGCAGGTAACCGCGCGCTTCCGGCGACGGACAACCGAACATCTGCTCCACCGCATTCATACCGAGCTGTCCCAGCTGAACCGCTCGCCTTCGCGGAAAAAGGACGAGTGAGGCCATGGCAGGAAGCGGCTCAGGCGGCAACCAGGCTTTCGCCAGCACCCTGACGGACTTGATGACCTCTCTGGCGGTCATTTTCATCCTCCTGCTCGTCGTCTTTCTCAAACAGGCGCACGATCAGAGCAAGAAGGCCAAGGAAGAGGTCCATCAGCAGCTCGGCTTCCTGCTCGAAGAAAAGAGTCTCGCGCTCCGCCAGGACCCCGAAGACCCGCTGAAACTCATCGTCATGGTCGGCGAGTCGCAGCTCCGCTTCCCGCTCGGCAGCGCCAGGCTTTCCCCCGAAGGGGCCTCCTTCGTGAGCGGCTTCTTCCGGAATTTCGCCACTCGCGTCTGCAGCCCCGAGCTGCGGCCGAAAATCGACTCAGTCGTGATCGAAGGGCACACCGACACTTCGGGCGAAAAAACCCCGGTCGGCATCCGCAACAATATCCTGCTCAGCCAGAAGCGGTCCTACTCCGTGCTCGAGGAAGCCCTCGCCAGCGTCCAGGCCGCCCCGGCGACCTATGAATGCCTGCTCAAGCTCACCTCCGCCAACGGACGCGGCTCGCGGGTTCCGATCATGATCGATGGCGCCTATAACGCCGATCTCAGTCGGCGCGTCGACATCAAGATCCAGGTCCGGTCGGCGGAGCAGCAGTTCAAAGCCATGGCGGTGCCCGCCGCGGCCGCAGCGGAAACCCCGCGCCGCTGAGCGCTCTATCCGAAGCGTATGCCGTCGAGCGGGTTCAAGCGCGCCGCGCGCCGACTCGGATACAGACAGGCGGCGATCACGATGACGAACGCAATCACGGCGACGCCGAGATAGTACCAGCCGTTGAAAGTCACCGGCAGCGTGCGATCGTAATAGATGTCAGGAAGCTGAATGAACTCGTAGCGACGCAGGATCGAACAGAGCACGAAACCGAGCACCGTCCCTGACACGATCCCAACGCCGCCGATCAACATGCCCTCGGAAAGGAAAATCGCTCCGACCTCGCCATGCCGAGCGCCCATCGCCTTGAGAATCGAGATCTCGCGCTTCTTCTCCAGCACCATCAAGGTCAGCGTCGTGACGATATTGAAGGAAGCCACCACGACGATGAATGCCAGGATCACCGCCATCGCGATGCGTTCGAGCCGAAGAGAAGCGAACAAATGGGAGTTGAGCTGCACCCAGTCCTGAACCTTGAAGGCAGGCAGCTGCGCCCGCAGGCGTTCGCCGACTCCCGGCGCCTTTTCAAAGTCGCGGACCGTGATCTCCCACTGCGAAACGGCGTCCGCGCGCCGGAGAAACGACCGTACGGCCCCCTCCATCGCGAACGCGGTATGCGCCTCCTGCTCGGGGAGCCCCGAGTGATAAATCCCTTCGACGACATAACGCTTCAACCGCGGAACGCCCTCTACCGGCCCCTCGGTTTCGGTCGGCGAAATCAACGTCACCTGATCGCCGGGAATCAATCCCATCTCGTAAGCAAGCTCCTGCCCGACGAAGATTCCGGGGAGCCGCATGCTCTCGGCTCCGTCGCGCTGGACCAGCATCTGCGGGTCTGCCGACTCGGTGACCTGGGTCTTGAGCTTGTTCATGCGCTCCTCGTTGACCCCCTTGAGCACCACTCCAGCAACCTTCCGGCCGGAGCGCAGGATCGCCTCCGTCGACACGATCGGCCAGAAGCTGACGATCCCGCTGTCTTTCCCCAATCGTTCGATCAACGTCTCAGGCTCCAGAACGGTCTTCGGGACAAACCCGCGTTCGAACCCGGGCGTCTGCGGCGTCGGCGTGATCAGGACGTGAAGATCCGTGGACATGAGCCGTTTCTTCAGCTCCGCCTCGAACCCATCCATCACCGAAAGCACGACGATCATCGAGGTCACGCCCAGGCACACACCCATGATCGACATCAACGTGATGAAGCTGAGGAAGCGGGAATTCTTCTTCGACTTGAGATAACGAAACCCGATCCAGCTCGTCCAGGGACTCCTCCAGAGATGCCTCAGGGCTCCGACCCCGTCACTCCTCGTCCCGCTCCTCGGCGAGCCGCCCTTCCTGACTCGCTCCCCGCGGATCTCAGGCGGGATAGAACCGTAAGTCATGCTCCGCCCTTTCCAGCAGCGCCGGTGATGGCTCGAACCGCGCGCCAAAGCGTTTCTCGTACTTTCTCAAACGCTCGACGAGCGTCTTGGGCCCCAACGTGTCAGCGTAGCGGAGCAGTCCCCCACGGAAAGGCGGGAACCCTGTTCCCATGATCATTCCCAGGTCGACCTCCGAGGGGCTCGCCACAACGCCCTCCTGCAGGCAACGCGCGGCTTCGTTGATCATGGGCAGGACGCACCGATCCACGATCTCCTCGGCCGAGACGGCACCGGCATGCGGCGTGGTGCCCAGGATTCGGTAAATCTCCGGATCCAGGCGTTTGCGCCGGTCCTTGCCGTAGACATAAAGCCCCTTGCCAGCCTTCTTACCTAGCCTTCCGGCCGCCACGACCTTGGACATGTCAGGAGCCGGAGTCATGCGCGCGCCAAACGCCTCATGCAGGATGTGCAGCACCTTTTCGCCGACATCGATACCGACCTCGTCCATCAGCTCCATGGGTCCCATGGGCATACCGAAGTCAAGCATCGCCTCGTCAAGCTCGGGGATCGGCACCCCTTCAGCCAGAAGATACGAAGCCTCGTTGAGATAAGGGACGAGCAGCCGGTTCACCAGAAAACCGGGAGCATCCTTGACCACGATCGGCGTCTTGCCGAGCTGTTTACTGAACTGGTAAATCGTCGAAACCGCCTCATCCGATGTCCGGTCTCCGCGAATCACCTCGATGAGCGGCATTCGGTCCACGGGATTGAAGAAATGCATCCCGACGAACCGTTCGGGCCGCTTGAGCGCGCTCTGCATGATAGAGATCGACAACGACGAGGTGTTCGACGCCAAGACGCAGCGGCCGGGGACGTGGTTCTCGACTTCCTGAAGGACCTTCTGCTTGATGTCCATCTTCTCAATCACGGCTTCGATCACCACGTCGGCCTTCTCGAACCCGGCGTAATCGAGCACTGGCGCGATCAGATTGAGCCGCTGCAGCGACTGCCGCTTCGTAATCCGCTTTTTTTGCACCTGGCGCTGGAACAAACGATTCGCCGCCTGAATCCCAAGGGTGAGGGCCTGAACATTCAGGTCCTTCATGCGGACGGGAACACCCTTTTCAGCGAAGAGCTGCGCGATGCCGCCGCCCATGACTCCGGCGCCCAGCACGGCACCCGACGCGATCGGCAGCGCCTCGGCTGCAACCCCCGCCGGAAGCCCTTTGGATTTTTTCACGCCCTCGGTGAGAGTGTAGATACGGATCAGATTGCGGCTGACCTCGGTGGCCGCGAGCCTTCCAAAGGCCTTCGCCTCGAGGCGCAGCGCGCGATCCCTCGCCTCACCCCGCAACTTCGGTCCAAAGCCGGCAAAAGTCCCCCGCAAAACCTTGAGCGCCTCGAGCGGCGCGGGGTACTTTCCGCGCGTCTTGGAAAGGACTCCGTCCTTCGCTTTCCTGAAGATCACCTGCCGTCCCATGGGCGTGCCCTCGAGCAATGACCCGGCGAGCCCCCCCATGCCGCCGAGCTTCGGATCCCTGGCGATTCTCCGGCCTTCCTTGAGCGACTTGAGGTTGGCGATCACCCAGCGCCTGACGGAGGAAACAAAGTCCTGCCTCGGCACGCAGGCTTCGACCAGTCCACTGCGAAAAGCGCGTTCCCCGTTCAGGGTTTTTCCGGTCAGGATCAGATCAAGCGCGGTGGCCAAGCCCCCCTTCCGGGGCAGGCGCACACATCCGCCCATGCCGGGAATGAGCCCGAGCATGACTTCAGGAAACCCGACGCGCGCACCCGGGTCATCGGACATGACGATTGCGCTGCAGGAAAGAGCCAGCTCGAAGCCCCCTCCAAGCGCCGCCCCGTCCACTGCCGCTATCGTCGGGAAAGGGAGATCCTCCCAGCGATTAGCCACCTCATCGCCCGCCAGCGCGAGCGCCTCGGCTTCCTCGACAGTCTTGGTCGCACGAATCATCTCGATATCGGCCCCGGCGACGAAGTTTCGAGATTTCCCGGAGACCAGTATCAACGCATCCAGCGCGCCTTCCTTGCCGAGCCTCTCCAGCTCCGGCAGGACAGCCCTGAGGTCGTTCATCACCCTGTGATTGAGCTTGTTCACCTTTTCGCCCGGCAGATCAAACACCAGCGTCCCGATCTTCTCGGGCCCGGTTCCGGACGGCATTTCCAGCCTGAAGGCAGATGGTTCAACGCCAGACATAGTCATTCCCCCCGTCTCGCATCGCGACAATGCGCACATCATAGCAACGGATGGCAGGGGGAACAACGGCGTAAAAAAGCAAACGGGCCCCCCGCGGCATGGGGAGCCCGTTGCAGTGTCTCTCGCCCCGGTGCGGCCGGAGCGTCTTCGCGCTAGGCGGCTAGAACGAGAACGTCGCGCCCGCCATGATCGAGTAGAAGCTGATCTTAGCGAGGGAACCGGCTACAAACTGCTTCTCCGCGTCAGCCATGCTGGCATACGACGCCGAGTTGTATCCATAGCCGTATCCCGGATACATCCCATAAAGGGCGGCATTATTGAGCGAGCTGCGTTCGCGCGAGGAAAGCACGTTATAATACTTCCCGACAACGCCAACCGAAACGCTCTTGTTCACCCGAAGGTCCACGCCGGTGGAAACATAACCCAGATACGAGGAGAGCTCGTAATCGGAAGCCACGCCTTCCATTCCCGGAATGTTCTTCAAACGACCCAGGGCGTTCGCATCATAGTTGATAAAGCTCAGCGAATAAGCCCCGCCGCCGCCAATGAACGGCCGCAGGCGAGCCGAAGGCCCCAGGAAGTGAAGTTTCATGCCGACTTCGAAGACATTCTGCTTCATCGCCTGGCTTTCGGTCGAGGGGTTGTAATTGTAACCGCCTTGAGCCCACTGAATATACGGATTCGAGCTGGCCAGAGCCACGCCATACTCGGTGTACGTATAGCCCAGCTCGAAGCTCACGTTGTCCGACGTCGCCACACCCAGTCCGATTCCGCCCGAGATCCGGGGACGAACGGTATAGCCCACGTTCCCGGTCATCTCACTGAAACCGGCCCGGGTCTGGATACTGATGAGAGCTGCCTGATCCTCCTCGGCAACGTCCATCGCCGCCGTGGAAGCCACGGTCACAACAGGCTGAGCCGCCTGGCCAGGCCGTTCAGTCACGGGCGTGACCACGGTCTGCTGGGCAAGAGGCGCCGACCCCATGTCGCCCGAGGGCCCTTGAGCGCCCTGGAACAGCTGATCCAAACGTCGCTGCTCATCACGGAGGCGGAGTTGCTCGAGGCGTTCCTGAAGCAGATCCTCGTTATTACGCTCGGCGCTCTCGCGCTGGCGGCGCATCGTCTCTGACTTCCTGACGGAGACCGCTTCCACTTGCGGAGCCGGTTCATAAGTGGTGGCCGGTCCGACCTGGACCTGGGGCACAGGCTGCTGGTAAACCGGCTGCGCCTGAACCACAGGCTGCTGGTAAACCGGCTGCGCCTGAACCACGGGCTGCTGGTAAACCGGTTGCGCCTGAACCACAGGCTGCTGGTAAACCGGCTGCGCCTGAACCACGGGTTGCTGGTAAACCGGCTGCGCTACGGGTTGCTGCACAACAGGCTGTCCAACGACTACCTGCTGGGGCAGCACCGCCTGCGTCACGACTCCCGATTGCGCGACTTCAGTGGTGGCTGCTTCGTCAGCGGCGTACACCATTCCGGCGTTTGCCACGGGAAGGAAGCTTGCCGAGACCACAACTGCCGCTCCAATCGCCAAGAGACCAGCTCCCGTTGGCGGTCCGGCTTTTTTCCGAGTGGATTTCATTTCCCTACTCCTTGATACGGGCAAGCCGCACTTGCCCTGGGTTTCGCTCTTCGTGCTGCATTCAATCGGGGCTTCGTCGAGAGGAGGAGGTCGGACACAACTGTCCCGATACTCCACAGCACTCACGAAGAGCCGAATTCAGCCCTTTGAGACTGCCCGCGGTGTAGCAATCCGCGTGCCCATTTTGACGCGCATTCCCTGAGTATTTTACTCACATTATTTCAACAACTTATGCCTAAGAATTCGCAAGTCCGAAAATCCGTCGAACTTTGCACCAAGCCAAAGTGGCACTGAGTTCCTCGCGGGGACAAGTTAGGCTCGCCAGATTCATATCTTATTGAAAGTACGGAATTTTTAAAGACGACTCCCATCGAACTCAAAGAGTCTTCAATTTGAAAAAAATACCCTGAAGTGACAAAATACTAGACAGCCTTTTGAAAAAAACCCTACTTTCCAATGGTTCAGCCTCAGAAACCCTGCATGATAATGCCATTTACCTGACGTTATTTGTCTACAATATTTACAGCACCAATTGTGCGCAGGGTCGCAAAGCTGTGCAATTTCTACATGGCACAGCGCGGCATAATGCTTGCTTTACTTAGGAGTATCAGACGGGCTGGTTAGTCCCCCCTAAAAGAAATCCCCCCCCTTCCTAGCCAGTCCGTCTGATCCCCCTGAAACAGATAATCCCCCGAACTAACGCCTCACCGGAAACGAATAGAGATTCTGCGTGAACGCATTCTGCACCATCTTGCTTGCCAACGTGGTCAGGCGCCCGCCGATCGGCGCGATGATCCCGCGAAACACGATCATGGCCACAGCTACCGCGACCATGAGCATGAGAATATATTCGACCGTGGCCTGCCCGCGCCGGGGAGAGCTTAATGCCGTCACGTCACCGGCCCTTCCTGCGAATCGGCCGCTTTTTTCGCGCGCGCGCCAGAGCCGCGCGATAAACCGCCGGCACGTTCCTGAGCTGGAACTTCAGCGACCCCAGCTCGCGGATCGCGGCCGTGCTCAACCGCTTGCGGATCTCGGGATGCGCGCCAAGCAGCGCCAGAAACTCTCCTTTACCCTCAAAACTTCCGAGTGCGCACTCCTGAACCCAGGCGTAGGCCTGTTCGCGGGAGGCGCCTTTTTTTACGAGCGCCAGGAGAACATGTCCCGAAAACACAGTCGGACCCGCTTTCGAGAGGTTCTCCCTTACCTTCGTTTCCCGCACGTCCAAGGCCGTCAGGATGCGATTCAGCCGGTTCAAAGCATAATCCAGAAGAATCGCCCCGTCGGCGAGCGCAACGCGCTCCGCTGACGAGTGACTGATATCGCGCTCGTGCCAGAGGGCGATGTTCTCAAGCGATGGGAGCGCGTAAGCGCGGAGCAGCCGTGCGCAGCCGGTCAGGTTTTCAGAGGAAATCGGATTCCGCTTGTGAGGCATCGCGCTCGAGCCTCTTTGGCTCTTTCCGAAGCTCTCAAGCACCTCGCCCACTTCCGTGCGCTGAAGGTGGCGAAGCTCGACGGCGATGCGTTCGATCGAGCAGCCGCAGATCGCCAGCAGGTTCATGAACTCGGCGTGACGATCCCTGGGGATCACCTGCGTACTGACCTCTTCGCGACGAAGACCAAGGCGCGAGAGCACCTTGCTTTCAAAAACCGGAGCCCAGTGCGCGTTCGCCCCGACGGCGCCGGATAACTTGCCCACCCGCAGGCCATCGAGCGCCCGGTCCAGGCGCTCCAGGTTGCGCCGCCATTCACAATACCAGCCCAGGAACTTCAAGCCGAAGCTCGTGGGCTCCGCAAAGATCCCGTGAGTCCGGCCGATCGTGGGCAGATCCCTGTACTTCAGCGCCTGCCGCTCGAGCGTCTCCAGGAGCGCCTCGATGTCCTTTCGCAGAAGCTCCCCAGCCTCAAGCATCTGCAGCGAAAGCGCGGTATCCACCACATCCGATGAGGTCAGGCCAAAATGAATATAGCGGGAAACCGGGCCGATCCGCTCGGCGACCGCGGTCGTGAACGCGATCACGTCATGACGGGTCAGGGACTCATGAAAATCCACCCGCTCCGGATCAACGCCGCCTTTTCTCAACAGATCCTGGCAGCGCCGCTTCAACAGGAGCCAGTCCTTGGACGGAATCAGCTTGCCGCGAGCCATCTCCTCGCAGGCCGCGAGCTCTACCTGCAACCAGAGGCGATACCGATGACGGTTTTCCCAAACGGCGCCCATTTCAGGTAACGTGTAACGAGCGATCATAGAACTCTCCAGTCCCCTTGCACGATGGGGTTTTGCGGATGGAGCGACTCTCCAGCCATCACCTTCCGATAAAGACCCTCATAGCCTTCCGCCATTTTGCCATAGTGGAAACGCGAAAGCGCCCACTCCCGGCAACGCGCGGGCTCCATGCCAAGCAGGCCCGATCGCAGGAGCGCGAGCCATTCTTTCTCGGTGCCCGCAGTCGGCTGCGGCAGCACGGCTCCCACGCCTTCCGGAAGCAGCTCGGGCAGGCTCCCCTTCCTCGTCGCGAGCACGGGCGTCCCCGACATCAGCGCCTCGACGACAACCAGGCCGAACGGTTCCGGCCAAAGTACCGGAAAGACCAGCGCCCGCGCCTGACAAAGCCACTTGGCCTTGGCGGCGCCCGCCACTGGGCCGAGCCACTCCATTCCAGGCCTCAGGGTCGCCTCGATGCGACTCAGCCATGGCCGGTTGCCGCCTGCGATCTTCAGCGGCACTCCGGCGCGCGCGCACAGCCGCAGGGCGCCCCGGACATTCTTGACGCTCCAGCTGGTCTTCGAGAGGAAAAGCATCCAGTCACCCTTTTCCTCCGGAGCGAAGCGATACTCCGCCGGATCGATTCCGTTGTAAACGAACACCGTTCCGCCGTGGCGGAGGGCATGATCCTGGCTGAGAAATACCGTATTCCTCGGAAAACTCTCTCCGGGTTTTCCGTTCCCGTGCACCGTCAGCAGCGCCGCGCAAGGGAGACGTTCCCAGGTCCCCTCCTCTGGCGGCGCCATAAAATGCACCACATCCGTCCCCGGCGGCAAGCGACCCAGGAGGCCAAGAGCCGACCGGTCCTCGGGCGGTATTTCCAGAAGGCGGGCACCCTCTGGCAGACGACTCCCAGGCAGCGCCCCTACCCAGACCTCATGGCCTCGCTCGACCAGGCCCCGCGCGAGCCAAAGCACCACGCGCTCGACGCCGCCATAATCCCGCGGCGGAAGCTCTGTTGGATGAAAAAGAACGACTTTCATGAGTCTCTCCGCTTCACGAAAGCGGTCCAGGCAAACCCGACCGATGCGCGAGCCAGGCAACCCCTTCAATCGCGGCGACCGCCCCGCCCAGGCTTCCCAACTCCGGATATGCCTCTCCCGAGGCCACGAACAGGCCCTCGATTCCGGTACGCGAACCCATTCCCGCTCCTGAATAGCACCTCAGATTCTCCGGAATCATCTGCGTGGAAGCGAAGCCATAGACGTCCGCCATGCGCTCGCCGACGAGAACTTCGGCGTCGCTTCTGAAGTCAGGGTAGATGCGCAGGATATGATACTCGAGGAACGGAATGATCTCGCTCACCTGTCTGAGCATACGGGCGGCAACCTGATCGAGATGCGCGGGAGCGAGACTCTCGTCCGTGAACGGAAGAATCGTCCGCAGGAACAGCACCACCGAATCCCTCGCCGTAAGACCGTAATCCGCGGGCTTCACGCATTCGACCTCAAGGGGCGGCGCGCCTCGCTCCTGCCAGACGAGTCTCCGGGTCAGGCCCGGAGGCACGGCCTCCGGACTTGCCATCAACGCTACCGTAAACTTCCAGCCGACCGGCCGGGGCTGCACCCTCGGCTTGTGCCACGGTCGGCCGCTTTGGGTCATAAGCTCCTCGGCGCGATCGAGCGCGCAGCCGATGGCTCCGCCCGTGACAGTGATCATCTCTCCCCGCTGCGCCATCTGAACGCCGGCGAAGGTTCCGTTTTCGATGAAAATCCGCTGACACTCCGCTTTGGCCGGAATGACCGCTCCATGCCGCCTTGCAAGCCGAAGCAGGAACTCGCGGTAAGCGCTCAGTCCGCCCCTGAAGGAGGCGCCGTTGAACGAAAGCGCCAGAAGCTGCATCAGCTCCGCCGTCGTAAGCTGATCAAATTCCGCGTGCCCTTGGGTACCGGAGCTCGTCCCGTACCAGATTCCGGCAAAAACCTCCGCCAGCTCGGGGCGCGCCGATTTCAGAAGAACCTCCTGAAGCGAGACCTCCTTCGACCACACGCGCTCGACTTCCGATCGCGTCGCGCGGCCGATCCGGCTGCGAAGACTCTTGAGACTCAACGGCTCCGTCGGGGCCTTCTCGCTCCCGGGAGTGAGCGTGAGTCGGCCCGGAAGTTCGAGCCAGAACCGCTCGTACTCGGCCCTGCTCGCCGAAAGCGCCCCCAGGAGTCCCGTCGTTTGAAGCATCTCATCGCCGAACTCCCGGCTGAACGTCTGCTGCAGGCGCTCCTGCTCATCCGAAAGAGTCAAGCGATGCCGGGGAGTCGCGACCTGAGGAAGCGAATCCGCGGCTTCAAGAATGGATTCAGTCTCGGCTCGCAGAATGCCCAAGCGATGGAGGCACTCTGAAATGAGCCCCGGATACGCGCTGGACCGTCCCAGGCCCATAAGGAAATTGGATTCAGGATCGAGGCACTGCCCAGATTTAGCGATCTGGCTGCCGAAGCTTCGCCCCAAAGGCAATACCAGAACCGAAAGCCCCAGACGCGCGGCAAGCACCGCACTCAGAAGCGTGCCAGGGTGATCGCCCAAGGCGACCCAATCATAGTGATCCCTCAGCTTGACGTCGGATCGCGCGGCCACCGGGGGCTATGCCTTTTTCCTTTGAAGATTGAGCGGCGTCACGCAGGTCCCCTTTGCGCGGCAAACCACCACCGGCTGCTCGAGCACCTCGGCCGAGGACACCGCGATGCCACCGTTGGCAGGCGCCAGGGGCTGGATGACCTTCCTAGCCTCGAACTCCATGGTCCTCGACGTCTTGCCGACATGGGTAATGCGCCCGACGGCCTCGATATAATCGCCCACGAACACCGGAGCGAGAAACTCCACCTCGTTATAGGCGCGAAACAAACCTTCATCGCCGTCGAGCCGAATCAGGAGCTCCGTCGCGACATCTCCGAAGAGCTGCAGCATCCTCGCGCCATCGACAAGGCCACCGGCGTAATGACCATCATGGCCGCTCATCCGCAAACGAATCAGGGAGCGAATCTCAGGACCGTTGTTCATGGAAGACCCCCGCTTCAAGGTTGGCTCCAAGCCTAGCATGACCTGGTTTCCGAGACAAATCAGGTATCTTGCTAGATGAGAGCCTGCAGCACCCGCTGACTGGCTCCGAGGGAAGCCTCGTTGCGCTCCTTCCAGAGCTGGCGGCGCTGCACGGAATCCGCTTCCGCTGAACCGAGGGCATATTGCCGGACCCAACCTTCGATCTGCTCGGGAGAGTCGAAGACCGTGAGCTGTCCACGAGCCTGGAGCTCCCCAATCTCGGGAAACTTCCCCTGCCCCTTCGCCCCGACGGAAAGCGGCAACCCAAAGATCGCCGGTTCGATCGTGCTATGCATCGACACCTTGCCGAAGCCCCCGCCGACAAATGCCCAGTCCGCGTGCGCATAGAGTTCAAGGAGGAAGCCCATCTCATCTACCAGCACGTAACCCGGCTGTCCCTGAGGACCCGCCAGGGACGGCCTCACGGGCTCCCTGCTCTTCAGCGTGGAGGTGCGAAGCGCCTCGATTCCGCGCGCTCTCAGGAAATCGTTCAACACGCGGACATTGGCTTCATCCACTCGGTGAGGGACCAGCCACACGGTCCCGGTCGGAAGCTGGAGCCTCGCGTCCCATGCCTCAAGATCAGAAAGCCACACCTGAGCCAGGATTCCCCACGGCCGCGGGAAATCCGAAAAACACTGCGTCAACTCCCTCGCCCGGGCGTTCCCTCGGGCAGCGCGCGCCTTCACCTGGTCCCAACGCGGCTCCCCCGTAACCAGGGTGGAAGCTTCCGGAAATTCGGCCCGCAGTCTTTCGGCATCGGGCTCGGTCGCGGTCATAAACTTGATCCGAGGAAGGGCAAGGCCCATCCCTCGCACCAGACTAGCGCAGCTCCGCAGAGAACGGCGCGACCGCGCCCCGACGATGGCCAGCGGAATTCCAAGAACTGATAAGCTCGCCCAGAGATCCGGCCACGCTTCGTACTTGGCTGAAACGAAAACGGCCGGCCGGGCAGCTCTGAGATACGGCTCCCAGTCTCCCTCCAACGGCGCATAGCCAAGAAAGTGTGCGGCCCCCGGCGCCTCGCTTTCCAGCGCCGCGCGCAGCTTTTCCAGCGGTCCTTGTGCCGAGTCACTGAAAATCGTGACCAGGGTTTCGCGCCCATCCCGGGCCCACCCGATGATGACGGGCCACAGAGACTCCAGCTCCCCCGCACTTGCCGCGTGAAACCAGCCGCGCTTGTGCAAGGCCGGCTTGCTAACGAACTCCCGAAGCCTGAGCCGATCCGCACGCCCTTCACGCCATCTTCTTTCCGAAAACGCCAGGCGAAGCGCGAGAAGCCCCAGAGTTCCCGCCACCAACCGATAAAGTCTCAAGCGCAGCGAAAAGCTCATTGCGGCATTCTCTCAACGAGGTGTTGATCCAACACCGGCAGGACACTCTCAGGCTGCAGCTCCGTAAGGCACGCAAAACGCCGCTTCGTACGGAAACAGGCGCGTCCATCCTTGCTGCAGGGACGACAGCCAAGCTCTGACCCCAATGCCCTGCTCGCCGGCCTCCAAGGACCGAACCCCAGATCGCCACTGGTCGGCCCCACGAGGACATACGCCGCGACACCCACCGCCTCCGCCAGATGCGCAAGGCCGGTGTCGCTCCCGAGATAACCTGCCGAGCGGCTCAAGACCCGGGCTGTTTGCGGAAAATCCAGCTTGCCGACGGCCGAGAGATGAGCAATCCCTCTTGCTTCGAGTAACTCCACCAACCGCCGGCTATCCTCGTCGCCTGCCGTCCCCATGATCACAGGAAGGCTTCTGAAACGCGCAAGCAGTCTCCCATAATGCTCAACAGGCCAACGTTTTCCAGCCCAGCGGGAAGCCGGCATCACGCAAACATAAGAGGCACCCGGTGGAAGCGATCGTTCAAACTCCGCGTCCATCGGCGACGCAAGAGGGACCAGATGCCGCAAGTTCGGGCGCTCCTGACCTGTCCCGTCCATGCACCTGGCGAACCGCTGAACGAATAGCCGTGGTCGGAGGGCCCTCGGCCAGAATTTCTTGAAGATGAAATAACCGTACATCCGCCATCGTTGCTTGGCGAAAGATCGCCAACGAGGGGCGCTGTCTAAGGCTGAAAGGCTCCAGATGAAAAACAGTACCCGCGCCAACGTCGTCCGGAGCGTCCTATGCAGATCGTAAATTTCATCGTAGCCTTCAGCATGCAGCTCGCGACAGAGCCGTATCCAGCCGAATAAACCGGTATGTCGATCGAACTCCCACAATCGGCGGACGGCAGGATGCCCACGGAGAATGGGCGCGTACTCGCGGGCCACCACCCAGTCGACAACAGTAGCTTTCGCAGCCACCGCTTCGAGTGCCGCCGTCGAAAGGATGACATCTCCCAAGCTGCTGAGCCGGAAGATGAGGCGTCGCGGATGATTCAACTCGTGAGATGTCGGCATTGATACCGGAGACAAAATACATCAGCCTTCCTCTTCAAAGGAAGAGGAAGGCTGATGTATTTTCATATTAGAATTTAAAATGGGGGCATCGAGCTATCTTAGCGCCGAGCTGCCTCGGTACTAGTTTCGCCGTGGGCGGGCTTAACTTCTGAGTTCGAGATGGGATCAGGTGGAACACCGC
>JAMPXZ010000162.1 GCA_023700925.1 Oligoflexia bacterium | reverse complement strand
TCACCAAATCGTATTTCGGCCAGGTCCGAGTGCTGGACGAGATCAGCCTGGAACTGAAGAAAGGCGATTTCCTTTATGTCGTGGGCGGCAGCGGCGCCGGGAAGTCCTCCTTGCTGAGACTGCTGGCCACGGAGGAAGGTCCCACGAGCGGGACGCTCTCGCTTTTCGGCTACGCGCTGAATTCGGTTTCGCCGGCCACGCTCCGCTCCATCCGGCAGCTCCTCGGCTATGTTCCCCAGGATACCCGTCTGATCCCCGACCTCACCGTCGCGGATAACGTCGCGCTCTCGCTGAATCTCGCGGGAAGAAGGGTGCTCTCCACGGCCACGCGTTCGCAGATCGACGAGCTTCTCGAGCGCCTGGGCCTCGCGCAGAAGCGGAACAAGCTCGCGTCGTCCATCTCGGGCGGCGAGGCGCAGCGGGTGGCGGTCGCCCGCGCGCTGATCCGGCAGCCCGAGTTGATCATCGCCGACGAGCCCACCGGAGCGCAGGACCGCGATTTCACGTGGTCGCTGATGGATCTGTTCCTCAAGGCGAACCTCGGCGGCGCCACCGTCGTCGTCGCCACTCATGATCGCGAGATCGTCCGTCGCGTCCGCAAGCGCTGCGCGACGCTCAAGGGCGGCCGGCTCGCCATCGAGGAGGCGCTTTGCTACTACTGAAGATCTCGCTGCGGCCCTGGCGGCTCGCGACGTTCGGTCAGATTTTCTCCTCGCTCGCGGTGAGCTTCCTGCTCCTGCTCGCGGGTTTCCTGTTCTGGATGCAGGAAAGCCTCAAGCCGGTGCTGGAGCGGCTCCGCAGCGAACAGGTCATCACGGCTTACCTGGCCGCGGATGCGCCGGAGACGGATCAGGCCCGCATCCTGGACTCGATCAAGGTTTCGCTCGGCGCGCATGCGGCGGATATCCGTTTTGTCGAGCCCGCCGAGTTCGTGGCCAACCTCAAGGAGCAGTACCCGGATCTCGGGCGCGAGCTCGAGGATCTCGGTCCGGAGATGAGTCTCGTGGTGCCGCGCTATGTCTCGGTTTCGGGAGTTCTTCCCGCGGCGACCCTCGCGCAGGTGCGGTCCATCCCCGGAATCGAATCGGCTGAAAGCTCCAGGGACCGCCATGCCCACGTGCTGGGCGCGTTCTCCGCTCTCCGCTGGGTCGCGCGCCTGCTCGCGCTGGGGCTCTGCCTCGCGCTGCTCACCGGCCTGATTCACCTCGCCCGTACGAACGCGTACCTGCATCGGGACGCGCTGGCGCTGATGCGCCTGTGGGGCGCGCACGAGGCGACCTTGCGAGTCCCCGGAATCGTCTCGGGTCTCGTGGTCGGCGTGATCGGCGGAACCTTCGCGTGCCTGGGATGGCTGACGGCCGGGGCCTGGCTCGCGCGTCACATCCGCTCACTTTCGCCCCTGCTTCGCGACATGCCCATCCCTATCGCCGAGCTGGCCTGGATGCTGCTTGCCGCGGGCGGCCTGATCGGCATCGTGGCCGGAGTCTTCGGAAGCATCGCGGGCGCGGCGGCCTCTTCGCGCTCGGGCCAAGGCAGGTGAACGCTTGAAGGAACGGGGGAGGCTCCCAGGGCAGCGGCGGCAGTGGCGAGGGCTCACCCTCGCGGTGGTGCCCGCTCTCGGGATCGTCTGCGCCGCCTCGGCGTGGGCCATTCCGGCCAAGGTGACCGCGGGGACCCCGAAGAATCTCATCGAGCAGCTCGAGACCGTTCGACACCGCGTGATCGACGTGGAGCGAGGCCTTCTCGAATCGCTCAAGTCGCAGAAGCAGGCGCAGGGCACTATCAAGCGCATCCAGACGCTCATGGAGCTGCGCCAGCAGGAACGCCAGCTGGGCAAGAAGCGACTCGGCGAGCTGGAAAACACGATCCGCGAGCTCGAGTCGCGCCGGGTCGAGCTCGGCGCCCGGGTGCGGCAGCATCAGGACGGCGTCAGGCGCTTTCTGGTCGCGATCGAGGCGGCCGTCCACGAGAGCCCGGCTCCGCTGCTTCCCCTCATGGAACGGGAGAAGCTCGAGGCGCCGCGCCGCAAGGTCCTGGGCGGCATGGCGAGCCGGGGGCTGCGGGAGATCGAGATCCTGCGCGTGGATCTGGCCGATGCCAACAAGCTCGAGGAGCGCATCCAGGACGAAAAGCAGCAGCTCGCTTACCTGCTTCAGGATCTCAACGAGAAAGAGCAGGTACTCGAGCTCAATCGGCAGCTCCAGCTCGGGATGCTTCAAAAGAAGCATGACGAAAGAGTGGCGCAGCTTGAGAACTATCGGCGACTCAAGACCGCGGAGGAGCAGGTCGAGGGCCTGATCCAGGAGTTTAACGCGCGGCGCGAGCTGGAGCGCGTGAACGAAACCGAGCGGGTCGCTCATCGCGCGATGAACCAGGGCGAGTTCGCGCGGCTCAAGGGCAAGCTTCCGCTGCCGCTCTCGGGCGGGAAGGTGCTCTCGGCCTTCGGGCGTGCCTTCGATCCGCTCAGTAAGCTCCACATCTTCCGCAAGGGGATCGACATCGGCGGCGCCCAGGGCGAGCCGGTCCGGGCAATTTCTGCCGGGAAGATCGCCTACTCAGGGCAGCTTCCGGACTATGGGCAGGTGGTGATCGTGGACCATGGGGAACATTTCTACTCCCTGTGCGCCCATCTCGGCACGCTCACGCGCAAAGCGGGCGAGCCGGTGACGGCCGGCGACACGATCGGGGCAACGGATGACTCCGGCACTCCGGTTTATTTCGAGATTCGGGCGCGAAACGTCGCAGTCAACCCGTTGCAGTGGATCTCCAATTAGTTTAGCCTGAATCCTATGATTCAAAACCTCAAGAAGGTCTCCCAGAAGGTGGTTCTCATCGGGCTCGTGCTGTCCGTGTCGTGGATCGGCATCGGCATCGGCCAGAACGTCACGCGCCAGGTCTTCATGATCACCGCGCAGGCGGCGCCCGCCGCCTCGTCCGCGTCGCTCGTGACGGGGCAGAACGATCGTTACGAGAATCTGGAGCTCTTCCAGAAGGTCCTGCATTTTGTGGAGAATAACTACGTCGAGCCCGTCAAGAACAAGGACCTCGTCTACGGCGCCATCAAGGGCATGATGGAGACCCTGGATCCGCACTCGAACTTCCTTCCGCCCGACGTTTTCAAGGAGATGAAGGTCGACACCAGCGGCAAGTTCGGCGGTCTCGGGATCGAGATCGGCGTCAAGGACAACATTCTGACCGTGATCTCCCCGATCGAGGACACGCCCGCCTGGAAGGCCGGCCTCAAGTCCAATGACCGTATCGTCAAGATCGACTCCGAGAGCACCAAGGGGATGAACCTCGTCGAGGCCGTGAACAAGATGCGCGGCAAGAAGGGCACGGACGTCACCCTGTCCATCTATCGCGACGGCTGGGAGCAGATCCGCGAGATCGTCATCACCCGCGACATCATCAAGATCCAGTCGGTCAAGAGCGAGGAGCTCGAGCCGCAGTACGGGTACATCCGCCTCACGCAGTTCAACGAGAACGCCGCGAGCGACGTGAAGAAGGCCATTCGCAAGCTCGAGGACAGCAAGAAGCTCCGCGGCCTCGTTTTCGACATGCGCTACAATCCCGGCGGCCTGCTCGACCAGGCGGTCGAGGTTTCGTCGCTGTTCATCGACAGTGGCGTCGTGGTTTCGACCATTCCGCGCAACAAGGACCAGAAGGAAGTGAAGTACGCCCGCAAAGGCGAGGCCCGCAAGGACTTCGCGGTCGCGATCCTGGTCAACTCCGCGACCGCCTCGGCGGCCGAGATCGTGGCCGGCGCGCTGCAGGACCATAACCGCGCGATCATCATGGGCCAGCCGACCTTCGGCAAAGGTTCCGTCCAGCAGGTGATCGAGCTCGGCCCCGACATGGGACTCAAGCTCACCATCGCCCGTTACTACACGCCGAGCGGACGCAGCATCCAGGAAAAGGGCGTGCAGCCCGACATCATCCTCGATGACTTCGATCCGAAGCTCCTGGCGGATGCCCGCCGCAAGCAGGATTATTTCCGCGAGAAGGACCTGAAGGGCCATATGGTCAACGAGGAAGGCGAAGGCTCCGCCGAATCCAAGGACGAGTACAAGAAGGAAGAGCTCGAGGCCATGAGTCGCGGCGCCAAAGGCAAGAAGAGCAAGGCCTCCGACAAGCTCGCCGACAAGTCCAAGGACAAGGATAAGGACAAAGCTGTTGAGGAAGATGACATGACGCCGATGAAGATGAACCCGAAGGAAGACTTCCAGGTTCGCGAGGCGCTCAACTACATCAAGTCCTACGACATCTTCCGCAAGCTCGCGGTGAACCTGCCGGCCCCCGCGCCGGCCACGGCCAAGAAAGAGTAGCGTGATGGGGAAGCGGAAGCCGCCCGAAGAGCTTCCCCTTTTCGCGCAGGCGGGGCGGCCCCCGTCGCCACCCGTAGCCTGGACGGTGACCGAGCTGACGTCGCGGATCCGCGGCGTGCTCGAGCCCGCCTTTCCGCAGATCTGGGTCCAGGGGGAGATCAGCAATCTCCGCCCCGCGGCCTCGGGGCACGTGTACTTCTCGCTCAAGGACGATGGAGCCTGCATCTCGGCCGCGGTTTTCGGCTGGGGCCGGACGCGCCATTCGTTTGAGCTCAAGGACGGGCTGCAGGTGCTTTGCCGCGGACGCGTGTCGGTCTACCCGCCGCGAGGTACCTATCAGCTCACGGTGGAGCAGGTGGAGCCCCTCGGCGCCGGTGCGCTCCAGCTCGCGTTCGAGCAGCTCAAGGCGAAGCTCGCGGTGGAAGGGCTGTTCGAGCCGCGCCGCAAGCGCGCGCTTCCCGCGTTTCCGTCGCGGATCGCGGTGGTGACCTCGCCCTCGGGCGCCGCTATCCAGGACATGCTGAATATCCTTCGTCGGCGCGCGCCGCAGGTTCACGTGACGATCGTGCCCGCCGTGGTGCAAGGGGCGGAGGCGCCCGCGCAGCTCATCCGGGGCCTCCAGGCGGCGAACCGGTTGCAGCTCGGCGATGTCGTCGTGCTCGCGCGCGGCGGCGGAAGCATCGAGGATCTCTGGGCGTTCAACGACGAGGGGCTCGCGCGCGCGATCGCGGCCTCGCGCCTGCCCGTGGTCTCCGCGGTCGGCCACGAGATCGACTTCACCATCGCGGACTTCGTCGCGGATCTGCGCGCGCCGACGCCATCGGCGGCGGCGGAGATCCTGACCGGGAGCTGGGTTCAGACCGCACAGGCTCTTCGCGAAGCGGAGACGCGTCTTCGCGGCGCGATCGTTCGCGACCTTTCCAATCGGAAGCGGCTCCTCGAGCACGTCGCCGCGCGCGTGGTGAGCCCGCGTGATCGCCTCCGGGAACAGGCGCAGCGCTGTGACGAGCTCGCGGCGCGCTTGGATCGCGCGATACGCGCGAGGCTCGAGCGCGGGCGCGGCCGACTCGAACAGCTCGGCGGAAAGCTCGACGCGCTTTCGCCCCTCAAGGTTCTCGAACGGGGATATTCGATCGTCCGCGATCCTCTCGCGGGCAATAAGGTTATCAGAAGCGCCGCGGAGCTTACGCCCGGCAAGCGCTTGGAGGTGAAGTTCCATGACGGTCAGGCAACGGTTGAAGCGGTCTGAGATGCGTGCGGTTTTCTGCGGTGCGGTTTTGGCCCTGACTGCCTGGAGTTGCACTACGGCGGAAAAGCCGGCGGCGACGGGCGATGCCGTGTCGGAGCCGCGAAAGGTCGCGGCTATGGAGATCCGCGCCGAGGGCACGGGGCTTACGCTCGCGCTCTCCGCGCAGGAAGTCGTGGACGGTGCGGTGGTACTGGTCGCGGTGGACGGAGTTCCTCCAGGCGGCGGCTCGCCGCGGGGCCAGTTCGGGGAGGTCGAGTTTCCGTTCTATCCGGTGCCTGCCCGCGGTCCCCGTGCATTTGAAGCCGTGTTGGGCATCCCCCCCGGACATGCGACGGGCGTCGCGCAGGTGATCGTCCGGCACGGGGGCGCCGAGCTCACGGCGCCGCTGCTGATCAAGGACGCGCAGTACCCGGCGGAAAATCTCAAGGTGGATCCGCGCAAGGTCAACCCGCGCAAAAAGGACATGATCCGGATCGTCCGGGAGCAGAAGATCGTTCGCGAGGTCTACGAGGCGGTGCTGGCTGAGAAGCTTTGGGATGGCCCCTTCGACTATCCGGTCAAGAGCGCAATCACGAGCATCTATGGCACTCGCCGGCTCTTTAACGGCGAGCCGCGGAGCTTTCACGCCGGCCTGGATCTCCGCGCGATGGTGGGAACTCCCGTTTACGCGCCCGCGGGCGGCGTGGTCGCGTTCGTCGGCGATCTGTTCTTCACCGGCAGGACGATCATCATGGATCACGGGTACGGCGTGAAGACGGTGTATGCCCACATGGACAAGATCGCGGTCAAGAAAGGCCAGCGCCTGGCCCGCGGACACGCCATAGGCCTCTCGGGCGCGACCGGGCGGGTGAGCGGTCCGCATCTTCACTGGATGGCGATCGTCCACAAGACGAAGGTCAATCCGATGGACTTCATTAAGGTTTTGCGGTGAGGGGGCACTGACAAATCCGGAACATACTCCGCTTTTGTCTTGACAAAACCGGAATAGAATCCGATTTTGTCAAGATGGAACGCTACCTGAAAAGCCGCCTGCAGGACTATATCGACCGGAAGATCATCCTCATCATGGGGCCCCGGCAGGTAGGAAAAACCACCCTGGCGAAGAGTCTTTCGGACTCGCTTGCCTATTACAACTACGACACCAAGGAAGACGTCCGGGTATTCACCCGCGGGGAATGGGACAAGAACAAGCCGCTGGTGATCTTCGACGAGCTGCATAAAAAGAAAAACTGGAAACTCTGGTTGAAAGGGATCTTTGATGCCTCGGGTGTAAAGCATCAGCACATCGTCGTTACGGGCAGCGCACGCCTGGATATCGCAAAAAAGATGGGCGACTCCTTGGCCGGCCGTTTCTTTTCCTATCGTCTCCATCCCTTCGACCTGAAGGAGCTTAAAGGGACTCAAAGCCTGGCCTCCAACTACAAAAGGCTTCTTCAGTTCAGCGGGTTTCCTGAACCGCTCTTCGAAGCCACCGAGAGATTCTACGGTCTCTGGAAGAAAACCCATTCGGACCTGATCCTCCGGCAGGACCTTCTCAGTCTCGAGGTCATTCGCGACCTCGACAGTCTGGAGCTCCTGATCGAGCTCTTGTCCATGCAGGTCGGCTCCACGGTCTCCTATAAATCGCTCGCGGAGGACCTGCAAAAGGATGAAAAGACCGTGAAAGCCTGGCTTCGCCATCTCGAGAACCTGTATGTCGTGTTTCGAGTGGACCCTTCGACGATGAATCTCTCGCGCGGGGTGAAAAAGGCGGGGAAATACTATTTCTTTGACCTGGCCCGGGTGCGGGGCAAAACCCCCGAACACACGGAGTCCGCCCGGCTGGAAAACCTCGTCGCCCTGAGCCTCAAGAAGGAGGTCGATTTCCAGTCCGACACCGAAGGCAAATCCTATGATCTCAAGTTCATCAAGCTGCGTGATCAAAAAGAGGTGGATTTCGTCATTTTCAAGGACAAGACGCCGGTCCGGCTCATCGAAGTCAAGCTTGGCGATGCCGACGTATCGGGCTCGCTGCGAGCGATCGGGAAATACTTCGCGGGAGCCGAAAAACTCCAGCTCGTCCGAAGCCTCGCGCGCGAGTACACGAGCGCCGATGGCATCCAGGTCCGAAGAGCTTTGGATTACCTGGAAGAGCTGAGGCTATGACGAACCTCGTGCCCGAGGCCATCCGAATCAGCTTTGCCGATCGGGTCTTCGCCTACCGAGTTGCGGGCGTCGCTACGAGCGGTGAGCGCATACTTCTTCACAAGGCTGAGCACGACGAGTTTTGGACTCTGCCTGGCGGAGCCTGCGGCTTCGGTGAGGATTCAAAGAGCGCTCTCAAGCGCGAACTTAGAGAAGAGCTCGGCGCCGAAGTCGAGGTGGGACGCCTCCTTTGGGTGGTTGAAAACTTTTTTGAGTATGAGGGAAGGCCTTGGCATGAGGTCGGGCTCTACTACGAGATCCGCCTCGTAGGGGCTTCCGAGACTCTGTATGGCAAGGCGGAATTCGAAGGCGTCGAGTCCTCTTTCAAGGAGGGCGAGAGCCTGAAGCTGCTTTACAAATGGATGTCTCACTCCAGTCTGGTGGCGCAGGAGGTTCGTCCCAGATTTTTGAAAGAGGCGCTCTTGAAAATTCCGAGCCAGACGGAGATGATCGTGAACCGAGACTGACGGGTA
>JAMPXZ010000161.1 GCA_023700925.1 Oligoflexia bacterium | reverse complement strand
GGCCTCAGGTTCACCGTTGTAGGGATTGAGCGACGAGGTGACCAAGGTGCCTTTTTTGATGCCCAAGAGCGCTGAAACCTATTTTGCGCATTCATCAGGATCGGCGATTAATTCCTGACCCCAGGAAATGCAGGGATCGACATCACCCTCGCCCGAACATTCGATGTTAGACTTGATCCTCAGTTTTCCGTCTGGCTGGATGTCTTTAACAATTCCGATATAGGAATGGTACTCGCCGCGGCTATTGCTGCTGACACCAAGACAGGCCACTCTTTCGTTACCAGAAAATCCGGCCTGCGCCGTGGTCCCGAGAAGTCCAAGCATAAGGAACAGAATGGGTTTCATTCTGAGTGAATATCCGGATGGCTGATTTATTGTCAAATTCAACACGATTTTTCAGTCTTACGGCGTCGCCCAGTAGTTGACTAACGAGCTTGAAATAATGGCGCGTTTCAATACTAGTGTCGGGCGATGCTTCTCTTGCTGTTGGTGGCTCATCTACTCTTTCCGCCCATATCCCAAGGTTCTGGCGGGAGCGGTTGTTCGGACACAGTTTGAGCAGAATTATATCTACGTTTCTCCTCAAGGTGAGAGGCTGGAGCGTTGCCTGCGGATGCAATGCCTGAAACGAGCATTTCCCAGATTTTATCACTCCGTGTCCGACCTGCTCTCGTTGGAGGGCTTTCAGCGTCCGAGACGGATAATCCGCAGTGTTGCTGCGGAAAATCATTGTAAATCCGCAGTTGAGATGCCATATTTCTAAATATGCAATTTATAAAGCGAATCATACTGATTAACCGGGAGTTAAAACGCAAAAGCATCCTCCTTCTCGGTCCACGTCGCACGGGCAAGTCCGCGCTCCTGCGCCATCAGCTTAAGGCCGACCGGAGCTTCGACTTGTTGCGTTCGGAGACTTTTCAGACGCTCGCTTTCCGCCCCTCTCTCCTTCGCGAGCAGCTCAAGGATTCTGACCGCGTTATCGTAATCGACGAGATCCAGAAGCTCCCGATTCTCATGGATGAGGTCCATGCCTTGATCGAAGAGCGGGACATCCGGTTCGTCCTCACCGGTAGTAGCGCACGGAAGCTCAGACGGACTCATACCTCTCTCATGGCGGGTCGCGCGAGGCGTCTCTACCTTCACCCCTTCTGTCACGCCGAGCTGTCCACGCGCTTCTCTCTGCTGCGCGCCCTTCGATTCGGGACTTTGCCGCCGGTCTACCTTCAGGGTACTGATGAGGATGCATGGCGCGAGCTTCGCGATTATTCGGGCGACTACCTCCGTGAGGAAATCCTGGCCGAAGCCTTGGTTCGCAAGATCGACGCCTTTAGCCGCTTTCTGCCGAGCGCGGCGCGGATGAACGGCGAGCTCCTCAATTTCGAAGCTGCCGCGAGCGACAGTCAGGTGCCGGCACGCACGATCCGCGAGTATTACGCGGTACTCGAAGATACGCTTGTCGGGCGGTCGCTCGAGCCGTATCGATTCAAAGGCTCCAAATCCCGAAAGGCCATCGCCACGTCGAAATTCTACTTCTTCGACTGCGGGGTCCTGAATGCCCTCCTGGGGCGCCGGAGCGTGTCCGAGGATTCGCCGGAATTCGGGAACCTCTTTGAAACCTGGGTCATGAACGAGCTCAGTACCTTCCTGCATTATCGGGGTGAGGATCTTTCGGAGCTCAAATTCTGGCGCAGTCCCACGGGCGACGAGGTCGACTTCCTGTTCCGTGGCGAAGTAGCGATCGAGGTCAAAGCGACCCGCCATGTGACGGAACGGCATCTGAGGGGACTGCTTGCGCTCGATTCGCTTTGCCGACTTCGCCGTAAGATCGTGATCTGTCGCGAAGCGGTGCCGCGCAAACTCGGCGCCGTTGAGGTCATGCCTTGGGAGGAATTCGTCCGAGCGCTGTGGGCGGGGGATTTGCTTTAATCACTCACCCGCGGCTGGTCCGTGCGCTGACACCGAGGCGACAATTACTCGCCCCGGGGCGAGTAATTTGGCCGGAAGCTGGACTTCGCCAGCGTTCTAATTCGATTCCTTGATCTTCTGGTGACTGAGCTCTTCGCCCGGGCCGATGCCTTTGGTGACCGGCCTCGCGGGAATGCCGACGACGGTGGTGTTGGGCGGAACGGGATCGACGACGACGGAGTTGGCTCCGATACGCGAGCCCGTCCCGACGGTGATGTTGCCGAGGACCTTGGCGCCCGCGCCGATGACGACGTGATCCTCGATCGTCGGATGGCGCTTCTGATGGCGCAGGTCCACGCCTCCGAGCGTCACGCCCTGGTAGATGATCACGTCGTTGCCGATGACGGAGGTCTCGCCGACGACCGTGCCCATGCCGTGATCGATGATCAGGCCCTTGCCGATCTTGGCGCCGGGATGGATGTCGATGCCGGTGAGAAAGCGGCTGGTCTCGGAGACGAGACGCGGGAAAAACGGAATGCCCAGGCGCGAAAGGAAATGCGCGATGCGATGCAGGAAGACCGCCTTGACGCCGGGGTAGAGGAGCAGGATCTCGAGGTAGCCCTTCGCGGCGGGATCGTAACGTCGGTAGCGCTTTAAAGTGTAGAGCATCGCGGCTCCAAATTAGTGGAGATCGGCTCGGGCGACAAGATCAAACAAAGGCCACGCGCTTCGACGTGATTTGCGGTATGTTCGGGACGTGTTCAAACGAAAGGTGATCCAGACCCTGCAGCAGTACCTGGCCGATGAGCTGGCGGCTCTCGCGCCGAAGGCTTCGGCCGACGCCGAGACCGGGCAGCGCGTGGCCGAACTCCATCGCCAGCTCCTGATGTTCCGCCTTCTTCCCGTGCGCGACTTCAGCGGCGTGGGCGAGGTCGTCTGTCCTGCCGCGCTCGTGGAGCTCGATCTGAACGGGCTGCGCGCGCATTACCTGATCGTTCCGCAAGGGGGCGGACTCGTCACAAAAGTCGACGATAGGCCGGTTCAGGTCATCACACCGAACTCGCCGCTGGGCGAAGCCCTCATGGGACACAAGACCGGCGATTCGGTGAAAGTCGAGCTCGGCGGCAAAACTCGCGAGTATCGGGTTATTTCCCTGTCCTGAAGTAGGCGTTGTAGGAGCCGCGCCGGCTCGCGGTGCGGGCGCTGGGCAGGCCGAAGAGATTCCACAATCCCTTGATGATCCAGAGCGCGGCCAGGATCGCGATCACGACGCCGAAGAGCGTGAAGCCCGCGACGAGCAGTGCCGCGATCATCAGTGTCCCGAGAATGGGTCCAAGCTGCGCGCGTATCGCGAACGAGCCTGGGCGGCGCTCAGGTTGCTTGAGCGCGTGGAGCGGCTTGCCATTCTGGTCGAGTACGACTTCGGGAATGATCGGTTCGCCGATCGGATCGTTGCCCATAGGTATCCCCTTGTACCTCAAGGCAGGAATCCGCGCCAAGTCTCAATGTTAAACCGATGCCGCGACGATATCCGGGCAGGCGTCCCATTGCAGCCGGTAGGTCCACTTGCCGTCCACTCGGCTGACGCTCGCCAGGCGTGCGGAAGCATTCATGGTTTCGCCGGTGGCGGGATCCAGGATGTTCAGCATCAGGGGGCTGCGCCGGTTGAACTGAGGGCCGGAGTCGACCACGGACACCAGCTCGCAGCCCGAGTCGGTGATCCGCTGCAGGCCGCCGGTCACCAGGTGATGGAAGTCATGGCACACCACCGCGAGCCCTGGCCGGGGAGTGATCTCCGTGATCCGCGGAGCACGCGGCGCGCTCGGTGCTGGCGCGCGCTCAGGCTGAGGCCGGAGGTCGGGCCGCGGCTCAGGGCGCGCGGCCGTCGCGGGCTCCGGACGCGGCGAAGGCGCCGTCTGCACGGTCTCCTCGGCAGCTGCTTCGTCGAATACCGGCTCGGGGGGCGGCGGATCGAGGGCTTTCCAGCCGGAGCCGTCCTCCCAGATCCAGGTGTAGGCGGAAAGCTCGCCTTTGGCGCGCAGCTCGAGGAGCTCGGTCGCCGTGAAGGGGCCGAAGATCTTTCCCGAGCGTCCCAGGAAGGTGGAACCGGCATTGCGGCGGCTCATGTCATTTCTCCTTCTTCTTCTTCAGCTTGAGCGCCAGGTACTTGTCCTTGCTCGAGCAGTTGTCGAAAAGGTCCGCCTTGAAGGAACCGAGCTCGTCTTCCCAGATCTCGGTGGACTCTTCGGTTCCGGCGGCGGAGCGTCCCCAGTCCCAGACCTTTCCGGCCTGGGCCTTCTCCTTTTCGTTCTTCAGGGTCTCGGCGACCTCTTTGTAGTCGGGGTGCGCGTTCTGCCAGATGATGTCCTGGCTCGCGCCGTTGTAGATCTCGATCTCGACGAGCTGCAGGTTCTCCATGATCTCATCGAGCTGATCGACCATCCGGTAGCTACGCCGCTTGAGATCCGCGTTGACCGCCGCGATCAGGCGCACGCGCGAGGGCTCGGCCTGTCTTTCATGGCTCGCCAGGATATTGCGCCAGACCGGCGCCGCGGACTGCAGGCGCCGATAGCGGATGAGCTTTCCCTTGAGCGCGCGCAGCGGAGCTGCGACGTTCTCCGGCAGTGGGGCTTCCGGGCCGATCTTCTTGCGGGCCAGCCGGATACGGGGGCGCAGCTCTTGAATGGATTTCACGATCTCCTGCCCCAGAAGCCGCTGCTCGGCACCGCCGGATTTGCCGACGCGCTCGGCGGCGGCCTTCTCGTCGATGAAGAGGTTGAGCTCCTCCTGATTCGCGATGAAAAGCGGAGAACGGATCCACTCGCTCGCGACGGGAGCCGGAGTCTTGCCGCTTCTCTTCAGGTACTGGACGGCCAGCGGGTAGAGGTTGCCTCGTTCCGTTTCGGGCAGATCCTTCCATTTGCTGAGCCAGCGATAGGAGGCCTCGAAGTTCTTCTTGAAGAGGTTGGAAGCCTTCACCGACTCCGGATATTGGCAGAGCTCGTTGAGGGCCATCGCCATGACCATCACGGCCTCGGGCGTGAACGTGTGCCGGAGGCCGCCGGCCTGCAGGCTCATCGCCGTGCCGATCGCCTCGCTGAAACGCTCACCCTGGAGATACGCCCAGGAGAGCTCCGAGAGCGACTGCGCCAGCTCGTTGGACTTCTTGCTCACGTTTTTGAAGTGCTGGACCGAGCGGTCGTAATCGCCCATCGCGTACAGGGAGCGGGCGATCTCGATATGGGCGAAATCGGTGAAGCGCTGGAGCGGCGCGGGAATGACGGGCGCCGCGAGCAGCTTGCGGAACTCGGTGACCACCTTGTTGTGGTCATGGCGCTGGGCCGCGAGCAGGCCGCGCCCGAAAGCCTCGTAGGCGCCGCCGCCGGCGAGCAGGGCGAGATCCTTCTCGATACGCGGAGAATCGAGCTTCCCTTCGTTGAGGTGACCGCGCAGCTCTCGGGTGGCGGCGTTCCACACGATCGCGGCGTGGCGGGGGGAGACCTTGGCGAAGCCCTGGAGGGCCTGCAGTCTGGCGGCCACGGGCACGGGCAGCGCGAGCGAGGGATGCCCGTCCTCGAGCTGAAGCAGGCATTCGAGGGCCGCGAGCTGGACGCCGGCGGTCTCGGCCGAAGGCTCACGCGCGGCGAGGACCGCGAAGCCTGAGTGCGCGATGTGAGCCATGCCGGCCTCGAAAAGGGAGCGGGAGATCCAGAACTCGCTCAGCGCTTTCGCCGCGTCGCCTTGCGAATAGCGGCGCATGGCAAGGGCCTGCGAGAACGCCAGCACGGGTGATTTCGGCGAAGCGAGGAAGGACTGGAACTCGCGCGCCAGCTCCTCATTCTTCGTAGCGAGCGCGGGGCCTAGCGTCCAGGACTCGCCGGGTTGGCAGGCGCTTCGGGCGAAGGTGTCGCTCGGTCCCGCTCCTGGAGCGGCGTACGCCACGCCGGAGGCGCCCAGGAGGGCTCCGGCGAGGGCGATGAGCGGGAGCGTTTTCATTGCGCGGCTCCTTCGGAGGGCGCGCTCTGGAAGCCGAAGAAGAAGTTCACCCCGAGTGTGATCGCGTGCGTCCAGTTGGTGCGGGTGCCTTTGGAAACCTCGTTGATCGCGCCCTGGTCGGCCGCCGTCTGGCGAGTGACGATGCGCTCGCGGTAGAACATGGCGCGGTAGTCGAGCCGGAAGGAGATCTGCTTATTGAGATAGACCTGCTGGCCGATGCCGATCGAGGGCGTGAAGTAGTTGCCGGTGTAGGTCGAGGTCACGCCGAGACCGCCGTTCAGGTGCATGTCGTAGTAGATGATCGCTTTGCCGATGAGGCTCAGCTTGCCGTAAAGGATGCTCGCCGCGCCCTCCGCGCCGAAATAGGACTTGGGATCGTTGGTGGACGGGATCGCCGGGATTCCTTCCTGTTCCTGGATCGCTTCCTGGAAGCCGGTGTAGGCGCCCGAGTGCCCGACGTAGGTTTTCCACGCGAGAAAGTGCGCGGCGAGGTACTCGCTGAAATGGAAGCCGAAGCTGCCGCCGACGCTCTTCACGGTCAGGAACGGGTCGGTCGTCAACGAGCCGCCGAACATCCCGATCTCGATCTTGTTGGCTTTGGAATACAGCCGGTTCTGGACGACGCCGATCTCCGACTCGTCGCCGCGGGCCCAGTATTTCTCCTTGATGTTCTCCACGTTCACGCGCTCCGCGGCTTCCGCGGCCGCCGTCGCCGACGACGACGGTGAGGGGCTGGCGGCCGGAGCCTTGGGCGCGGCCGGGTTCTTGGCCGCGGCCTGCGGGGCGGGGAGTAGGGCGAGAATCAGGAGGAGCAGGATGGTTTTGTACTTCATAGGTTACCTTCCCAGAGTCTTGAAGATGAACGGATAAGACACCGCGACGTCGACGCCGCCCCTCGGATTCGGGAACTTCCAGCTGGCGAGCCTGCGGAGGATGCAGTCGTCGAGACGCGGATCGGGCAGCGTCGACGATTTCACCTCGGTGCTCTTCACGACGCCGTTGCCGCCGATGGTGAAGCTCGTGATGAGCTTGCCTTCGATATCGGGCGTGCGGATCATCGCGGACTCGTAGCAGTAACGGACTTCGCTCATGTGGCGGTGGATGACCTCGCCCACCTCGTCCTTGGAGAGACCCTCATCGACGGAGGAGCCACCGGTATCCATCGTGACGAACGAGCCGCCCTGGCCTTTGAGGGTGGCATGCTGGCCTTTGCCGTAGCCGGCGACGCCGCCGCCGCCCCCGCCGCCGAGCCCGGCGACCTGGACGTTGCGCGGGCCCGAGAGCCCGGTGTCCGGCCCGCTCGCGCGGAGCGCGTTGGACTTGCTGTTGAACATCTGCTGGGCGTCCTGGTTGTGACGCGAGCCTTCGACAAAGTCGGACTGGGCGAGGAGCTTCGTCATCCCGCCCTTGAGCAGGCCGCTCACCGCGTTCGAAAGCGCGCGGGCGCGGAAGGCCTGCACGACCGCCGCGTCCTGGACCTTCTTCGGAGCGCCGGAGGCCACGGGTGCGGTCGAGGCGGTCTTGGGGCCCCTGGCCGCGGGTTCGGCAGTCTTGGGTTTGGTGAGCACGATCTTCGCGAACTGCGGGGGAATCAGCTCCTGCGGCGTGGGCTTCGGCTGCGGCCAGAGCCAGCTCACGACCATCAGCGCGGCCAGCGCGATCCCGGAGTACCGCAGGGCGAGCCGGAAGTATTCGACATCCGGCTCCGGCACGAGGTGCTCGGGTTTGGAGGCCGGAATGGCCGGGTTCTCCGAGAGCGCGAAGCGCCAGGTCCGCAGCGCGCCCCCTTCGACGCGCAATGAGAGCGTGCTGTTGGCCAGCTCCGCGGCCGTGACCTCGGCGCGTTGTCCGCGAGTGAGCGGGGTTTCCTTTTCGCCGCTGGAAAGGAGCGCAAGCGCGTCCACGGCGGCCAGGATGGCCCAGGTGTCGCCGGCGCTCCGGGTGAGCTTGAAGATCGTCTGGCCGGAAATCGTGGCGTCATAAGTTGAGTTCGGGCCGGCGAGCACGCGCGAGTCGATCACCCAGTTGCCCGCGCAGGCGAAGATGCTGAGCGCCTCGCCCTGCGAGGAGCCGAACGCCGGACGGAGGTAGGCGACGGGCCGGATTTTCAGTGAAACCTTCTCGGAAACTTTCGCGCCGGGCTCTTCGGGAAGATCGAACTCCGTGCCCTTGCGCAGGTCATGGGTCGGAATCTCCTTCAGGCCGCCGTGGGGGCCCTGCAGGCCACCGCGGAGATTGCGAACGCGCACGCCCTGGTCGGTTCGTTCCATCACCCAGCGGAGCGGGTGCCCGAGCGCAAGCGGCTGCGCCGAGTCCCAAACCTGGGTGCGCGAGGTTCCGCGCACGGAGGTGGTGATCACGTATTCATCTTGTCGGTGGGCTCTCAGCT
>JAMPXZ010000160.1 GCA_023700925.1 Oligoflexia bacterium | reverse complement strand
GGGTTCGTCTTTCTTGATTTCATCCATGAGTCGATCTCCGTGCTGTACCGATAAGGTAATTAAATAGCATTAATTGATAAATAGCAGCTCTTCCGTCAGGGAGTTCAGGTCCTGGGCGGCCATGCCCTTGGAGTTGACGTCCCATACGGTGGTCCGGCGTTTCGTGGCCTCGTTCAGGTCGACGCAACGGTTAACGACCGACTTGCTGCAATGGTCGGGGAACTGCGCGCGAAGCTCGCCTAGTACCTCCTGGCTGATGACTTCGCGATTGTCGTACATATTCGGAATGATTCGGACTTCCAGTTGGCGACGGAACTCGCGCTCCAGCTCTTCAATCGTGCTCATCACCAGCGACATTCCATGGAACGAGAGCGGATTGGTCGCGCAAACCACGTTCACCAGTTCGGACGCGACCAGCATCGAGCCGTTGAGGATCGAGGCGGCCGGGTTGGTGTCGGCAACGATCAGGTCATACTGGTCCGCGATTTTCGCGATCGCCTCGGACAGGCGGTATTCGCGCCGGGTCTTGTTGTTGAGCGGGATCTCGATATTGCACAGGCCGAGATTGGCCGGGATCAGGTCGAGTCCGGGCGCGACATTCATGACCGCGTCCTGAAGCGGGAGATCATTGATGAGGACGTCATAGATGGTGGCCCGCTCGTGCCCATCGAGGATGTCGAGGTTCACGGTGAGGTGCCCCTGCCCATCGAGGTCGATCGCCAGGACCCGGTATCCCATCATCGCCGCGCGCATCACGTACTGGGCGGTCAGAGTCGACTTACCGGTCCCGCCCTTCACGTTGTAGAACATCTGAATCTTGTGCTTGGGAAGACCGGGCTTGAAAGCGGTCGCCACGGCGACCGGTTGGCCAGCGGCCAGGGCGCCCGTCCCGTTTTCCAACGTCGAGGTCGTGGTCTCCGGATTCATGTCGAATTCGGTGTCGCGGAGAATGCGGAAATACTCTTGCATTCCTTCGAGCGAAATCATCTTACGCTCAACGTTGCCCATCCTCTTTTTGATGGTTTTCAGGATCCCGCGGCTCTCGAGCGCGGAGATTTCGCTGCGGTCGATTTTCGCAATGCTCGCGAATTCCGCCGGCGTAAAACAAATGTCTCGGAACGAAGCCATTTTCATCACCCTCCCTGGGATTCACCGAAATTGTATGCCGTTGGAGAGTTGACGCAAGGGAAATGTCCGGTTCTTGACGATCTCCGGTCGCCGCGGCGACCGGTCGCGATGTGCGCAAAGCGGAGGCGGGTATCTTTCACCGGTCGCCGTGGCGACCGGTGCGCGGAAGCTCAGCTCGATGCGCTTTGGTAGCGCGCGAGACCTTTGCGCCACAGCCAGCCGTCCAGCGCGAAGAATCCCGTGAGGACGGCGACGATCAGGGCGTACTCCCAGGCCTGAAGTCCGTGCAGGAGAGCGCGCGCGGGAACGCTCCCGATGAACGCGAAGGGCAGGAAGGTGAGAATCAGGTAGCGAATCGCGGGGGGATAGAGGGCGTCCGGCTTGGTCGCGAAGTGGAAGAATTGATAATAGAGGCGCGACAGAGCGAAGCTCCGCTCGGTCCAGAACACCCAGATCGAGAAGACGAAGCGAAGCACGGTCGCGCTTGCCAGCCCTACCAGAAGCCAGAAGCCCACCGTTAGCCACAGCCAGCCACCGGCAAAGCCCGCCGGCTGAGCGAAGCGGACCGCGATGGCGAGGCCCAAGAACACATTGAAGATCGTCGTCAGGTTCACCCAACGCGAAAGCGCAAGAAAAAGCGGGTTCACAGGTTTGGTAAGCAGGATGTCGAGCTCTCCCTTGTTCACCAGGTCGGAGAACATCCAGAAGTTGCGTTGAAAGAAGGTGCTGAAGAGCGCATCCGAGGCGAAAAAGATCCCCAGAAAGAAGAACACCTGCTCCTTCGTCCATCCCGAAATCACCGGGACGTTTGCATACAGGACCGTGAAGAGGCTCAGCTCGACGCCCATCCAGATCACATCGACCATCAGCGTTGTGAGGAAGTTGCTTCGATAGACCGCTTCGCGCACGAAGTTGTTCTTGAGCTGGACGCGGTAGATCTCCAGGTAGTGGCCCAGGGCTCGTCTGAATTTCACCTTTAGCCCCCCAAGCTCAGATAGCGGCGAATGCCCAGGCCCCAGGTCAGCCGTACCAATCCCGAGCCGACCACGAGCCAGAGGCAGGCGATCCCCAGCTGAGTGAGGAACTGCTCATGGCTCCAGCGCCCGAGCGCGTATTGAGTCGGTCCGAAGACGAAGAGATAGAAAGGAGCGGATTGCCAGACCCAGGACAGCGAAGCGGGAAAGAGATTCAGCGGGATCAGCTCGCCGGACAGGAGGTTCACCACCATGTTTTTCACCATGAGAAGGCTGTAGGCCTCCTCCCACACGAAAGCGGCGGCGGCGAGCGAAGCACTGAGCTGGTAGTAGATGATGTTGCCGAGCAGGGCGAGGCCCATCGAGGCTACCAGGCGAAAGGGGGAGAGCTCAGTGAAAAAGGATAAGAGCAGGCCCAGCGCAAGGCAGAAGCCGGCAATGAAGAGCTTGGGCGCCAGCCCGCGCAGGAAGATGAACTCCACGACGCCCACCGGTCGGAGCAGGTAGTTGCTGAGCTGGCCCGAGCGGATCATCTCGCCGAGCTCGAAGTCCAGATCCCCGCCCCTGATCTGAGTGAAAAGGATGCTCACGAGCGTGTAGTGGATCAGCTCGGCGTGGGTCATTCCGGCGATCTCCGTCGCACCGCCGATCGTGAACAGGGCGTACCAAAGCACCCATTGGATCGCGGCCGGCACCAGCGCCGCGCCCAGAAACTCAAGCACGAACTCGATCCGGTAGGCGGTCGCGTCCTGAAAGCCGTTCTTCAGCGCGGCCAGCCGCCACTCCAGCTTCATGACCGTAGCTCACCCTCGACATAGAGCCGGTGAATGACTGACTCGAGGCTCTGCTCTTCGATGCCCATATCAATGATGTGGAACCGCTGCATCAGGGCCTGGAGGATGGCCACGATCCGGTCCTGCTTGACCGTGAAGTGAATCGCCTTCGTTTCGCCCTCCTCGGCCTCATCGACCTGGATCGCGGTAACTGGAACGGCCGTAACGTGACTGAGCTCCTCTGCCGAGGGCGTTTCGCGCAGGCGGACCCGGAGGCGGCTGTGCCCGGCCTGGGTCAGGCCGTTAGGCGCGCCGTCGAAGATCAGCTCGCCGTCGCGGAGGATGAGGACGCGTGAGCAGAGGCGCTCGATGTCATCCATGTTGTGGCTGGTCAGGATGATCGTGGCTTTTTCACGCTCGTTGAAGACCCGGAGGAACTCCCGAAGCTTTTGTGCGGCCAGGACGTCGAGCCCGATCGTGGGCTCGTCCAGGAAGATCACGCTCGGCCAATGCAGGATGGCGCCGATGAGTTCCATCTTCATGCGTTCGCCCAGGGAGAGCCGGCGGATCTGGGTGTTGAGATGGCGCCCGACCTCGAGAAGCTCGCTGAGGAGCTGGAGGCGCTCGCGATAGTCCTTCAGCGGGATCTCGTAGATCGCCCGGAGCAGGTCGAACGCATCGATGGCCGGGAGGTCCCACCAAAGCTGCGCTTTTTGACCCATGACGAGCGAGATGCGGCGGCGAAACTCGACGGGGCGCTTGAACGGTTCGAAGCCCAGGACTCGCGCTTCGCCCGAGGTCGGCGGGATCAGGCCAGACAGGATCTTGAGCAGGGTGGTCTTTCCCGCTCCGTTGGCGCCGATCAGCCCGTTGAATGAGCCCGGCTCGAGTTCGAAGCTCACGCCTTTCAGTGCGACGTGCTCCTGATACTCGGGCCTCGCGAGAAGCTTAAGAGCGCCCTTGAGGCCCTCTCCCTTCCGGCTGGATCGAAAGACGCGCCGAATGTTCCGGGCCTGAATGACCGGACCCGACGAAGTTCCGCCGGCGATCATCGAGCTTCGAAAGCGCTCGTCGTGTCGCTCACGATCTGGCGAGTGCCTTTATGCTCCTGTCCGGTCACGCCATCCACGTGCGCGTTGTAGCGGGTGATGATCGGCTGGTTGCGTCCGAGGTTTTCCTGTTTGAGCGCGCGGTCGACGAAGGACTTTTCCACCGGGAAGGCGGTGATCAGGCGCGCGCCGTTGTTGAGCGGATCCAGGACCGAGTAGACCAGCAGGTGCGAGTTGCGTTGGCCGGCCGGGACCGGCTTGAAGGCGACAAAATCAGTGCGCAGAACGACGGTTCGGGACGAAGGCTTCGGCGCTTCGAGCGCTTCCTCGAGGCGGACGATGCTGAGCTTGGAGTACGGATAGTTCGCGAGCGACCGCGGCACGAGGTCGGCGCCGGATTTCCTCACGGCCCGCAGAAGGGCGCCGTCATCCCTGAAGGCGATGTTCGCCAGGAGGTAGGTCACGTTTCCGAAGAAGGTGCTGTTCTGTAGGTCCGAGTTCGCCGGGTCGATAACGCCGTCCGGGAGTGCGAGGCCTTCCTCGATCGTGGGCTTGACCCAACGGGCTCTCTTGTAACCGAAGGAGGTCTTCAGGATGCTGAAAAGGTAGCCGTAGGTGTGCTCCATCCCCGCGTGAACGACGCGACCCTTCGCGGGTTCGCCAAAGAGCTCGCCGATGGAGCTGAGGATGGACGGGTGCACGATGACGTCCTTGGCCATTTCATCGAAGTTGATGCTCTTGCCCCAGAGGAGTTTGAAGACTTTGCGCTCGGCATCCTTGCTGATCTGGGTGCTGAGTCCGGGCGCGAGCTCCTTGAGCTTGGGAAGTACGGGGCGCCCTTGCGCTTCTTCGGCCAGCAGGGCCCGTGCGATTCCGCCCCAGGGACAATCTTCAGCGGTCTCGCCGCTACCTTCGGCGGGACAGGTCCGCGAGGAGTCGGCCCAGGCGGTTATCTGCGCAAGGCCGACGACAAGGGCGATGGCAAGGCTCAGCATGGCGGCAAATTGGGATGTCTTCATAGGGGACCGTTTAACACGGGGGCGCATGGTCGGCAACCCGCCGGTCCTAATGGCCCCGGTCGTGCAATGCTTCCACAGGTCGTCGAAGGAGACCCTCCAGATGAACGCCTTGGATCTACTGAAAGAGGACCATCAGAATGTCAGTGAGCTACTTGACCAGATCGAGCAGTTCGATGAGATAGGTCAAATCAAACGCCTTTTTCGAAAGATCCGCCAGCAGCTCGACACGCACGCGTATATTGAGGAAACGGTTTTTTACCTCGCCCTTAAGGACAAACCTCCAACCCAGGCGTTGATCAGTCAGTCCTTGGACGACCACAGGGAAATGCGGGTCCTTCTGGCCGGGATTGCGCAGACCAGCGACCCCGTGGAGGTGAATGAGAAGCTCCGAGCGCTCGTCGAGGTGATCGAAAACCATGTGAAGCGCGAAGAGCGCGATCTGTTTCCAAAGGTGCGGGAGGTGTTCACCCCCGAGGAGTTAGACGAGCTGGGTGAACGCCTTGAGTCGGCGCGGGGCTCGGCCCCCGGGCTACGCGCGGTGGCCTGACCCAGTTGCATCCTGCATGATGCCGTGAGGTGGAGCACGGGCCGATCTTCAAATAAATATTGCGGCGCAAAATAAAGAGTGCGATCTCTCAGGTGAAATCCCACCCCATCCCTGAGGAGCATCATGAAACTCAATCCGCGCACGATCGGAATTTTTCTCGCCGCCCTGGCCTTTCTTGTTCCCTGGTTTTTTCAGATTGAAGGACTGACTCCCGCTGGTCACCGAATGCTGGGGATCTTCCTGATGGCGATCATTCTCTGGATCAGCGAGGCGGTGCCCATGCACGCGACCGCCAGCCTCATCATCTTCTTGATGGTGATGCTGCTCGGAAAGGAGGCTCCTTCCTTCGCGGTGGCGGGTCTCGGTGATTTCAAGCTCCTGGCCGCCAAGGAAGTCTTCGCCACGCTGGCGGATCCGGTGATCATCCTTTTCCTCGGGGGCTTCTTCCTCGCCGATGGGGCGACCAAGTTTCAGCTCGATAAGTCGCTGTCCCGGGTGGTCCTCAAGCCCTTTGGCGTGCGGCCGCGTATGGTTCTCATGGGCATGATGCTGATCACTGCCGTGTTCTCGATGTTCATGAGCAATACGGCGACCACCGCGACCATGATGGCGGTGGTGCTTCCGGTCATCGCCCAGTTCGGGGCCGGCGACCGCATGCGCGCGGCCTTCGCCCTGGCGATTCCGGTCGCCGCCAATATCGGCGGTATCGGGACCCCGATCGGAACGCCGCCGAACGCGATCGCCCTCGGCGCGCTCTCGGCGTCGCTCGGCAAGAGCCCGATCACCTTCATGCAGTGGATGATGGGCGCCGTTCCTTTCATGCTCGTGTTCCTGGCCTTCGCCTGGGGGCTGCTCGTCTGGCTCTTCCCGACCAAGCAGAAGGAGATGCGCCTGGAGATGACGGCCAAGTTCGACCTTTCGAGGGATGCCGTGATCTTCTATCTGACGTTCGCGGTGACCGTCCTTCTTTGGATGACGGAGTCCCTCCACGGGGTCAGCTCCAATGTCGTAGGCTTCCTTCCCGTGGTTATATTGCTGTGCACAAAGGTTTTCAGCGTCAAGGACCTTCAGTCCCTGGACTGGCATGTGCTCTGGCTGGTCGCCGGTGGTATTGCGCTGGGTCTCGGGATTCAGAAAACTCAGATGGGAGAGTGGTTCGTTCAGCTCTTCCCGTGGAGCGAGATGTCGCCCTTCCTGCTGGTCGCCGTCCTGACGGGCGCCGCGCTGACGGTGGGAACGTTTATTTCGCATAGCGCCACGACCAACCTCCTGGTGCCGCTGGCAATCACCATGGCTAAGGGCATCCCGACGTTGAGTCAGGTCGAGGCTGCGGTCTTCGTCGCCATCGGTTCTTCGTTGGCGATGTCGCTTCCGATCAGTACCCCACCCAACGCGATCGCCTTTGCGACCGGAGAGGTGAAGACCCGTGATATGGCGATTGTCGGGAGCATCTTCGGGATTGTGAGCTGGGTGCTCTTCGTGACGTTTGGCCCCTGGTTCTGGAGACTGCTGGGCATCCTCTAATGAAGGAGAGAATGAAGCCGATCAACGCCGCAGCGGCTACCTTTGTAATTCCGTGCTACTCCCCAAGCAAGGAGAGCGCGAGCCGCTTGCTCGCGGCATGGGGAGGGCTGGCCGCGCTCGGCGTTTCGCTCGAGACCTTCACCGACGGCGAGTCGTTTGTGCGTCGTCTGCGCGAGCTGGATCATAACAAGGTCCCGGTCCCGGTGGTATGGGTGGAAGGGCCCCTTGACGTCAAGGCGGTGGAGTGGGGGGGGCGTCTCCGTGAGCTTCCGGTGGGGTGGAGTCAGTCTCAGCTGCAAAGCGAGCTCAGGGGGGCCCTTACGGCCTACCTGATGGAAAGCGTTCCCGGCGAGCTCGAGAGGTTCTCCGAGTGGCTCGACCCGAGCCTGCTTGCGCGAGCTTTTCGCGACCTGCATGCCTCGAAGCAGGCGCTCGACTCGCAGATGGATGCGCTTCGGAGCGGACTCACCGGGATGGCTAGTGCCTCTGACAAGACGGTGGAGGAGGCCTTGATCGAGGGGATCGATCTCGCGCTCGATCGACCGGCTCGTCAGGCGTTCAAACCGGGCGAGGTTCTTCTCAAGGAAGGTGAGCCCGTCCATGGGATCTGGATCGTGCTCGACGGAGAGGTGGAGCTGCTTCGGCGCGCGCGGCAGCGTGAGATCGTGTTTCATTCGCAGTCAGCGGGCAGGATCGTCGGCTTGATCGCCCTGGCGCAGCGGCGCCAGGCTTTTCATACCTGTCGGGCGAAAACGAATGTGACCGTGGCCTTTCTGACCTGGGAGCAGCTCGATCGAGCGTTGAGGAAGGACCCCTGGCTCACGGTTCATCTGGTCAGCGTCCTCGTCAAATCGATGACCCGGCGGCTGCGCAAGATCGGCCGTCTGCAGCTTCAGGTCGAGGACCTGAACGATATCCTCGCCGCTGAACGCGATCAGCTCAGCCAGGCGCTGCAACGCCTCGAGCAGGCGCAGATCCGCTTGATCGAGTCCGAGAAGATGGCCACGCTAGGTCAGCTCTCGGCGGGAGTGGCGCATGAGCTCAATAATCCCATTACGGCGATCCGACGCGTTTCGGATTATATCGCCGAGGATCTCGATGCCTTGGTTCGCTCCTGTCCTGATGAAAAGCTCATCCGAGGTTTCATGAGCTCAGCGATGACGGAGGCGCCGCCATCGACGGCCGAGATTCGTCGCCGCGCGGCTGAGCTTTCGATCCTGACCGGCGGAGCGGCCGAGGCGGGGAGGCTTGCAAAGCTCGGAATCACGGACCAGAAGGAGTACCGGCAGTGGTGCGGCGAGGTTTCGCCCGAGCGCCGTGAGGCAAGACTGTCTTTGATGGAGCGCGCGCACGAGCTGGGGCTGTCGCTGCGTAGCCTGAGAGCGAGCGCGGACCGCGTGGTCGCGATTGTCGGAAGCCTTAAATCCTATGC
>JAMPXZ010000159.1 GCA_023700925.1 Oligoflexia bacterium | reverse complement strand
GGGATGTGCCAGAACAGGCTCGTGACAGCGTCCGGCCTGAGACGGCGCAAAGCCCCCGGCAGAAGCGCGAAGTGATAGTCCTGGATCAAGGCGATTGGCCGCTCGGATTTAACCTCCTCGATAAACGCATGCGCGAACTTCTCATTGACGGCCTGATAAGCCTCCCAATCCTCCCGGCGAAAGATAGGCCTGGTGTGAGCGAGATGGCAAAGAGGCCAGAGCCCCTCATTCGAAAGGCCGTAGTAGTAGCCCTGCTCTTCTTCCCGGGTTAACCACACCCGCTTGAGCGCGTACTCCGGATTCCCCGGAGGGACAAAGAGCGTCCCGCTCCTGCTGGAGGTCTCCTTGTCGGCAGAGCCGCTCCCATGGCCAATCCAAAGGCCCGAGCAGGCCCTCACGATGGGCTCTACCGCGCTCACCAGTCCACTCGCCGGAAACTGGACTTCGATGGACTTGCCTTTCCGATTGTGGATATAGGGTTCCCGATTCGCGATCACGCAGACGCGGGACTCACCGAAGAGGTCCTGCGTCTTGTTCCTCAGCCGGCCTGAAGTCCATACCCCCCCCGGAGCTTCGACGACCTCGCCCCTGGCCTTCCGTAATTCGCGAATCACCTCATCGATATTCCCGGCGAGTGGCGCGAACTCAGGATGATTGAGTGTCTTGGTCATTCTGCTGAAATCACCTGACAGTACGCCTCGGATCACATGACTGAGCTGCTCTATCGGCCTACTCACGCTCCAACGATAGACCCAGATGGTCACGAGCGCTATGACGAGTCCCAAGCCTAAGAACGCGAGAATAGCATAGAGTCGGGTTACGCGTCCCCGCTGAGCCATATAGGATGGATCATGGTAGATGACCAGAAAGCCATTTTCTGCACCCTTGCTATCAGTTAGGGGATAAACCGCACGATGGAGCTCGACTTCACCGAAGAGCGCGAGGTGAGGCTCGACTTTAGCCAGATCGGATGCGACAAGACACTGTCCGTCCTTTGGAGCCAGATCACTGCGACCGACAAGCGCTCCGGTTCTCGAGCATACGGCAACACCCTGAAGCCGCGAGTCCCTGCTCACCCGGTTCAGCAATCGCTCCAGCCCCGCCATCTGGCCGGCCGAGACGAATTCAACAGCCTGATCCTGAATGCTGTCCGAAATGAGCCGCGATCGATGACTGAGATCGAAAAGAACCCACTGTCTTTCCAAACTTTGCATCGCAAAGCTGAAGCCGAAAACCACCAAGAGTAAGGTCGGGAGCAGAAGAATGACAAAACGGAACGAAACTCTCATGACGAAAGTCAGCCTATCCTAAATACTTCGGTTTTCCCAATCTCTATTATTTTTATTTTGGCTTTTCCAAACCTCAAAATCTGAGCCGTTTTTATGCCGACCAGCCCAATGCCGCCCTGCCGGCCGCATGACACGATCCGGAGGATCGTGGTAAAATAAGTTACCCATGCCCCAAAACGCCGTTCCTTCTCGTGTCGACGTCTATGGTCAGGCTTCCATCCTGATCAGCGAGCTGATCGGGCGGGCTTACAACAATCCACTCGGCGAGTATCCATTCGACCGATTCGGAGCGCTCTTCGCCGGCGGAAAACAGCTCCTCGACATCGGGGCCGGGCGCGGCCGCGGAGCGATCTTGGCGGCGCGACGTTTCGGAACGTCGGTCGTCGGCATCGAACCCTCGGTCGAGATGACGGCATTCGCCCAGCGCCTGGTCGATGCCGAGGGATTGCAACCACTGATCAGCTTGCTTCCGGTTGGCTTTCTCGAGGCCCCTCTTCGGGAGGGGGACTTCGATCTCGCGATATGCTTCGACGTGCTCAGCTACTTCGACGACAAGCCGGCTTTTTTCGCGAAGACCGCGAAGGTTCTCCGGCGGCCGGGCCACCTGCTTTTCAGCGACTACTTCTGCTCCGAGCAGAGCGACCCACGCGTCCTCGCGCTGACCAAGGCCTGGGGCATTGCCCTGCCGGGAACACTGGATTCGTATCCAGCGCTTCTCAAGCGTCACGGGTTCACGGTCAGCCACTTCGAGGACACGACGAAGACTTATTATGAGCATTGGTCACGAATCAGGGCGCGTTGCGAAGAGCTGCGCCCTGAGCTCGTGGCAAAGACCTCACCTGAAGCCGTCGAACGCTACGTCGCCTCCGTGGACAGCATCCTCCAGGCGGTCGAAACGGGGCATTTCGGCCACCTCTTCTGCGTGGTTTCCCTCGGCGGTTGAGCCAAGGCACACTTACTCGAGCTGAGCGCCCGCTTCGAGGATCACAATCCCCTGGCCGCGTAATCCGCGCGAGTGATTCCGTAGACGCACATGTCATAGAATGCGCCGTCTCGAAAAAAGTCCTCCCGAAGCAGGCCTTCCTGCTTCATTCCGACCTTGAGCATGACCTTGCCCGAGGAGGGATTGAACACGATGTGCCGGGCAGTGACCTTGTTGAGGCCGAGCTGCTCGAAGCCGTACCCGACAAGTGCCGCCGCGGCTTCGGTGCAGTAACCCTGGTTCCAATAGTCGACACCGATCCAGTAGCCCATCTCGGCTCTTGCATGATTTGCGGAAACACCCAGCAGATCGATGCAACCAATGAGCGCTCCTCCGGCCTTGAGCTCGACGGCGAGCGTGACGGAGCGCCGCTCCTCGTACCAGGCGCCGTGCTCGCTGATCCACTCCTCGGCCGCGCCATCCGGATACGGATGAGGTATCGCGGCCGTGGTAGCGGCGACTCGCGGATGGCCGGCGAGGCGTTGAACCTCTTTTGCGTCCTCCAGCCGAAAAGGCCGCAGCACCAGGCGCTTTGTCTCGATTGACGGAATCCCGGATTCCCAATGCAGCTCAGGTTTCATCGCTCCCCCAAACTCCTCAGCGCGCCCTCTGCTGACGCATGGCCCAGGGACACGCACCCCTGAATGAGAAAGCCCCCCGTCGGCGCGTCCCAGTCGATCATCTCGCCGGCGAGAAAGAGACCGGGGCATTTGCGCAGCATGAGCGACTCGTCGAGTTCTTCCCAGGCCACTCCGCCCGCCGATGAGATCGCCTCATCGAGGGGGCGCTTAGCCTTGAGCATGAGGGGAAATCGCTTGAGCCGCGCGGCGAGCGCGGGCAGATCGCCCAGAATCTTCTGAGGCGTCAGGTGAAAGACGAGCGCGAACGCAGCAGGACTCAGGTTCAGGAATCGCTTCACCCTGCGGATCGGCGAGAGGTTCTCGCGCGTCGAAAGGAGCTTGGCGAGCACGCGTTCCTCGCTCAGATCCGGCTTGAGATCGAGGAAGACTTCCCCTGTTTCGGCCGCGAAGTAGACCGGGGTGCCCTCGATCCCGTAGCGCGTGACCATGAGGTCGCCCATGCGCTCGCCGCGCGAGGAGCGCAGCACCACGTTTTTGAGCGGCTGGCCCTCGGCCTCTTCGAGAAACCGATGCGGCCACGCGACCTCGAAGCCCACGTTTGATGCCTCAAACTCCTTAAAGCGCACGCCGTGCCGGCGGAAAATCGCCGGCCAGCGCAGGGGCTTTTCGCCAGGCTCCCAGCTTCCACCGCCCAAGGCCAAGACCGCGGCCCGGGCCTCGATGCTCTCGCCCTTGGAAAACGACAGCGTCACGCCGCCCGCCGAAGGCGCAAAATCCGTAAGCTCCCTGCCAGCGAGCAGCTCCACGCCCTGCGACTCGAGGCGCGCGAGCCAGGCGCGAAGGAGCGGCGCCGCTTTCATCGCGGCCTTGCGCGGAGCTGGTTTCGCTTGTGCTGCTGGTTCCGCCTTACGCGCGGCAGATCCCGCCTGGCCCGGGCTTCCGACGAAATACCGGCGACTCGACCCTTTGAAGGTCCCGATCCCCAGGGACTCGACGAACGCCAGCCATTCCGGAGGCCCGAATTCCGCTAAAAACCGCTCCATCCGTTCGGCCGAAGTGCCGTAATAGCGCGCAAGCTCCGGCACTGGCGCGTCGTAGCTGATGTTGAGCCCCGAGCTTCCGGCGACGAGAAGCTTTCGCCCCGGGCCTTTCTTCTTTTCGATGAGACGCACCGGCCAGCCCGCGGCCGAAAGCACCTCCGCCGCCATCAGGCCCGCCGGGCCCGTGCCCACGACGACTACAGGCTGGCGGGATTGGGTCACGTGCGAGCGCCTGCTCTCTCGCGCAGCACGACCCGGATCAGGAAGAGCGCGTAGAAGATCGCGAAATGGCACATGAGCGACGGCAGCGCCGTCTCAAAGAGGCTCGGGAGAACCGCCGCGAGAAAGATCGAGGGCAGGATGAAGAGCAGCGCCCCGATCAGGAGATCACTCAGGTCGCGACGCAGCCTGAGGCTCTCTTCACTCGCGATGAGCGCGGCGGGGACGAAGATCATGCTCATCTGGGTGAGCTCGTAGAAAGCGCCGTAAAGGTGGAAATACGGCTCGATATGCCGGTACCGCGCGTACATGAAGTGGCAGATCGTCCCCTGCACGAACCGCGTATCGACGATGATCCAGAAAGAGAAAATGGCGGCGAGCGCGATCGAAATCCACGCAAAGCGCGTCAGCCACGCGCGCGGCCGGGTCAGAAGGCGCGAGATCAGGAGCAGGCTCACCGGCGGGAGCCAGGTCACGTCCAGAAACGCCATCCGCGAAAGGAAGAGCTGGTGCATTCCTTCGGCGTTGCAGACGAAGACCTCGAGGATCTGATAGCCCGCGAGCAGAAAAAGCGTCAACGCGATCAGCCAGCGCAGATCCTTGCGGCCCGGCCCGCGCAGGACCCAGATTCCCGCGATGATTTCGAAGATGCCCGTGAAAGACCCCAGCCAAGGAGAGTAGCCCGTACCCATAGATGCCCCGTCATTTCCCCGTTTTTGCCCATCAGGATAGCCGCAGCGGTCAGGGATGTAAACAGGGAGAGTACGGGCTTTTACTCGCAAACGCGTTTGGCTTTCAACCGGTAACGCGAAGCCGAAGCGGGTCGGAGGGGATCGGGAGCCACGATCTCAATATTGGCCACCTTCGTGAACGCGGCCCGGGTGCCGTTGAACCGGCGCGGGATCAGAACATGGGCTTTGATGAAGGCGTCTTTATACGGATAGAGCCGCGCTTCGACCTCTTCGGACGCAGGGGCGAACACCGTCTCCGAGGCGGTGCCCTCGGCAACGACGAGCCGGAACCGGGAGACGGCCTCGGCCCGCACCCACCCCGTGACCTCGTAGGTTCCGCAGGCCATCGCCGAAACGCCGGCGAGCGAAACGAGCAAAAAGCTAAAAAACAATTTCCCGGCAGACATCGCGCGCATTGGAGTCCTTCGCGGCGCTCTGGTACAGCGCCTGATAAAGCTTTCTTTCCTCGGCCCCGATCGCCTCGGCCATCGTCTTGCTGTCCTTCATCCCGGCGAGGAGGGCTTGAAACTTCTGCTGGTAATTCTGCAGCTCCGAGTGCTTGGCCATGAGCTCGTTCTTCTTGCGATCCACCTGCTCCCAAGCCCGCAGGGCGGCCTCATTCGCTGCCCGATCTTCGGCGCTTCGGCTCTGGTCCAGCGCCTCCTTGCGTTCTTTCACGATCCCCGCGGTATCCATCTGAACCAGCTCCTTGGAGCTGTAACTCAACTTCATTTTCCCGGTATGCAGGCCCGCTTTCGCTTCAGCGTAGAATTCCAGGGGCTTTTCAAAATCCCGCTGGCCGCTCTTGTATTCCGCCGCTCCCAGCGCCTTGGCCTGAGTGACCAGCCGATCCTGCTGCGTCTTGTAACCCGCGATGAGCTCCTGCAACTTGATGACATCCACGCTCTTGTCCCAAGCCAGGAATTCCCCGAGCCCCTTCATGCTCTCGAGCCATTTCATGAGGTCGGCGTACTGATTCTCGCGCCGGCAGGAGCCCGCGCGATCGAGAGCGGACTCGAGGTAACCCTTGAGCCGGTCCTCGTAGGTATTGGCTTTGTAGTAATAGAGAAACGGCGTAATCCGCTCGTAGAGCTGCTCTTGCACCCCACGGCCCACCCCGCTCGAGATCATCGGGACAGATGCCCCTGGCGACTTCCGCCGAGCTTCGAGAAACGCCTCTTCGAGCGTGACCCCGGGCCGCAGCCCCTCCATGAACCGGTTCGAAAAATTCGTGTATCCGTAATGCTTGGAACCCGTGGCCGAGATCACGCAGGTGGACTTATTGGCCAACTTCTGGGTATTTCCCGAAAAACAGGTGAAATCGATGATCCCGAGCTTGACCCCCTTTTGCTCCGCAAGCGCGGCCAGGTCCTCGAGCGCGTCGAGGTTCAGGGTTTCAGCTCCGGCGAGATCATTCAGGTTCGCGGCTCCCTTGCTCGGGGACACCGAGATCCTGTGGCTCTTTTCATGCCCCGTATTCTCCGCTCCATGGGTATCCAGCACCACCACGAGCTGCTCGCCGGGCTTGATTTGCCCGTTCAGAATCCGGTTCTTGTAGCTTGCGATCAAGCGCTTGAAGCTCTCCGCGGTGAAAGCCTCTTTGCTCGCCGCCCCTTGAAAACCGCGGGCGAGCTTCTCCTCGGTCTCAGGATGTCCGCCGTTGAACGCGACCGAATGCTTCCAGGGATTTGCCGAGAGATAGGAGCTCATCCCCATCAGAGTCTGGTCAAACGCCGTAGCGGGCTGTCCCTGGGGCTCGCCCCCGCCTCCCATGTACAGAAGGTGCCGGTCGGCGGCCGACGCAGGCGCGGTGGCAATGAGAAGGGCTACTATCAGCGAAATCATAGGACTGGAGGTGCTCCAGTCTCAATTGTAGCGGATTTCGGGCACTGCGACAAATCGCCTCTGTTTAAAGTTTAGTCCAGGTTCCGCGGACTTATATGCCGCCCGCCGCGGTTCCCCCAAGGTAACCGGAAGTCACGGCACGATTCCCTCGGAGCGCCGTGCACTGGGGATTCTGCGAGCTTAGCCCCGCGAATTTACGCCCGCGCCGAAAGCCCCGGCCCCGCGCGCTGCTGCGCGAGGAAGGCGCCGTCTTCTGAGATCTCCAGAACCCGGTACCCGCGTGCGAGGTATTTCCGAAGCGGCACCCCCGCGCCTTCCCAGAGGTTCGTGCACACGTACCTGGCGACGCCCGCGAAGTCGCGCCCGAACGCCACGATCCGGGTGAAAACCAGCTCATCCCAGAACCCGCGTTGCGCGCTTTCGGCGACGCCTTTTTTGCGCCGCAAGCTCCCCTTTTCGCGCGGCAGCCCCACCATTTCACGCGGCAGCCCCTGGCCTTTTCGCGCGCCCGTGACGAGCATTGCGATTCCGCCAGAGAGTTCGCGGATAAACCCCTGCCACGCGGGCCGCGTACGCGCCCGAACGAGGAGGTGCAGGTGATTTCCCACGTTCGCATAGCGGTAAACCGTGATGCCCCAGCGTTTCGCGAGCCGCTCGGTGAGCGCGCGGACGTGATTGCAGTGCCGAGGGTGAAGCAGCGAGCGCTCGCCGCGGGCTTTGCTCGAGCGCAGGACCACGTGGAGCGCCTGCTTGCGGTCAAAGGGGCGCGCCGTTTTGCGCTTGCCCTGAGTGAGGTCGCCCCCGTGCGCGAGGATACGCGTTCGTTTTGTCAGGCCCGGGAGCGTAAGTTGATGTTCTTGTCGTTTGCGGCTCACGTTCTTCGAATATCATCGGGGCAATGGTATAACAAGCATATTTTGCTGGGCGTAGGTAAACGATGTTCTGAGTTGCACACGGAGGTAGATGACAAGTGGCAACGCAGTGTCAAAAGCCGAGGCATTATCGAGGGCGATGATTGAGCAGATCTTCGATCGTGTTCAGGCGTGACTGAGAGAAGTAACCTCTTCGAAAACCCGCCCCAATCCAAGGAGTTATCGTAGAGTCGCGCAAATCTTGACGCGGCGCGTAAAACAGGATGCCCACACACCACCAAGGAGCCCCCATGAATAAGCTGATTCTGGTCTTAATGATATTCGGTTCTGCCTCAGCGGCGCAGGCTGCGACAAGTTTCAAATGTACCTTGCTTGGGAATGAGCCCTCGCAGAGGACCGCGAGGATCACGCTCAGCAAAAGCTACCTCTTCGGCGAATTCATTGGGGTGGTCACGAATGAATCGGCGGATTCCAGAAATGATTATGCGCTGGACGGCACCCCTGCCGAGGCGAGCGATCCGCGTCTGCCTCATCGGAAGTATACGATGCACGCTCATGCGGCGGGATTTCCATTCGGACCTTCGCTACTCGTCGACGAAGCCCTTCTTGACGAGGAACAAAGTGGATTTTTCGCCGAGGTCACCCGCCGGTTGAACGGTACGTACACTGTCGATACGATCTTTTCCTGCAGACGGAATTAGCCCATACCACGCCATGTAATGAATCGCGTTAACTAGCCTGAACGCGGCAATAATTTGATCGAATCAGGCGGCGAGCTGGTCGAGGGCGCGCTCGATTTTCCGGTAATCTGACTCGACCTTTTTGTTAGCGGCCATCTTGAGGACGGACTTGCCACTGACGTTCACGATCCGACCGGCCCGGGCGATGATCTTGAAG
>JAMPXZ010000158.1 GCA_023700925.1 Oligoflexia bacterium | reverse complement strand
GTCTCAGGCCGAAGACGTGCCCCTTGGCAAGCGGTACAGGCGCGCGAGGAAAGGAATTTCGAATAGTAGGTTTTCATCTCCTCGGACTGGGTCTGGCGGTACCGCCTCAGCAGCGTCGGAACAAGACCCTCATAACCGATGGTGAAGGTGCCGCTATGGCTCTTGCCGTGGTGCTGAACCCTGAGCTTGAGATCCTTCCCCCCGTACAGCAGGCGTTCGCGCTGGGCTTTGGGGAGACGCTTCCAGGGAAGGTCGAAATCGATCCCCCACTGCTTTTCCATCGCCTTGAGCTGGTCCCCGCCCCAGCTGCCGGCGGGATCCTCGTCACCGGTGAGAAAGTAGTTTCTCCACGGAACTACCGCCCCCTGGCGCAGGCTCAGCTCCGGGTCCGGGACGATTCGCGCCTCGTCCATCGTGAGCACGCTCCCGAGCCCATGGCACTCCGGGCACATCCCGAGCGGCGAGTTGAACGAAAAGAGCGTCGGCTCGAGCGCGGGATACGCGACGCCGCAGCAGGACTTGGCCTCGCTCATCCGCAGGTCCTCGCGCCCCACGATGTGCGCGACCAGATTGCCGTTACCCATGCGCAGCGCGGTTTCGACCGAATCGGTGAGCCGGGCGCGGAACTCCGCGTCGCCGCGGATCACGAGGCGATCGACGACCGCTTCGATATTATGCTTCTTGTTCCTGGACAGCGCCTGCACGTTCTCGAGCTCGAGTACGAGCCCGTCGATCCGGACCCGCGCGACGCCTTCCTTGCCAAGCTCCTCGAGCAGCTCACGGTGCTCGCCCTTGCGGTTCTCCACCAGCGGCGCGAGCAGCAGGAGCTGCGTACCTTCCGGAAGTTCGAGAAGCTGCTCGACCATCCTCGCCGGATCGCCGCGGCCGACCTCCTTGCCGCATTTGAAGCAGTACTGGGTGCCGATCCGGGCATAAAGCACGCGAAGGTAGTCGTGGATCTCGGTGATCGTGCCTACGGTCGAGCGGGGATTGCGGCTCGCGGCCTTCTGCTCGATCGCGATGGTTGGGGCGATGCCGCGGATGGTGTCAAACTTGGGCTTTTCCATCTGCCCGAGGAACTGCCGGGCATAAGACGAAAGCGACTCGACATAGCGCCGCTGGCCTTCGGCAAAGAGCGTGTCGATCGCGAGGCTCGACTTGCCCGAGCCGGAGACCCCGGTGATCACGACGAACTTCCACTTCGGAATCTCCAGATCGATGTTCTTGAGATTGTGCTCGCGTGCGCCCTTGATGAGGATCCGGTCGAGTTCCTGGGTCTTCTTCGCCATCAGAAGAAGAATGCATTGCCGCATCGCATCCTTTCCAGTAAAACTTCCGAAATGTCCGGCCCCCTCGCCTTCGATCCCACTCACCCGTTTCCGCTTCTACCCGAGGGTTCGCATTCCTACCCCGAGGCTCAGGCGCACGCCGAAGCGGTAGATGCGTGGCTCGGCCTCAGGACCGCGGAGATCGAGGCCGAGCTCGCCGTCCGTCCCCGGCCCGAGGGCCAGCAGCTTTGGATCGGCACTCCGACGCGGGTCTTTCTTACTCCTTACACCGAGCTTCGGCTCCTTCTGGATCGCCTCGCGCCCGGCGCCGGTACGACGATCGTCGATCTGGGCGCGGGCTATGGACGGATGGGCTTTGTACTCGGGGTGCACCATCCGGGAGTGCGTTTTTTAGGTTACGAATTTGTCGAGGAGCGCGTGAAAGAAGGCCAGCGCGGTCTGGCACGGTGGACTTACCCGGGGATCGAGCTCAGGCAAGCCGACCTCGCGGCGGCATCCTTCCTCCCCGAGCCCGCTGACTTTTACTTCATCTACGACTACGGCACCCGCGAGGCGATCGAGAAGACCCTCGGGGACCTGCGAGAAATCGCCCGCCTTCGTCCCCTCACCGTCATCGGCCGAGGTCGCGCCTCGCGCGACGCCATTGAACGGCGGCATCCGTGGCTTTCGCAGGTCGTGCCACCCCGGCATTTCGGGCATTACTCGATCTACCGGACGCGCGCAGGTTGAGGGAGCGCGAGAATTCCTCTAAAGAAGCCTGAGCTGCCGCTCCCGCCCCGCATCGACGAGCTCTGATACCGGATGCGCCCGGAGTCCCTGCGCGCGCAGGTGCTTGACGAGCGCCCCGTTTCCCCGGTGCATGACGAAGACTTGGCGCGCGCCCGTTTCACGCACAGTCCGGTTGAGATCCTCCCAGTCGGCGTGATCCGAAAGGACGAAGCCCTTATCGTAACTCCCGCGCGACCAGCGCGACTGGCCCTGCATCCACCCAGAGGCGAACGCCGTCTGGTACTCGCCGAGCGCCTCGGCCCACTGGGACTCACCAATCGACGGCGGCGCGATGATGAGCTCTCCACGAAGGCGCCCGCGCCGGACCGCCTCGCCCAGCTCGCGGGTCGCCACGAGCGCGACCCCCTCCTCACGATAGCAACGGGTCGCCTCGACGACCGTCTCATGGATCAGGACCTCGCGTTCCTCGGCATAGCGGTGAAGTTCGCCCAGGATCCGCTGCGCCTTACCCAGGGAATAGCCAAAAAGCACGCTGTTGCGGCCCTCGCGGGCGTTCTCCTGCCACCAGGCGTGGATCTCCGCGCCGGGCGAGCCGCCCTTTTTCCAGATGAAGGAAGGGGTACCGAACGTGGCCTCCGTGATGAACGTGTCGCACGGAACCACCTCGAACGGCTCGCACGTCGGATCAGGCTCGCGCTTGTAGTCTCCCGAGGCCACCCACACCCGCTCCCCGTACTCGACGCGGATCTGCGCCGAACCCAGGATATGGCCCGCGGGATGAAAGCTCACCTGAACCCCGCCGAAGCGGAGCTTCTCGCCATAAGGGACGCCCGTGACCTCGATACGCTGACCCAGCCGGGCCTTGAGCAGGCCCACGGACGCGCTAGAGCAGAAGTAGCGTTTGGCTCCCTTGCGCGCATGGTCGCTATGAGCGTGCGTCACGAGCGCGGTCGCGACCGCGCGGGCCGGATCGATGTGAAAGTCGCCCTCCCGGCAGTAAAGACCGCCCTTATCGAAAGTCAAAAGAGGAAAATCGTCAAGAAACCCCGACATTGCTGGGACTATAGCGCTTCCCACCCTGGAAAAACATCCCACTCCAGCGACCGAGGTTCCCGATTCTTCCCCCTTGTCAAAAGCTGTTGCCCATTCCGCCCTCCTTGGGTCAAATAGGCCGCGCGCTTGAACCCGGCTTTACCGGCGCGCAGCCACCCCGCAACGACCCCAAGGAGCTTGGTATGATCGGACGCATCCTCCCCCGTGAAGAAAAGTTTTTTGAGCTCTTCCGCCATTCCGCGGACCTGATGGTCGAAGGCGCCCTCGCCCTGCGCGACCTGTTCAGCGACCTCGAGCACGCCGAGATGCACTCGCGCCGGCTCAAGGACATCGAACACAAGGCCGACGAGGTCACCCATCGGACGATCGAGCTGCTGCACAAGACCTTCATCACCCCGCTCGATCGCGAGGACATCCATCTGCTCATCACCAAGATGGATGACATCCTGGACTTCTTCGAGGCCGCCGCGCAGCGGATCTTCCTCTACGACGTGAAGACGCCGCCACCGAACGCGCGCGAGCTGGCCGAAATCTGCGTCAAGGCCGCCGAAGCCATCAAGCGTGCGGTGGACCTGCTCGAGGACCTGAAGGAGCGCGAGCTGATCCTCAAACAGTGCATCGAGATCAATCGCCTGGAGAACGAGGCTGACTACATGTTCCGGCTCTCCCTGGCGAAGCTCTTCCGCGAGGAGCCAGATACGCGACAGCTCATCAAGTACAAGGAGATCTACGAAATTCTCGAGACGGCGACCGACCGCGCCGAGGACGTGGCCAACATCATCGAGGGAATCGTCCTCGAATACGCCTGAGCGCGGGAGAGATTCCGATGCCCTCCTACTCGGACAGCTTTATCATCCTCATCATCGTCATCGCGCTGGCGTTCGACTTCATGAACGGCTTTCACGATGCGGCGAACTCCATCGCCACCGTGGTTTCGACGCGCGTCCTCAAGCCCAGCCAGGCGGTCGCCTGGGCGGCGTTCTTCAACTTCATTGCCTTTCTCTTCTTCGGCGTGCACGTGGCCAACACCATTGGCAAGGGGGTGATCGACCCGTCGATCATCGATCCGCTTGTGATCACGGCGGCGCTTCTGGGCGCGATCTTTTGGGATGTGGTGACCTGGTACTACGGGCTCCCCTCGAGCTCCTCCCACGCCCTCATCGGAGGTCTGGCTGGCGCGGCGATCGCCAAGGCGGGGATCAAAGTTCTCAACGTGCAAGGCTTCGCCAAGATCGGCCTTTCGATCTTCCTCTCGCCCTTGTTCGGGTTCAGCCTCGCCTTCCTGCTCATGCTCGGGGTGGCGTACCTCTTCTTCCGTTCCCATCCGCGAAAGGTGGACTACTGGGGACGAAGGATGCAGCTTTTCTCCGCAGCGCTCTACAGCCTCGGCCATGGCGGCAACGACGCCCAGAAGACGATGGGGATCATCGCGGTCCTGCTCTTCTCGACGGGCCGCCTCGGCCCCGAATTTCATGTTCCGCTTTGGATCGTGCTGCTGTGCCACGCGGCCATGGGACTGGGAACCCTCTTCGGCGGCTGGCGCATCGTCCGCACGATGGGCATGAAGATCACCAAACTCAAGCCTGTCGGCGGTTTCTGCGCCGAAACAGGGGGCGCCATCACCTTGTTCGCGGCGACCGGGCTCGGCATCCCCGTCTCGACGACTCATACGATCACGGGCGCGATCATGGGCGTAGGAGCGGTGAACAAGCTCTCGGCGGTGCGCTGGGGAGTTGCGGAAAGAATTGTCTGGGCCTGGCTTCTGACCATTCCGGCGTCAGCGTTCGTTTCGGCTCTGACGTGGTGGCTGCTGCATGTGGCACTCGGCTAACGGGAGCCGAGGTCAGGGGCGTCAGGAAAGCCGTAAAGCTCAGTGACCGGCTTTTTGCCGGTGAGTGATCAGACCGTGCGTCGGATCATACGGAGAAACGCCGACGGTCACCCGGTCGCCGACGATGACCTTGATCTTGAACTGTTTCATCTTTCCGGAAAGCCGCGCGGTAATGGTTACGCCATTATCCAGCTGAACCTGATAATTACCCCCACCGAAGAGGTCGGATACCTTGCCCTCGAATCGGATCAGGTCTTCTCTCGCCATTTCTTCTCAGTCTCCCGGTCAAAAGATCAACAAAAACAATAACCCAGTTTCTTTTCTCAACTAACATGGCCCGATCCGAATAAACAGGGAAATCTATGTCGCACTGAGCGGTGCTCTCTTTCCCCAGGCACTCGAGGCACTCCCGTAACTTTTACAGCCTCACATCGCTTCCGCCCGATTCGCTCCGATGTTGAGCGCTGCGCAAAACCCGCGTAATCCGCCGCATCCAAGCAGCTCGGCCACGACGCGGACGCCTGGCACCCCGCGTGCTGCATCCCTTCCAAGCGGCCACGATGGCCGCCCAAAAGGGGGCTTGCAGGACATGTTCAAGAACTACCTGACCTACCAGTTGGCTTCCGGCTTTGATCGCACCTGCTGTGCATTCGACCTTGCTTTCCCGGAAAAAAAGGAACTCATGCGCTGCTCAAGAGCCATGCTCCTTCACCTCGACCTCAGCCTGCGGGCGACCAGCGCCGCCGACAAGTCCAAGAATCTCTTCGTCGCTCTCACCTACCTGCGCGACTGCAAGGGCGTGCTCGAGTCGACGGGTGGACCGATCCCATTTGAACTCACCGGCGCTTATGAAGTGCTGCACGCCAGACTGGAGCAGCTCTGCTGGGACGCCTCGGGCAACGAAGGCGGTCAGACCCGCATGCTCGGCTAAGCGCCAACGCCGATCAGTCCCGCAGAAAATGGCAGGTGTACCCGCCCGGGTTCTTCCGCAGATAGTCCTGGTGGGCCTCTTCGGCGTCGTAGAACGGACCCGCAGGCGCGATCTCGGTGACCACAGGACGCGGCCATTTGCCCGAACGGGTGATCTCGGACTTCACGGTCTCGGCGATCTGGCGCTGCTCCTCATCGTGATAGAAGATCACCGACCGGTACTGGCGCCCGGCATCGTTGCCCTGCCGGTCAGGCGTCGTCGGGTCATGCAACCGGAAAAAATACCGGAGCAGGTCCGCGTAAGAGAGCTTGGCCGGATCAAAGGTGACCTCCACAGCCTCGGCATGCCCGGTGTCGCCTTTCTTGACGTCCTCGTAGACAGGATTTTCCAGCTCGCCCCCGGTGTAACCCACGGTGGTCTCCACGACTCCCGGAAGCTGGCGAAGCAGCTCCTCGACGCCCCAGAAGCAGCCCGCGGCGAGCGTCGCCACGGCGAGCGGGGTCTCGCTCGTCACTTCGTTTTCGAAGAACCTCCGGTACTGGCCGTAGCCTTCGGCCTCCAGCCGCTCGAGCGAAACGAACCGGAGCGCCGCCGAGTTGATGCAGTAGCGCAGCCCCGTAGGCGCGGGCCCGTCGTTGAAGACATGCCCGAGATGCGAATCCGCCTGCCGGGAGCGCACCTCGATGCGAGGAACCCCGAGCTTGTGGTCGGGCCTCTGCACGAGATTCCGCTCCTCCAGCGGACGGAAGAAGCTCGGCCAACCCGTGCCCGAATCGAACTTGTCGAGCGACGCGAAAAGCGGCTCCCCGCTCACCACGTCGACGTAGATCCCCGCCTCCTGGTGGTCCCAGAAGGCATTCTGGAAAGGCGCCTCCGTGGCGCTGCACTGGGTGACCTCGAACTGCTCGGGCGTCAGCGTCTTCTCGAGCTCCTGTGAATCCGGCTTTCGGTATTTTCGCTCCACGAAAATCAGCTCAAAGCGCCGCGCGAATCCGCGCGGACAGCTCCTCGCCCGTCTCCTTGCTCAGCTCCCCGGCGGGCCAGCCGACGCCGAGACCCTCGGCGGGCGATGACTTGGGGATAATGTGAAAATGAACGTGGGCCACCGCCTGATGCGCGCCCGCGCCGTTATTCTGAAGGACATTGTAGTCACGGGTGCCCGTGGCCTTGATGACAGCCCGGCAAAGGCGCGGGAGCACCCTGCCGAGAGCGGCGGCGGCGTCATCCGACAGCTCATCGAGGGTGACCGCCGGCTCCTTCGGGATGACGAGCGTGTGACCGCGGCTCAACGGCTGGATGTCGAGAAAAGCCAGCACCTGCTCGTCCTCGTAAACGCGATGACAGGGAATACGCCCATCAATGATCTTCTTGAAAATGGTTTCAGCCATGGCTCTCCAGTTCTAACGCAGATCGAATGCCCGGTCGAGAGAGTTTCTCGCATCCGGCTTGCACCCCTGATGCCGCATGAAGCTCAAGAATAAAATTCGCTATGCCGTCGTGGGTCAGGGCTACATCTCCCAGATCGCCGTGCTGCCCGCCTTCAGGAATGCCCGCAACTCCCAGCTGACCGCGCTGGTCTCGGGCGAGCCGCGCAAGCTCAAGGAGCTGGGCCGCCGGTACGGCGTCAAGCACCTCTACTCGTATGACGAGTTTGACGAGTGCCTGCGCTCCGGCGAGATCGACGCGATCTATCTGGCGCTGCCCAACGACCAGCACCGTGATTTCGCGATCCGCGCCTCGCGCGCGGGTATCCACGTTCTCTGCGAAAAACCGATGGCAATCAGCTCCGCCGACTGCCAGGAGATGATCGCGGCGGCGCAGTCGTCCCGCAGCAGGCTCATGGTCGCCTACCGCCTGCACTTCGAGGCGGCCAATCTCGCGGCCATCGCGGCCGTCAAGTCAGGCCGGCTCGGCGATCCGCGGCTTTTCACCTCGGTCTTCAGTCTTCCGGTGAAGGAAGCGAACATCCGGACGCGGCCTCTGGAGCTGGGTGGAGGCCCGCTCTACGACATCGGCATCTACTGCATCAATGCGGCCCGCTACCTGTTCCGGGATGAGCCGATTGAGGCGTTCGCCACCTCGGCGCGCCGGTCCGGCAAGGCTCCGTTCCGCGAGGTCGACGAAGCCTTCAGCGTGACGCTCCGGTTTCCGAAGGAGCGGCTCGCGAACTTCGTCTGCAGCTTCGGCGCGGCCTCCGCCGGCAGCTACCAGCTCGTCGGCACCCGCGGTGACGTCATCGTCGGCAATGCGTTCGAGCTCGCGGGCGGTAAGCGCCTCTACACGACCGTCAAGGAGAAGACGAAGATCCGGCACTTCGAGGCTCGGGACCAGTTCGCGCCGCTGCTGATTTACTTTTCCGATTGCATCCTGAAGAACCGGAAGCCCGAGCCCTCGGGAATCGAAGGCCTGGCGGACGTGCGGATCATCGAGGCGATCCTACAGTCGGCGAAGGAGCGGCGCCCTGTTGCGATCCACGGCCCCCGAAAGCTCGAACACCCCGAGCCGGAGCAGGTCATCCGGCGTCCCTCCTTCGAGAAGCCCGAACTCACGGGCGCCGAGGAGCCCTCGGCTGACGAGGCGGCCTAAACCGCCCACACGCGATCGCCGGTACACGGGATGCATCGGCTTGGTCCCATGCCCGTCGCCAGAAAACTC
>JAMPXZ010000157.1 GCA_023700925.1 Oligoflexia bacterium | reverse complement strand
TCGGACGACACCAGTTGCCCGCCGCAATGCTCGCTCGCAAGCAGCGCACTGATCCGGGCCTGCCTTTTCCATTATGAGCTCGAATTCATCCACCCCTTCATGGACGGAAACGGCCGTATGGGGCGTTTTTGGCAGTCCGACCACGGCGAGCCGGGATCTCGCGCTCGGCGTTGTGAAAAAAGGTACCCGCTTACTTTGTGATGCCCACCGCGTCAAAGTGACGGATTTCGGATCTTCCGCCGAAGCCAGCCGAAGCAGAAAAACAGTAAGATTCACCCCAGAAAATAACTGTAAAAAGTGAGGTTCCAAAAGCCCTTCTCTTTATAAATCGAGTAGAGAATGACGATCCCGAAGTTGAGGATCGGACCCAGCGTGCAAAGCTGAAGAAACAGGATGAACCCGCTTGCGAGCTGCCTGCCTATCGAAGGCGGAGCTGCCTTGGGGCGGGCTTTCTGATCAACCTGCCGAGAACCCCATGCGAACAACCCCAAACCCAGAACGGCAAGGACAACAACCTGAGTCCAGGCGCTGGGATCCCTTTCGGCTGCCGATCCCCACATAGCGCCGAAAATCAAAAGGAATGCGAGGATGACAAGAATCGAGCCGGTAACCTTGAGGCCTTTACCCATGACTGATTGTACCAGAAAGTCAGCGGACGCTGGAACCGAAGTCGCGCCGCCCTCGCATCAATCTTAATCCCACCAAAGACAGAAACGCCGCGATCCACGTCCACGGTACGAGCAGCGCGCGCTCGATCAGTAGGCCGCTGGCGATCGGCGCCGCGACCTGCGCGAACGAGACCAGCATCTGCATCAGCCCCATCGCCATTCCCTGCCGGGAAGGCTCGATGCTTTGGCTGATCAGGCTCGTGAGGCTCGGCCGCGCGAGCGTGCTCCCGACGGCGATCAGGCCGACCGCGGCGTTGATCCAAAGGAGCGCCTGGACCTGGCCGAGCGCGAGGATTCCCGCTGCCATGATCGTGAAGCCCACGGCCGCGAGAAGGGGCTCCCCGAACCTGCGCACGAGCACTCCGAGGGGGCCGCTCTGGATCAGGAGGCCCATGAGGCCGCTGAATGCGAAACAGTAGCCGACCTCGCGCGGGCCGAACGGGGCGCCGTTGTAGAGGAAGCGTCTCTCGGCAAAAAGGGCGAACCCGGAGAAATAGAGGCTGAACGCGAAGGCGAAAGCGAAGAACTGAAGGAGCAGGCGCCGCAGCTCGGGCTTGCGCAGACACGCGACATAGCCGCGCCAGTCGATGCCGAGGCCCTTTCGGGCGTTCTCGGGAGGCGGCAGCCGCTTGAGGAGAAAGGTCGTGGCAAGGATGCTCGTCGCCGAGAGCGCCGCCGCGGCGTAGATCGGATAGCGGTGATCGAAGCTGGCGAGGAAACCGGAGATCCCCGGGCCGAGGAGAAAGCCCACGCTGAAGGCCACGCCGATCAGCCCGAAGGCCTTGGCGCGATCCGCGGGCTTGGTGACATCCGAGATATACGCCTGCGCGACCGTGATATTGCCTGCCGTGATGCCGTCGATCGCGCGGGACAAAAAGATTATCGGCAGGCTCTGCGCGGAGGCCAGGAGCAGGTACGCGCAGAAAGTCCCGAGCTGGCTCACGAGAAGCACCGGCCTTCGCCCGACGCGGTCGGAAAGCGCTCCGAGAATCGGGCCTGAGATCAGCTGAAAAAGGCCGAAAGTGGAGATCAGCTGTCCCACGACGAAGGCCGAGGCCCCGAACCGCTGGGCGTAAAAAGGCAGCAGCGGGAAGATGATCGTCACGCCGAGGATGTCGACGAGAACCACGAGGAAGATCGAAACAAGCGGAGAGATTTTCATTGGACTGCGGGCGTGCCCGGAAAGCGTTGCTGGAGGCGTGCGCGCTGCTCCGTACTCAAGGGGAGCCCCGGGATCTTCCTGCGGCCCTCCAGGAAGGCCCGTGCCGTTTCAAGCCCGCTCTTGGTCGAAACCGCGTTCGTAAAGGCCTCCAGCCAGGCCAGCTGAAGCTCCGAGCGTGGAGGCGCGTGCTCCAGACTCCGAAGCAGCAGCGAGTCGAGCTGTTCGAGGAACTTCTCCCGCTCAGGCGCGGGAAGCTGCGTTGCCACTGCCCGGTGGGCGGATGCAGGGCTCCAGAGCCACCCGCAGAGGAGCAATACGAGGCCAGGATCCCGTTCGCGCGGCAGGAGCTTGAGCGCAAGCGCGGTGAAATCCGAAGCGGCGAATTTTCCGCTCAAGGCCATGTCCCGCAGGGAGTGCCAGAGCATCCGGCGCGCGAGCGTGTCGCTCACCGACGCCAGATGGAGCTGCGCGGTCGCCAGGCTCGTCGGATCGAGCTCCACGCTCACGTAGTCGAGATCATCATGGTTCGGAAAAACCAGGTCCGGGCAGCGCTTCTTGAGTGCTGCCGGCACGGGGGTTTTTGCCTGGGCGTACGCGACTTCGAGGGTTTCGTTCGGCTCCAGCGCCCGGGCTGATCCCGCGCGCCGGGGCAGGCGATAGAGGGCCACCTTCGTGCGATGCGGCCGCGGCTCGGAGCCGCCCTGGATGAGGACGAAGCGGGTGATCTTGTCGTCTTCGCACGCCCATTCGGCCCGCACCGTATTCATGCTGCCGCCGCGTAGCCAGGCCCCACGCCAGCGCGAAAGATCGCGAGCCGAGGCTTCAGTCAGCATCTTGAAAAAATCGCCGGGGGAAACGCTGCGGAGCGCGTAGCGCAGGAAGAAGCGCTGGACCCCGTCGCGGAACTCATCCTCGCCGAGCTGGAAGCTGAGCTGCTTGAGCAGCGCGCCCGCTTTTTCAGCCGACGGATCGCCCGCGGGCGCGGCGCGATCGGCGTCCTGCTCGTAGGCGCGGAGCTTCAGGAGGAAGAACTCCTCCCAGGCCGCCTTGCCTCGGGCGCGCACCTGGCTCCCTCCTTCAAAAAGATGCGTGAGCGGACCGAGCTCTCTTTCAGGTCCCGTGGCGCGCGCCAGCGCCTCGGTCGAAAGGAAGGTGGCCAGCCCTTCGGTGAGCCAGGTTCCATTCCACCAGCGGACGGTCACCAGGTTGCCGAACCAGTTGTGCGCGAGCTGGCGAAGGATCGCCTTCGCGCGCTCGTGTTTCGCCCCGGTCTCCGCCGGCGGGCGAAACGCCAGGGACTCGGCGAAGCTTGCCGTCGCGGCCGCGCTGAGCACCGTGTCCCCCGCAGCGGGCACGATGAGCTGGTCGAACTTTGAATAAGGGTAGGGATAGCCGAACTGCACCGAGTAGTAATCGAGCCCGTGCCGCGCGGTCCGGAACCACTCTTCGGCATCCACCTGGCCCGAAACCGACCTGCGCGAAAGGAGCCGGAGCGGAATTCCTTCGGCGGAGCCCTTCCAGGTTTTGTAAGGTCCGGCGTGCAAGGTGAAGCCTTGAGTCCCGAGTAGCGGCGAAGGGGGAAAGGCCCAGCTTCGCCTTTCGCCTGCTGTTACCGTTTCGCGCTCGAGCGTGCTGGAAATCACCTGCCAGTCCTGGGGAGCCTCGACCGTGACCTCGAAAGAGGCCCGCAGATCGGGCTGGTCGAAGCAGGGGAAGATCCTTTGCGCCGCGAAGGGGGCGAGGGCGGTATAGGCGTACGCCAGGCCATCCTGCGGATCCTTGAACTTGCGCAGCCCGCCGCCGGTAGTCGCGTAGGCGCGCGAAAACGCGATCTCGATCCGGTTGGTCTGCGGCGCGAGCTCCGCCGTTCGGAAACGAAGGCGATAGCCGTCGTAATCGGGGGATTCCAGATGGACGCCGTTCAGGGTCACTGAGCGGATCGTGCCCTGTTCGAAGTCGAGGAAGACGGTCTTTGAGGCGTCGCGAGCCTTGGGCCGGAGGTCGAAGTTGATGACCGCGCGACCTTCGTAATCGTCATGATCCGCGTCGAGACCGAACCAAAGATTGTAGGTGGGGCGTAGGATCTGCCGGGAACGGGTTTGCGCTTCCTCGTGCGTCAAGGTGCTCCGCGGGCCGACCGGATTCTCCGGAGCGGTGATCGACGGGGACTCCTTCGGAGGAACGTTGGGCGAGGCGCATGCTGAAAGCAGAAGCGAGCCGAGGAGCGGCACCGCCAGCGTGTTTCTGGCTGACGGCCAGTGGCTCATGTCGTCGTCTCCGCGAGCTGTTGCACCTGGATGCCGACCGAGCGAAGCAGATCGAGGGAATCCTTGAGGCGGTAATCCTCGGCGTAGTAAACGGCTTTGACGTTACCGAGGTTGATGAGGCGCTTGGCGCACGCGACGCACGGCAGGTGGGTCACGAAGACCACCTTTTCGATGAAGCGGGGGGAGTCGCAGTTGATGACCGCGTTCTCCTCGGAGTGCAGGCACCCGCAGTTGCCCGGCTCGTCGCGGTCGCAGCCGTTGTGGAGCCCGGTGGCGTTGCCGTTGTAGCCGACGGCCAGGACTTTGCGGAAGTCGGTGCTGGTGATCACGGTTCCGACCTGAAGCCGCTTGCAGGTGGAGCGTCGGGCGAGGGTGCGCGCGAGGTCCATATAGATGGAATGGAATGTTGGGCGGGTGCGTTCGGGAGAGCTCATGATTTAGCGCCTTCCATGTGCACGAACGAAAGGTAGTGGGCCAGCTCCTTGATCGACTCGTGAATGTCGTCAATTGCCCGGTGGGCGTTCTTCTTCTCGAACTGGATGCCGTAGCGCTCGCGGAAGACCTCTTTGAAAGAGCTGACGTCGATGAGGCGGTAGTGGAGCCGCTTGGCCAACTCAGGCATGTAGCGGTCGACGAAGCGTTTGTCGTTGCCCACCGAGTTGCCGACGAGGACGATCCGATCCCGGGAAGAGAAATGTCGGTCAATCAACTCAATTAACTCTTTTTCGACCTTTTCGAGTGGCGTTCCCGTCGCGACGGCGGCGGTCAACCCGCTTTCTCCGTGCGTCTTCTTGCACCAGTCATTCATCCGGCTCAGGACATCCGGCGTCTGGTAGACCACACGATGGAAGGTCTCGAGCGGCTTGAGCTCCTGGTCGGTCACGACGACGGCTACCTCGAGAATCGTGTCCACCGTGTCGTCCAGGCCGGTCATTTCCAAGTCGATCCAGAAAAGGGGCTTTTTTGATGGGGTGCTGGGCATGAATCGGAAAATAGAAGATTGTGCCCCCGCCGTCAAATAGCACTTGATTGAATCCGTCCTTTTTGGTTACAAACGTCGAGTTCAATTTTTCCGGCGAGCTGCGTGAGCGCTCGGCAATCCTCGGGAATTTTCCCCTGAAATTCCAAAGATGGCCTGCGGTTCTCGTTTCGCCCGTCAATGCGCACAATGGAGAATTCATAGTCATGTCTCAGAAAGTAGCTTTGGACTTGGTTCGCAATATCGGTATTTCGGCCCACATCGACTCGGGCAAGACGACGCTTTCGGAGCGCATTCTCTTTTACACGAAGAAGATTCACGCCATTCACGAGGTGAAGGGCAAGGACCAGGTCGGCGCCACCATGGACTTCATGGATCTCGAGCGCGAAAAGGGCATCACCATCCAGTCTGCCGCCACGTACTGCATGTGGAAAGGCTACAACATCAACCTGATCGACACTCCCGGTCACGTCGACTTCACGATCGAAGTGGAGCGCTCCTTGCGCGTGCTCGACGGCGCGATTCTCGTGCTGTGCTCGGTCGCGGGCGTGCAGTCGCAGTCGATCACCGTCGACCGCCAGATGAAGCGGTATAAGGTTCCGCGCCTTTGCTTCATCAACAAGATGGACCGCGCCGGCGCCAATCCGTTCCGCGGCGTCAAGATGCTTCGAGAAAAGCTGAACCATAACGCCCACTTGATCACCTATCCGATCGGCGCCGAAGACCAATTCAAAGGCCTCGTGGACCTCGTGACGATGAAGGCGAACTACTTCGACGGCGACAACGGCGAGACCGTCCGCCTCGAGGAAATTCCGGCCGAACTGGTCGAGGATTGCAAGAAGTACCGCGAGGACCTGATCGCGGCCGTCGGCGAGTTCGACGAACTGATCATGCAGAAATACCTGGAAGGACAGGATCCGTCGGTTGACGAGCTTCGCGCCGGCATCCGCAAAGCGACGCTGTCGCTGAACTTCACCCCGGTCATCACCGGCTCCGCGTACAAGAACAAGGGCGTCCAGACCGCGCTCGACGCGGTGACCTACTACCTTCCGAATCCCCTGGAGCGTGAGAACGTGGCGCTCGACCAGCGCAATAACGAGGCGAAGGTCATTCTCGAGTCCGACCCCGCGAAGCCGTTCGTGGCGCTCGCGTTCAAGCTTGACGAAGGCCGCTATGGTCAGCTGACCTACATGCGTGTTTACCAGGGGTCCGTGGGCAAGGGTGACGTGATCTTCAACTCTTCCAACGATCGGAAGGTCAAGGTTCCCCGCCTTGTGCAGATGCATGCGGACGAAATGCATGACGTCGAGACGGCCCAGGCCGGCGACATCGTCGCGTTCTTCGGCGTGGACTGCGCCTCCGGCGATACCTTCACTGACGGCAAGGTCAAGTACACGATGACCTCGATGTTCATCCCGAACGCGGTTATCTCGCTCGCGATCGCGCCCAAGGACAAGTCCGGTCAGGCGAACTTCTCGAAGGCGCTCAACAAGTTCACCAAGGAAGACCCGACTCTTCGCGTGCATCGCGATGAGGAGTCCGCTCAGACCATCATCAGCGGGATGGGCGAGCTGCACCTGGAGATCTACTGCGAGCGCATCAAGCGCGAGTTCAACTGCGAAGTCATCGTTGGCAAGCCGCAGGTGGCCTTCCGCGAGACGATCACCAAGCGCGGTGACTTCAGCTACACGCACAAGAAGCAGACCGGCGGCTCCGGTCAGTTCGGCAAGGTCGTGGGCTACCTCGAGCCGCTGCCGGCCGACGCCGCGATGACCTACGAGTTCGTGGACGAGATCACGGGCGGTTCGATTCCCCGTGAGTACATTCCCGCTTGCGACAAGGGCTTCCAGGAAGCGGTCAAGGAAGGCCGGCTCATCGGCTTCCCGATCATCGGCATCCGCGTGGTGATCAACGACGGCGCCTACCATGACGTCGACTCCTCGGAGCAGGCGTTCAAGACGGCGGCGCTCATGGGCTTCCGCGAAGGCTACGAGAAGGCCGGCGCGGTCGTGCTCGAGCCGATCATGAAGCTCGAAACCCAGGCTCCCGAGGAGTTCCAGGGTTCGGTGATGGGCCAGATCAACCAGCGCCGCGGCATGATCGTCAACTCCGGCACCAACGAAGGTTACGCGATTATCGAAGCCGAGGTGCCGCTGAACGAGATGTTCGGCTACTCCACGGACCTCCGCTCCGCCACTCAGGGCAAGGGCGAGTTCACCATGGAATTCCTGAAATACTCGCCGGTTCCCCGGAACGTTCAGGAGGAGATGGTGAAGAAGTTCCAGGAGAAGAAGGCCAAAGAAAGCAAGTAAGGCCAGTCAGGCAAGCGAGAGGGGCAAGCTATGTCGTCCTTTGTTACCGTCATTCACGTGATCACCTGCGTATTGCTCGTGCTTCTGGTCCTGATCCAGTCCGGCAAGGGGGCGGATATCAGCGCTTCCTTCGGTGGATCGAGCCAGACCGTCTTCGGCAGCTCCGGCGGCGCGAACTTCTTTGTTCGCTTCACGCAAGGGGCCGCCGCGGTCTTCATGATCACCTCGTTGGCACTGACCATCATGGGCAGTCAGAGCAAGAAGAGCATCTTCGAGCAGGGTTCTGGCGGTGCTGCCGCGCCGACAGGCGCCGTGGCTCCCACTGGTGCCGCTCCGGCCGGAGCAATCGCCCCGACGGGCGCCGCCCCGGCGCAGCCGGCCGCGAACGTGCCGGCCGAAGCCAAGAAGACGCCCTGAGTCCGGGCTGACGCGTTTAAGCTACGTACCCGGCCGGAGGTTTTCCGGCCGGGTATTTTTTTTGTGCGCCCGGCATGGGCGATGAGCTAAGGGTGCGAGCCGCTCAAGATGCGTCGCCCCTTGCGGGTGCGCTTCATCAAAGGTTATCGAAAAGCGGTCATGCGCGTCGCCCTTTTGTCGCCCCTTTTTGAAAGCGTTCCTCCGCGGTACTACGGCGGCACCGAGCGCGTGGTCCACAACCTGTTTCGGGGGTTGCAGGGCGCCGGGCTGGACGTCACGCTCTTCGCGAGCGGGGACTCGACCTCCCCGGGGCGGCTGGTTCCGGTAATCGACGAGGCGTTGAGATTGCGCAAAACGCCGGTGGCCGACCTGGTTCCCTACCATTTCAAGATGCTCGCGATGGTGGCCGAGATGGCCGGCGACTTCGATATCATCCATAATCACCACGATTATTGGATGCTGCCGCTGACACGAATGACCCGCGTTCCGGTTCTCACGACGATGCACGGGCGCATGGACCTGCCGGACCTGCCGGCGGCGCTCAGTGGTTTTCCGGACGCCGGTTACGTTTCCATCAGCGACTCCCAGCGGCTGCCCCTTCCGGCGCTTCGCTGGCTCGCGACGGTCTATCATGGGATTGATGTTGATGCGTACGTGCCGCAGACGAAGCCGGGCGGTTACCTGGCCTTTCTGGGCCGGATCTCCGCCGAAAAGAAGCCGGAGGGGGCGATCGGGATCGCCCAGCTCTCGGGCGTGCCGCTCAAGATCGCCGCGAAGATCGAGGGCAAGGTGGGGCAGGCTTATTATGACGAGTTTGTTGCGCCTCATGTCGACGGGCGCTTCATCGAGTA
>JAMPXZ010000156.1 GCA_023700925.1 Oligoflexia bacterium | reverse complement strand
AGCATCTTTTTCGATCGGCTCAAGAAGGACCTCACCAAGTCCAGGGTCTCGGAGAAAAACCTGCCACAGCCGCTGAAGTCCCTTCTCGACTACGGCAGGAGCCATGCGGAGGATCACCAGTCTTTTCAAAGGCGCATGGCGAACCAGACCGAAATCGACGAGTACACGGACTCTTGGACCGAGAGCTTCGTGGATGCCTATATGGGCACTCAATTCCGGAAATACTTTATCCGCAAGCTCGGCCTGAACGAGCAGAAGCTGGCGGAGGTCGACCGTAAGGTCGTCGAGGATCGGGTGAGCGCCGCGATCGCAGCCACCAAAGGCATTCGCCCTTACAACGTCTTCAGCCCCGATTTCCAGTTTCCCCGGAACGTCCCGATCCAGGTGCTCATGGGTTCGGACGACACGCTGAATCCCGTTCCGCTGCTCAAGGAGTACGAAGTGCTGCTCGAGCAAAAGGGCATCCGGGTCACGAGCACGCTCCTCAGAGGCGCCGGGCATCTATTCCCGCAGCAGCATCCGGATAAGACCGCGACCCTGATCCTGCGGAACTTCGAGCCGATCTGGCAACAATACCGTGCCACTCACTCGATCTGGCAGCGGATCAGGTTGAACGCAAAACCTTAGGTTTTTTTCCGAATCCGCCGAAAAGAGAGACGAATGGGTCTCCGTCAGTCGAAAGCCCTGCCCGTAACCCTGCTCCTTGCCTTGCTCGGCGCTCTTTTTTGTGGTGGGGCGGTCTCTTTGGCAGAGGAGCCTCCGGTGGGTGCGCCCCTCTCCTACGAGAGCTACCTCATCCGTCCAGATATCCTGAGTGTGAGGCCCACGGCTCACCCCGAGCTTGGGAGCCAGTGGGCCAAGATCAAACGAGGCCACCTCGAAGCGGTGGCGCTCCTTCTGGAATCCTATCCCGAGGAGGAACTCTACTTCCTCGCGCGCGACGGCGAGCACCTGTATGACCTGGCGAAGGCCGCCTCAAAGGACGACCCTGCCCTGCTGAAGCGCCTCCACCTGATCAATCTTTCGCGCATGACCCGGGGCTCTCCCAATCGTGGCCCTTACCTCGCGCAGGAGGGGATCTCTCACGAGGCGCTCGCGGCCGGGAAGAAGATCCTCATCGTGGATACCAGCGGCGTCGGATCGGCCTCCAGGAAGATCGGCGAGCTCTTTCCCGCCCCGCTGCGGTCGAATATCCATACCCATCTCGTCACCTCGCTCGAACCCGCCCACCCGTCGATGCGGGTCTTTCTGACCGCGCTCGATCCAGCGGCGGCCGGCAAGTTACCGATGGCGCTCGATCCCTTGATCAAGGAATTTGAAAGCACGATCCCCCATTACAACGACTGGTCGTTGATCCTGGCTCAGGTGGACGGAAAGTGGCAGCCGCTGAGTCGCGAGAACTTCCAGAGCGACGGCGTCGTCTCGCGCGCTGGGGCCCTCGCGCACATGGAAGATCTCCACCATTTCTCCGGGCTCCCCGAAACCCAATCCCTCCTTCGCGCGCGACGCGCGCAGTGGAGAGCGCTTTTCTCCGCGCGCGGCGATCGCACGCAGCTCGTGAGCGCGCTTAGGAGCCTCCTGCAGGGAGATCCTTCCGATCCTTTCCGGGAAGCGATGGTCCGGGATTTCCTTGAAATGCAGGAGAAAAACCTCCCTCGCTTGTCCTTGGCGGCACCGATCGAGCTCAGCGAGCTCGGCCTCAGGCCCATCGAGGTCCCCAAGGTGGTCATCCATGACCTCTCGGATCTGTGCGCCATCCGGTTCGCGGGGTTCTGAAAAGCCGCGCGGATAGCGAAATTATTCAGCGCAAGGACTCTTCGGCGCGTAACGAGACCTCGATCAGCCGGTCCATCAATTCGTGGCTGGGAAGGCCAGAAAAATTCGCCAGGACCAGCTCCTTGCTGATCAGGCGAACCAGGTATCGGAGCTTGAGCGCGCTCTTGGTCGATGCGAACAGGAAGTCCCGGTGGCCATTGTTGATGACCACGAGATTTCTCGAGGCCTCGTAGCGGGAGCGCCAAGGCGCGCCCGGAGCGCGCTCATAGGTGAAATCCGGGAGGGTTCGTCTCCGGCGTCCGCTCCCGGAAGCGTCCTCTTCTTCGGAAGCGTTGCCTCCGAGTTGAGCGAGGGATTCCGTGATCGTTACGACCGCCTCGGCTCGCGCGGTAAGCTCTCCCTGGCGAATCATCACCTCGAGGCGCGCAAGGCCTGCCTCGGGCGGAGCAAGGTATTCGAGCTCCTGCTGCCGTTCCGTCCCCGGCTCGAAAATCCCAGGTCCTTCCAAAACCCTCCACTCGAAGGACAGCTCCTCCGAAACCGGAGTTCCCTTGCGGTCCCTCGCGATCGCGCGAAACCGCCGGCGGCCACCCGCGCCGACGATGCTCGATTTCGGCGCGATCCGTGCTGAATGAAGCGGCCCGGCGAAATCGAAAAAGGCGGGCTGTACAGGCGCGGTTTCCGCGGCGCTGTCGCCCGAAACATCGGCGTCGGCCGTGCTCTCTTCTCGGGAGGGCTCGCCTGCCCGAGGGCTCTCGGTCTGACCCCTTTCCGAGCGGGAGGTCCCGCGCCCGCCCCCGGCGTCGAACCAGTCATATTCCTCCCGCGGCAAATCATTCAGGGCATCGCGAAAGGCACGATGCAAAGTCTGCTGCGTAAGTTTTGAAGCTTTGTCTTCGGCTGCTTGCTTGAGGAGCGCCAGCTCTCCGCGGAGCGGCGCCTCGAGGCCGCGAAGTGCGTTCAAGACGGCCTCGAAGCGCTCGTCCTGAATCACACCCAAGCGCGTGCCGGGCGTGAGCTGCAGGGAAGGACATTCGACGTAGCCCGAAAGATTCCCCGAACGCCATACCGCGGGATCCAGCTCTGGCCAGTCGCCCAGATCATCCAGGACGCGGGTGCCATGCCGGTAAACGGCCACGCGATGCGACTGATCCGAGTCATTGAGATAAAGCTCCGGGCGGATCCCTTCGATCGCCGGCAAAACCAGCTTCCTGCCTTCATAGCGCTGCGGCTCGACCCGAAGCTCATTGCGAGAGGTCAGATCATGGATATGAATCGCGACACCGCGATCGAGAATGCGGTTGCGAAGCTCGACGCCGAGATACCATTGCAGCTTCTCGCCCGTCACCTGCCTCAGGCCCGGCAGATGGGGTTGAATGACGAGCTCCGTACCGGAGTCAGACAGAAGCGCCCGGGTTCGGCTGATCTGATAGCCTGGCTTGCCCTTGATGAGCGTCATCTGATGGACGTGCCCATCTGCCGCGGATGATCTCAAGGTGAGGCGTTCCCCCACCGTCCAGAAGCTCAGAAGGCCGATCCCATACTCCCCTTGAATTCCCAGAGCCCCTTTGGCTTTGAGGTGCCGTTTGATGGAATCCCCGATGTGAGTGGCGACATATTTGAAATCCGGCTCGCCTTCAGGAGAGCGCGGAATGCCGCGGCCGTTATCCACAATTCTGAGATAGGGTTCCCCATCTTTTTTGCCGCGAAATACATGCACCAGCGTCGCGCCAGCGTCGATGCTGTTTTCCACGAACTCCGCGATCGCCTTCAGGGGATTGGATTGCGATAGCGCCAGGATATTGATCGCGTTCCAGTGGTCCCCGATGCGCAGATTCCCGCGCTGGCCTTCTTTTTCGCCTCGTTTTTTCGTCATAGTCCAGAGCTAACAAACGCGATGGGCGGGGTCAATTCCAAGCGTTCGTCATTAAGGGACTTGGGTCGTTTTTGTATCTTGATACAAGATATACTCGGCTTTCAGCCGCTCGACTTCGACATCGAACAGGAGCTATTTAAATGAAAACCTTTACTTTCCGGTACGATCCTCACCCCGCGCGTTCCGGGATTGAAGGTATCCGTAAGGCCATTAAAACCGGCAAGGGCGAGATCCAGGACGACTCGATCACCTGTTCGAGCTACGAGGAGATGGTGCGGCTTATGACCCAAAGCAGGGCCGAAGCCTTTGCCGCGATTCTCCAGCAGGAGCAGGCGTCGATCAATGAGTTGGCCCAGATTCTTGGTAAAGATGTCGGGAATGTGCAGCGCGACGTTACGGCGCTTGAGTCACTTGGGCTGATTGAGTTGAAGCAAAGCTTGCCTCGGCTGCACAGGCAAGTAGATGAGATGAACGAAAGCCTCCAAGGAATCGAGTAAAACGCGGTCAAAGAAAAAAAGAGCGCCGCGAAGGGATTGATCGCGGGCCTTCAGGAGGCAATTGCGTATGAGCGCGGAGAAATTGCCGCGCGAGTCACAGAGATCGAAAAGCGGGGTGGTTCGTTTGTTATCCTGAAGAGCTTTTCAATCCGCGTTCGGTCGAAGAACTCAATAAGAATCCGTATTGCTTCGCCGTTCCGAATGATTGCGTGGGCACAGACGAGTATGTTCTGGTGCATTGTCTTCCGATCATTCTTCATGGTGATGGGTGAGTAAGAACCTCACGGCGCCAAAAGAGATTATTGCTTGCTATTCGGACAGACGACGTCCGGTCCGTAACCAAGAGTTCTATGGATATAGAAGGCGTTCCATAACGCATTCTCGTAGTCGCCGGAATCTACTGGCCCCTGAATGTAGCCACTTTTTCCTCTGGGCGTAGTTACCTTCATCCACCACTCGTTTCGGGGAAACTTATCAATATGTACGGTAAGCCTTGAATGAGGCATCATTTCCATTGACGCCGAGGTGATATTCGCTCCAACGCAAAGAGCCACTTCTCCCTCCCCGAGATTTTCTGTAACGGGGACTACATCTCCGGGCTTCAGCTGAAGTTGTGATGATTGGCCGCTAGTAATCCTTGCAGCGCCCAGCAGAGTTAGTTTGTGCCACATTTCAAAATTCGAGAATTTTTCGCACTTCCTGAGCTTGTCGAATTAAGTGGCGGAGAGGGAGGGACGCAAGCGCGGCAAAACGATCCCGCGGATCGTTTTGAACGCGATGCGTGTCCGAGAGGCCCGCGGAGCGGGAACTCGGAGGACGTGAAGAATCGCTACCCTTCCCACCAAATTAAAAAAGCCCCGGGTCCGAAGGGCCCGAGGCTTTTTTAAGTGGCGGAGAGGGAGGGATTCGAACCCTCGGAACCCGTTAGGGTTCACACGCTTTCGAGGCGTGCTGATTCAACCACTCTCACACCTCTCCGTACCAAGTTGTAAATGAACAAGATCCAGCAGATAGCATTAATCCCCGGTCGTTGTCCACGGGGTTCCTGCGCCCCGCAGCTGTGGCGCGGCGCGGCGCGCGACTAAGGAGCGGGCTTTTCCGTCTTCTCCGTGAGGATCTCCGCAAGCACCCGTCCTTCCGAAGTCGCGGGCGCAAGGATCCCGGTCAAGAATGCGAGGGTCGGGGCGACGTCGATCACGTCAGCGGGCGTGGCGTAAACACCTTTGCGGATGCGCGAGCCCGCGATGACAAGCGGAACCGTGCGATCATAAGTGTATGAGGTCATGTGGTCGACGGCGTCGTCTTCGGTCGAGTAGTAGGCGCGCGGGATACCGACGACGTCGCCGCTGCGACCCGGGATGTAAGTCTTGAGGATCTGCCGCTCGAGCATCCCGGGCGGCAGCTTGCGCTCCAGATAATCGGTGCGGCTGAAGACATAGGCGATGCCGGGGTCCTCCTTGATGACGGCTTTCATCTCCTGCTCGAGCTGCGCACGCGTCGCTTTGCCGGAGGCCACCGCCTCGGGCGCGAGCGTCCAGTTGAGGTCTGCATGGAAAATGACCCATTTTCCGCCCTCGGGCTTGCCGAAGCGCTCGACGAGACGAGCTTCCATCTGCTCCTTGAGCTTGTCGCCATTCACGCGGCCGGCCGGGTGCCTCACGGAGTTCAGCCATTTGGCGGGGGCGGGAATGCCGTGGTCGGCGGTGAGGACGATCAGCGCGTCGGAGAGCCCACCGGGCAGCGCCCCGTTGAGCCGGTTCAGGAAGCGCGAAAGGATCCGGTCCTCGGCCACCGTCATCTCTTCCATCTCGCGGGAGTTCGGGCCGAACTGGTGGCCAAGATAATCGTGGGATGAAAAGCTGATCGCGAGAAGATCGGTCGCGGGGCCGCGCCCGAGCTTGAAGGCGTCGAGAGCTTTTTCGGCCGCGGCGGCGGTCAGCTCCACACCGAGTGGCCAGCTCAGCGCTTCGCGATCGCCGAAGCTTGCTTTGCGTTCGAAAGGCTCGGTGTTCGCGGTCAGGCCCGTCGGCTTGCCTTCGGACTTCCAGCTGATCGGCTTGCCTTTGCGGGCGGAGAGCGCTGAGTTCAGCTCCGTAAGCCAGGCGGGGAGTTTTTTTTCGGGAAGGTAGAAGGTGCTCGAGACCCACTGGTGCGACTTGCCGTCGAACCAGAAGGCAAGATCGGCGCGGTGCCCGCCGAGCAGGATCGCCGAACGGTCCTTGAGGGCGACGGTCACGACGCGCGAGGCGTAGCCCGCGTTCTTCAGCTCATCGCCGAGGGTGTTGCCGGTGAAGTTGCGGGGGGAGAGGCCGGTGCGCGCCTGGCCCCCGACGACGGGGCTTGCGTCGTCTTGCGCGCAGTAGATCGTCTTGCGCGTCGTTTCGTCGAACCAGCCGTTGAGCGGGATTCCCATCTGATATGGATAGCTTCCGCTCAGGATCATCGCGTGACCGGGACCTGTCATGCATTGGAGGACGTCGTACTGTGCGAAAGGAAAGTACGCGCCCTCGCTGATGAGGGTGTTGTAGCCACCGAGGATCGTTCCGCGGCGTGCCGGAAGAAAGCGCGGTTGAAACCGCGTGAGGTAGTCCGCGCGAAGCTGATCGACCACGATGACGACGATGAGCTTCGGCTTCTGCTGAAAGCTCCGGGTCGAGAGGGGCGTCGCGGTCGCCACAAGCGCTCCGCTCGCGGGGCTCGTCGTGGCGGGCAGGGCGGAGAGCGAAACCGAAAGGAGCAGGGCGAGGCCGACGGACTTCGGGGGAGGCAGCTTCATGCCTCAGTTATACTTCCACTTCCCTGTTTTTACGAACTCTTGTAGCGTCGCTCGGGCTTCGATGGATTCGATGCGCGAGGGGTCCGTGACCGCAATGCCCATTCCCTTGCGGGCAATGGCGAGGGCGCCTTCGCGCTCGTCAAGCTCGTCATGCAGCAGGCGCGCGAGGAAGAGGTAGTTCAGGGGCTCGTCCGGCGAAACGGCGATCGCCTGCTCGAGATGCGCCTTGGCTCGCGCATTGTCGCCGCCGAGAATTCCCGGAAGCTTCTGCTCGATGAGGCCCAGCAGGCGCTGCGCCCCGGCCGAAGCGTAGGCCGGATCGAGCCGGACCGTCTCCTGCAGGTGCGCCCGGATCTCCTTCAGGCTGAAAAGCATCTTCACGGGCCCGACCGTCTGGCCGTAAAGCGCCATGTTGATCGCCGTCCAGAAATGGCACGGCGTGCAGTCGGCTGCCGCGGCGATTCCCGCTTTGCCCGCGTCGCGACCCTCGGCGAAGAGGCGTTCCTTGTCGTCGTCCGACTGCGTAAGGCGCAGCCCGACGAAATACGAGGCCATGGCAAAGCGCCAGGCCAGCTCGGGGTCCGAGGGACTGCGGTAATGGAGCGCACGGTAACGCTCGTGCGCCTCGCGCGCCTTCTCTTTCACGCCTCGCTGCTGAAACGCGCGATCGGCCTTTTCGATTTCCTTTGAAAGGGCGCTGCTTTTGAGCGCCTTGGCCTGCGCGGGGCTGGTCCCCGCCGCGGCCAGCGCGAGCGTCAGGATCAGGAATGGCTTCGCGAAGCGCATGGCATTGCCTCCTTCGTCCGCGAACGCTCCTGCAAATATGGCGCTACTAAGGCGCTTCGCCGATGACTTGCTCTCGTTTGCGGTCCGCGAACTCATAATGCTTAAGGACCTCGATCGCCGCGCGGAACCCGCTCCTCACGATTTCAGCCATCTTCTTCGGAGACAGGCTGAAGTGCTCGCCGAAAAACGCGTGAGCGTCCGTCGCGGTCGGATGAATGTAGATGGTATCCACATCGAGGCGGTGGTGCAGCTCTTTTTCAAGCAGCTCGCAGATCGCGCGCCGATGCCGCTCGGCGATGCCCTGGTCCTTGCAGTAGCCGGACACCGCGTTGATCGCGTTGCGCTGAACCTGCTTGTCATGGATGTGATTGTTGATCTTCTGCTCGATGAGCAGGTAGATCGACTGGATCGCGATGGCGGGCAGCCCGTAGTCGGTGAGCGAGCCGACCTCCTGCTGGAAGTGATAGGGCTGGTGGGTATAGCTCGCGATGACGAGGTCGGCGCCGCTGTCCACGGCGACGTGGGTCGAGAGCGTGTCGCGGATCTCCCCGTCGACATAATAGATCGTCTGGCCGTTGGGTCCCTTGATGGGATAGGGCGAAAAGACGGGCGGCAGCGCGGTGCTTCCGGCACACGCTTCGGAGATCGGAATATCGTTGTCGTACTGGCAGCTCAGGTCCGACGGTGGCGGCGCGTACGAATATTTGCCGAAAACCACCTTGCGCGAGTGGTTGAGCTGCGTCGCCGGGATGAAAAGATCGGCGGCGTAATCGCCGAAGCGGTTGGATGGCAAGACCTCTTCACGCATGTACTGCTCGATTCCGAGCGTCGAGAAGATCCCCGTCGCCTTGATCCAGCGGAGCTGAAGCAGGGCCTCGAGGTTACCGTCGAGAACACCGGTGACGATCTTACGCAGGGCGTTAAGCTGCTTCACCTGCTCCACGGCCAAAGCGGCGCGGAAGCGGAACATCTTCTGGTAAGTCAGCCGCGGGAGAATCTT
>JAMPXZ010000155.1 GCA_023700925.1 Oligoflexia bacterium | reverse complement strand
CTCGGGGCGCGCGCTCGCCCCGGTCAACGCGATCATCGAAAAGGCGCGACAGCTCGGCTCGGCGAACCTTTCGGAGCGCCTCCCCGTCCCTTCGGTGAACGATGAGCTCCAGCGCCTCTCGCTGACGCTCAACGAGCTCCTGAACCGCCTGCAGCTCGCGTTCGAAAGCCAGGAGCGCTTCATCGCCGACGCGAGCCACGAGCTCAAGACGCCGCTCGCGATCCTTCGCGGAGAGCTCGATCTCATGCGCTCGCGCGAACGCTCACCCGAGGAGACCTCGCAGTTCCTTGCCACGGCGTCGCAGGAGCTCGATCACCTTTCCCGCCTCGTCGAGGACCTGCTGACGCTCGCACGGATGGACGCCGGGGCGGCCGTGCTCTCGCTGCATCCCACGCGGATGGACGAGACCGTGCTCGAAGCCCTCGCGCGCCTCGAGCCGCTGGCGCGCGCGCGCAGCGTGAGCTTCCACTTCGAGCTCGTGCCGCAGGAGGCGGCTTCGGAGACGCTCTTCGAGATCTCCGCGGACGCGGACCTCCTGCGCACGCTCGTGAAAAATCTCCTCGAAAACGCGATCAAGTTCTCCCCCGCGGGCGCGCCCGTGAACGTGCACCTCGAGGACTGCGGCGACTGCCTCCTGTTCTCCGTCCGCAACCGGGGCCCGGTGATTCCGCCCGACATGCAGGCGAAGATCTTCGAGCGCTTCGTGCGGCTCGGCGCCGGCAAAAATGCCGCGGAAATCCCGGGTGCGGGCCTCGGTCTCACCATCGCGCGCCGCATCGCGCAGGCGCACCAGGGCACCATCGAGGTGCGCTCGCCGATTTCCGAGACCGAACCCGAAGGCGCGGTGTTCTCGGTGCGGATTAAAAGGTTTTAATCCGCCTTTAATTCCGATTTTAACCTCCTAGGCTAGAGTCCATCTCATGTCGTACCCGGCACTCATCTGGACGGTCCTGCTTTCCCTGGCGATCTCCTCCGCCAGGGGAGGCGGACTTTCCGGATCGAGGGCTGAATTTCAGGAAGAAGGAGGTCACGCAAGATGGAACAGATCCGAGGCAGGATTTTGTGCGAAGGAGTCCGAGTTTCACGAGCCGTCCGAAGCTTCATTGAAAAGCAGGTCCGCCACTGGCTATTGCGCAACGGTGGCACGGGAGCAGCTGGCGCCGAGCCGCCCAGCTTTGATGTAACCCTGTCCCGTGAGGGCGAGGGCAATCTCGTCGCCTGCCGGGTGGAAATCCGCAGCGGCGCCCGCGCCTGGATCCGCTCGCAGTATGGCGCCGGCCTGCAGCAGGCCTTGCAACGCTGTCTGGCCTGAATAAAATTCCGGGGCAGGTGCTCCCCCTCCACAAGTACCTGCCACAACCCCATGCCCGTCCGGGAAAACCCACCCGGGCGGGCATGAAAATTTTCAGATCCCCGAATTTCTAAATCCGCAGCCCCAGCTCCGTCAGCTCCGAAAGCGTGCGGCAGATCCAGTCCGCGCCCGCCTCGCGCAGCTCCTCTTCGGAGCCATAACCCCAGGTGACGCCGATCGAGCGCAGACCGTTGGCCTTGGCGCCCGCGATGTCGTGCTTGCGATCGCCGATCATGATGGTTTCGCCCGGACGCAGGCGCTGCCGCTCTAGGATATGCGCAATTAGATCGCCCTTGATGCTGCGCTCGCCGGTGAGCTCGCTACCGTAGATTTCGTCAAAAAAATGCGCCTTGCCGAAGCGCTCGAGGATGGGCCGGGCAAACTTGATCGGCTTGGAGGTCGCGACAAAAAGCCGCCGGGCGGGCCGGAGCGCCGCGAGCGCGTCGTCGATGCCGTCGTAGAAGCGGTACTGATACATCCCGGTATCGCCATGGTGCTCGCGGTAAAGCCGGATGAAATCCTTGAGCAGCCCGGGCTCGGTGATGCCGAGGAGCTGCGGCACCGACACCTGCAGCGGCGGGCCGATGCACGTCTTGACCGTCGCGAGCGGCGGCCGCTCCATTCCGAGGGCGTCAAAGGCGTGAAAGAGACTGTTGGCGAAACCTTCCAAAGGATCAGCCAGGGTACCGTCGAGATCAAAGAGCAGTTGCATGGGCACAGAAGATACCAATCCCCCGCGCCGAGGGCAATGCGCCCGTGCCGCGAAGCCGATTTTCGGCTATCCTGGGGCCATGAGCCCGATCTGGCTTCCCCTCTCCGAGGACACCTGCCTGCCGTCGCGCCTCACCGGGGCGCAGCGGTCCTTGCTCGGCGCGATCTTCGACGTCACGAGCTCGGGTTCGCCCTGGCGCCGGGCGATCGCGGCGCTGGGGCTGCCTTGGCCTAACGGCACGTGCGGCAGCACTCGTACCGCGGGCGGCACCGGCACGGCGGCGGTCGCCGATACGAGGGCTTTGTCCCAAGGCGAGCCGCTGCTTTCCTGGCCTACCGAAAATGAACCGCTCATCAACTGGACTTTGCTCGTGGCCACCGCGAGCGCCGGCAGTATCGAAGCGCTCGGCAAGGACCGGATGCGCACGCGCTGGTCGCGGGTGCCCGCGCTGCTCTTCGCGCAGTGGCGACTCGAGCGTTACCTCGCTGAGCGTCTCCGGGAAGGAGCCCCCCTGCCCGAGACCAATGACGATAAAATCGTCGAAAGCCTGGCCCTCGGCCTCGCGGTGCTCGCGCTCACGCTGCGGCTTCCCGCGCATGATGAGGCCCGGCTCGCCGCCTGGCTTGCCACTCCGTCCTCAGCCCCGTTCTCGGCTCGCGCGACGTTGATCAGGATTCAGGCGCTGCAACGTCGGAGGAGCGCGCTTTCGCCCGCGTGGCGGGAGTTCTTTCCTTCTGAGCTTGCGGAGATCCGGGAAGCCGGGGAAACCGGCGTTCCGCGGGCGGCCGCGCTGGAGCCGCCGCTCGGCGAGCGAACTTTCAAAGGACTTCCCGTCTGCACGGGAGAGGTCGAAGGGCGGCTGCGTGACGGCGAAATCTTGGTTTTCGCGCAGGCCAGGCCCGAGACGGCGGAGATTTTCGTCGCCGGTGCGAGGCCGCGCGCCGTTCTCTATGCCCAAGGCGGGGTGCTCAGCCACGCCTGCACCCTGGCGCGCGAAGCCGGGATCCCGTGCGTGACGGGCCTCGGCCCGGAGTTTCTCGCGCTCACGCGAGCGAACGGGGAGCTGACGGTGCGCATGGACGGCGCGACGGGCGAGGTTACGGTGCGAGGGGTCCAGTGAGCCGGGCTGTGCGGCGGGCCGTCCGCGACCAGTATGAGCGCTTCCCCTACCCGCCGATCCCGGCCCTCGCGCTGCCGCGGCGGGGACAAGGCGCGGAGCTGAGCTATGAAACGGGCACGCGCCTTTGCCACGGAGCCGAGCGCTCGCATGCGGGGATCCGGATCCTCGTCGCGGGGGCCGGCGCATTTGAAACGCTGGTCGTGGCGCAGGCGCATCCCCGCGCCGCCGAAATCGTCGCCGTGGACCTGAGCGCGGCTTCGCTTGCGCGCACGCGCTGGCGGTTGCGGCTCCTTCGCTTGGCACGCCCGTTTGCGCGTCTTCCGCGCGTGACGCTTCGGCACGCGGACCTCCACGAATGGCGCGATCCCGGGAAATTCGACTCCATTTTGGCTTCGAACGTCCTTCACCATGTCGACGATCCCGCAGCACTGCTCGGGCATCTTGCGGAATTTCTCGCGCCGGAGGGCATTTTGCGGATGGTGACCTATCCCAAGGCAAGCCGGCTTTGGATGCGGGAAACCGGGCGCTTTCTGCGACGCGCGGGGCTTTCGCCCGAGACGCCCTCGCTGCCCGCGCGAGCCGCGGCGGCGATTCGGGAGCTTTCGCCCGAAGACCCCGTCCGCCTGACTTTCGAGACCCAAGGCGAGACCCGTACCGCGGCCGGAATTGTCGATGCCTTTCTCAACGCATGTGAAAATCCGCTGAGCCCACGGGAGTGGCAGCGGGCCACCGCGCGCGCGGGTCTTGAGCTTGCCGCCGAGGCGCAGAGCCCGGGTTCACGTTCGGAGTTCCTTTCGGAAATCCTGCCCGAGACCGCCGCGCTCGACGCGTGGACCCGGCTTCAGATCCTCGACGATCTGCTCGAGCTTTGCGCGAATCCGGTGCTGTGGCTGCGGCGTGGACCGGACGGCGGAGCGGCGCATGAGTCGGGGGCGCGTGCCGGGGTGCCCGCGCAGGAAGACAATACGCTAGCCGCTGGGGCATCTGCCCCTCTAGCGCCGGCGGATCCCGCGATTTCAGCGCGAACGCCTCTGCACGAACTTTCCCAGGGCCTGCTCCGGGCCGAAAAAGAGCTAGCCCGCGTGGGTGTCACGCTGGAGCGCGCGCTCCAGGCATTTCACGAGCAGGTCGGGCCGCGCGTGTCAGCGCCGCCCGAGGAGCAGCCGCTCCCGGGATTGGCGGCGTCGGATTACGAGCTTTCGCGCCTGCCGCTCAGGGATACCGCAGATTAAAACCCAGCGTCGTCTGGTACTCGTTCTTCGACATATGCGGGAAGTCGTTGAAGATGACCGTCACGCCCGCCGCCAGATCGAAGTTGTTGCCGAGGCGCGAGGTGATGCCCGTGCCGGCGTAAGGATGGTACGTCGGACCGCTCTTGGTGACGGTCGTTACGCCCGCGCGCGTCTCCTCATGGAGGTTGCGCGTAGCCTGCGCGCCCGCGCGCAGACTGAAGCTGAAAAGCGAGCCCAGGTACCGGGTGCTGACGAGGCCGATCTTGAGCCGGTCATCCTGGTCACGAATTTTCAGATCATCGTTCGGGAAAAGCTCGAGATCGCTCCCGCGCGTGGCCTCGGCTTCGAGCGAGACGAGCGGGATCCCGGCGCGCGCGCGCAGGCCATAGATCATGCGGTTGCGCGAATGAGGTGTCGGAGCGACCTTTTGCACATGTTCAAAGCCGATGACGGGCTCGATCGTGTAGCTCACTTCGGAGTTCGTCCCCGAAGAGCCGAAATCGAACGCCGCCGAGGCCGGCAGCGCGAGCGCGAGTCCGAGAAGAGCCAGGATTCCAACCGAAGAAACGAAACGGGAGTTCATTTCCCCATTCTAAGCCGGGGCGGGCCGAGCAACAAGCCTCACGAAGACGCCGCGGCAGGACAGCTCGAGGTGCCGCACGCCCCGCTGGCGCAGGGGGATTCGGCCTTGGCTTCGGGCTTGGTTTCTGACTTCGCAGCGCCCGAGCGCTTGTAATCGGAGGTGTACCAGCCGGAGCCTTTGAGCGCGAAAGAAGTCAGACTGAGAAGCTTGGTCAGGCTGCCTTGGCATTCGGGACATTCCGTCAGCAACGGATCCGAAAATTTCTGCCTGACCTCATGGACCTTGCGGCAATCGGAACACTGATACTCGTAGACCGGCATGAGAAAAGACCTCCCGAACGTAAAATGAGGATCTTTCATAATCCGTCAAGACGGCGAACGCAAGCCATTGTAAACTATCACTAATGAACTCACTGACGCAGCTCCTGGGGTGCAAATACCCCATCATTGCCGGCCCCATGTTCCTGGTAAGCGACGAGGCGCTCGTCTCGGCCGTCAGCGAAGCGGGCGGCATTGGCGCCATGCCGTCGCTGAACTGGCGGACTCCCGAAGGTTTTCGCGAGGCGATCCAGGAGGTGAAAAAGAGGACCTCCCAGCCTTTCGCGGTGAACCTGATCGTCAACCAGGCGAACCCCCGGCAGGAGGCGGACCTCGCGATCTGCGTGGAGGAACGCGTCCCGCTCGTGATCACCTCGCTCGGCAACCCCAAGGAGGCCATCCGCAGGATGCATGAGGCGGGCGGCAAGGTGTTCTGCGACGTGACGACGCTCGACTACGCGAAAAAGGTCGAAGCGCTGGGCGCGGACGGAGTCGTCGCGGTGTCCTCGGGCGCGGGCGGACACGCGGGGCCGATTTCGCCCCTCGTACTCATCCCCTACCTTCGCCGAAATCTGAAAATCCCCGTCATCGCCGCGGGCGGGATCGCCACGGGCGAGCAGCTTGCCGCGGTCATGATGCTCGGCGCGGCGGGTGCGCAGATCGGCACGCGCTTTATCGCGAGCGCCGAAGCGAAAGTCGATCCGGCGTACAAGAACGCGATCCTGCGGGCACGCCCGGAGGACATCGTGATGACCCTCAGGATCTCAGGCACCCCGGCGGCCGTGATCCGAACGCCCTACATCGACAAGGTCGGCCTTGATCTCAATCCGCTCGAAAAGCTGCTGTATCGCTCGGGACTCACTCGCAAGTACATGAAAATGCTTCGATACTATCTCGGCTCGCGAGCGCTCCGGCGAGCCACCGGAGGCACCACCTGGAAGGAAGTCTGGAGCGCCGGTCAGGGCGTCGGGCTGATCGAGGACGTGCTACCGGCCGCCGAGATCGTGCGCCGCCTGATGCAAGAGTACGAAACGGCGAGTTCAGGAAACCTTCAGCAGTAGCGCGAGCCCGACCGCGACGCACGCGATGACAGGCACGGTGGCCAGGCGCTGCGTCCCAGCGTAAAGCCCGCGCGGAAGCCAGTGAGGGCGGTTCCAGAGCCCCTTGCCGAAGAAGATGAGGGCGCCGCCGGCGAGGAGCGTTCCGGCATAGAACGCCACGAGCGGAAGGAGCAGCCCCGCACCAAGCTGCCGCGACTTGATGAGGATCGGAATCAGCGACTCGCAAGGCCCGAGGAGCGAAAAGACCATGAAAACGCCCCAGATCCCGCTGCCGCCCGAGGCCAGGACCTCGCGGATCCGCTGAAAGCGGAAAGCCCGGATCGCGGCGACGCCCGCGACCAGGATGAGTGAGAAAACCAGGAGGTTGGAGGAGGCCATTTCCCAAACGGCCTCGCCGAAGAGGTAAAAGAGCAGAAAGCCGAGCGCCACATGGAGGCCGAAAGCCAGGGCGGCAAAGCCGGCGATCCGGCTGAGGCGCCACCGCCGTTGCCAGGAAAGCAGCGAGGCAGGGACCCAATGGTCCGGCGCGATCACGTGTAACGCTCCGGCCAGGGCACAGAGAATGGCGAAAAGGTGCATGCCTTTGGCTTATCCGGACCCAGTCGCCTTGGCAAATGGTTCCTGCCCGCTCAGGGCGGAGGGTGTGACCTGCAATATGCGGCCCGCACTCGACGCGCCGCATTCAAAAACTCGCCCCGGGACGAGTAATTTGACCGGAGTTCGGACCAGGCCCCGCTAAATCGGGAAGAAGTACAACACCACGCCCATCGTGACGATCCCCGCACCGGTTAGGACGTCACCATGGTGCTCGAGGATGGGATGATCCAGATACGAGAGCCCGCGAAGCGCGAGCTGGCTGGCGACGGTCGAAGCGAGGATCACCCCAAAGGCGAAGGCCAGCATCGAGCTGATCACGGCAAGGCGGCTGATCGCCGCCGCCGCGACGAAGATGGGAAAGGCCGCCACGCACGGCGAGAGACCGAGGCCAAACAGAAACAGGAAGGGACCCTTGTTCGCGCTCGGAGCCGGGCCGTGATGGCTATGCCCATGGCAGCGCGAATGCCGAAACAGCGAGATCACCGCGTAAGCGAGCCCGAATACCACGAGCAGGAGCGCGCCATAACGCTCGAGATCCTCCTCCCGGCCATGAACGAAATGCGCGCCGATCCAGATCCCGGCCGCGGCCAGCGTGAGCGAGATCAGAATGTGCCCCGACGCCGTGACGAGCGCCCCGCCGAGGGCGAGCCGCCGCGACCACTTGCGCGAGCGCGCCATGAGCGCGACCGGGAGCCAGTGCCCGGGAGCGAGCGAATGAATGAAACCGATGCCTGCCGCGGTGAAGAGAAGGAAGCTCATGCCGGATCGATCACGCAGGCCGCGCGAACCCTGTCGTTGAAAAGAGGTGTCGCCTTGAACTCCATCTCGCTCAGGCTGTGGCCGGTAATGATCACAGGAAACATCACCGCCTGACGGTACTCGTGAGTCGAGGGCAAAGCGTCGCAAGAGCGGAAGTCGTCGCGTCCGTCGCCCTGCAGGCAGCTGTGATCCAGGCCCAACGAGTGACCGAACTCGTGGACGGCGACGCTCGCGAACTGCGGCGCGGCCACCTTGTCGGGATACAGGAACACGATCTGGCGCACGACGCGACCGCTGCGGGTGCAGCGGAAAGTGGCGCCCGGGACCGAGTTTCCGAAATTGAGCTTGTTCCAGTGCTCATCGTTCGTTTCGCGGACGACGTAGAACGTGTCCTCATCGCCGAACTGCACGTTGCAATCGGAGGGATCCACCTGCCGCAACGTATCGGTCAGGTTGGCGAAACGGACGCGGAAGGCGTCGCGCCCGGAGATCCGCTGGGAAACCGCGTTCCACTGGTCGACCGCGTAACCGATCGCCCGCGCGTAGTCCGTGCCATCGGGAGCCCGCTTTTCGAAGGAGGCGTCAACCACCACCTCGATCGGATAGCCTTGGACGCGGCCCATGAAGCTGCCCATCTGGTCCGTGGGCGCCGCGCAGCTCCCATTAACGAGAACGTCCTCCCCTTCGGGGAACAGGCCGGAGCCACAGCCGGAGACCACTCCCGCGAGGGCGATGACCGAGACCAGAATCGTAAGTTGTCGCAATGTTTTCCTGACCAACATCGTGCCACACCAAACCATGACGGACTTCTTTAGTCAACTAATCAAATACTCTTTAAACTGGGCTAACTTGGGATTCTAAATAGAATCAACTGCTTTAATTGACACATTTTCACCGGTTCGTACCCTACTCCGGAATCCGATCTAAGCCAACGAATTACTTAAGCTTCATCAATAATTCACCGATCCGTCTTTCAGAGGGTTCTGAGATCCCAGAT
>JAMPXZ010000004.1 GCA_023700925.1 Oligoflexia bacterium | reverse complement strand
CCCGGCCGAGGAGGCCTTGTCCTGGCTGCGCGCTGCGCTGCAGGGCGCGGCCGGCATGGACGTGAGACTCGATGCGCGGCTGCAGCTCAAAGGGTTCGATGCGGTGAGCGTGGGCGGAGTGCGGTTCACGGCGCTTCGCTGCGCGGGCGCAGGCGGCGCGGAGGGTGCCGTCGGCGGACGCTACTCGCGTGGTGGTGAGGGCGCCGGGATTGGCGGCATTTATTCCCGGGGCGGCGAGGGCGTGGGGATCGGCGGAAGCTATTCGCGCGGCGGCGAGGGCGCCGGGATCGGCGGCAGTGCGGGAGGCGCGGTCTGCGCGCTCAGCTTGGAGCTGGATCGCGCGTCGGAGGTCGCGAATGCCGCCGAGCAATCCGGAGTGCCCGCGACCCTGGGCTCAAACTGGCTGCGACAGGCGCGTGAGAGGCTCCTCTCGGGCGCGTCGATCCGCGTGGGCGGGCTGTTTCTCGATGGCGCGCATGTGCCGGTCACGAGCCTGATCTTGTTCTTCTCCGCGGTCGAGCGCGGGGCAATGCCGATTCTGGATGTCCAGAACGCCTTCGTGGCCGAGGGCGAAGTGATCGCGAGCCTGTCAAAGCAGGCCCGCGCGGGGCTCACGCAGCTCGAGGCGCTCGAGCGCGAGGCGGACCCGTCGCTTCGCGCGCCGCTCGAGGAGGTTCGCCTTCTGCTCCGGATGCTCGAGCAGGGGCAGGTCGAAGCGCTTTCGGTTGAAAAGCTCGATGCCCTTCTCGCGGAGCCGTTCTGGGATGAGCTGCTGGCGCTGGATTTCACCGCGGCCGTCGCGCTCAAGTCCTCGACCCTTCGAATCCGCGAAGAGGCGGCCAGGATGCGGGTGAATTAAGCGGCATAGCATTTCTGGTTGTTTCCGCTTGTTCCGCAGCGGCGAGTTTCGAGGAGAACCGGAGCCCAGGGGCGTTCCTTCGGGTGCCTCCGTGCGCTCCAGCACCAGTTCCACGAGCTTCATGATCGGCGGGGGGGGCTGGCGATCGATCTTGGCTTTCGAGCAAGGGGAGGTTTCGTCGCGCAGGGTGACTATTGCCCAGTTGTCGGATTGTGTCGCCTGCAGCTCACTGCCTAGCCCCCACCCCCCTTTCCAGTTGTCGGATTGTGTAGGACCAAGACATCAGACTTCATGTCTTCTGACGAGATAACCAAAAGAGCAGGCCACAGCTTCCGACAACTGGAAAGGAAGCGCAGTCCACCCTTGAGAAAGGCAGGAGACAGCTTCTGACAATTGGAAAGCAAAGCTACAGCTTCCTACTCCTGGAGAGAGACAGCGCTACTACTACAATCGCGTAACCGGCCTCACGCACGCCGGCAGCGCCGAGCTTCGAATACGGCTTGCCGGAGCGGAGCTCGACGAGTGGGTCGATCTCCTTCGGATCCGTGACGCCGCGGCAGCGTGCCGCTCACGCATAGCGCCTCGGTTTCATCCAGTAACAGCATTATCGGCCAGGTCGGGCTGACGTTCGGGGCGCTATAATCGCTTACTTTCGCCCTTTCGGGCGAGGAGCGCCTCCAGGAATTTGCGGTCGAGCACATCTTTCTCGCGAACGCCTTGCTTCATCTTCAAGAGAAGCTCCGCGCTGGCGAAAGGGATGGGAACCCCTTCAAGCTCTACCGAAATGATTCCTGACTTCGCCTGGTTGTACTCCAGGCCTGAGGCGCGGATCATCAAGTCGACTACAATCTCGTCTGCCACGCGGATGACCTCATACTCATCGAAGTCTGCTGGTGAAAGTTCCATCGCGGCATGATCCGGAAGTTTCCCGACGGCGTCGATCACTTTGCGGAGGTTGCTCTCGGTTCGGTCCACCAATAAGTCGATATCCTGCGTGGCTCGGACGAAGCCCTGCTGGAGAATCGCGATTCCGCCAATGATGACGTATTTGGCGCCTGCGGCGTTCAAGGAGCGCGCGAGCTCGACGAGATCGCTCAGCTCCGGCGGCCGGCTTTCCTGGGTCGCGCCATCATTTTGAGGGCCCATTCCTGCGCCTCCTCATGGGTTTTGAATCGATAGACTCCGCGGGGGATAAATGGCCGATCGCCACGCAAACGCGCTGCGGTTTCAAGAAACCGGGCATTGGTATCGAAGTCGGTCGAGGGTTTGCGGACGCCTACCTGCTTGGTTTTCACTCCGAAAGCATATCCCAAAACCCGGCGCCGGGCCAACTTCCGCTCACTTGCTCGCGCGCAGCGCGACGAACGCCCCGCCAATGAGCCCCGCCTGGTTGTCGAGCTTCGAGACCACGAGCTTGGGCAGAAGATCCACTCCGACGCGTCTTCGGGCGAGCATCTTCTTCAGGTGCTCGCGCGTGGCTTTCAGGAAAAGATCCGATGCCGCGGCAAAGCTCCCGGTGAAAACCACGAGCTCGGGCGCGTAGATCACCGCGTAGTTGTGGATCGCGGTGGCCATGAGGAGCGCGTACTCGTCAAAGGCGGCCACGGCGCGCGGGTCGCGCTTGCGCGCGAGCTCGGCGAGGTCCTTGGCGCTGAGATCCGATTTTCCGAAAGCGACCCGCGCGCGGCGGGAAAAGTTGCGGCCCGAAAGGTAAGCCTCGGCGCAGCCGAGGTTGCCGCAGCCGCAGGGGGCCGAGGCGTCGCCCTCGCGCAGGATGAGGTGCCCGGCTTCGGGATGGAGCCCCCGGCCGGCGCGCAATAGCTCCCCGTTCGAGATGATCCCCGTGCCGAGCCCCGTCCCGAGTGTCAAAATCATGGCGTTGTCGCAGCCCTTGGCCGCGCCCACCCAGTGTTCGGCGAGGATCGCCGCGGCGGCGTCGTTCTCGAGATGCACCTTGCGCCGGAGCTTGGCGCCGAGGAGCCGGGCGATCGGAGTGCGGCCCCAGTGGCCTTTGGGACTGGCGAAGTTGGTCGGGTCGAGAAGCTCTCCAGTAGCGGGATCCAGGGGGCCGGCCGAGGCCATGCCGACCGCGCGGATCTCCGGGTGCTCCTCGAGCAGGCGTTTGCCGAGGGCGGCGAGCTGGGCAATTACTGCCGTCTTGCCTTGCTGGATCACGACCGGTTCGCGGTGCTCCTCGAGGACCTTTCCCTTCGAAGTGACCACGCCCACGGCCACCTTCGTGCCGCCGAGATCATAAGCCAAAAACTTCTGGGGGACTTTCTGAGTCATGAATCACCATGTACCATAGGAGTATGGAAAACCGACATGGAAGTTCCCGACTGGTTCCCCAGTTTCCCGGGGTTAACGCAGTCGTTCAGAAGAAGAAGGCAAATGGTTTCAACAAGACTCCCTTGGCCGAGGTCAGCAGCCTGATCACCTTCGCCTTCAGCGTGTTCATCGTCTTCGCGCTGTTGACGTACTTTCCTTCGGATCCTTCTCTCTTCAGTAATAACACGGGTCCGGCCCTGAATGCCTGCGGCAGAGTGGGGGCTTATCTCGCCTCGTTGATTTTGCAGGCTTTCGGCATGGGCGGCTTTCTCATCCCCGCCGCCTTTTTCTTCATCGCCGCGTCGGTCCATAAGCGCGAGGGCTCCATCCGGGTCATCGGTACGCTGGGCGGCATGACCGTCGCGGTCATGTCTCTGACCGTCTTTCTTTCGCTTCAGTGGAAATACTGGCCTTACTCCGGAACCCTGATTCTCACGGGCGGCGCTTTTGGCGCCTGGGTCGCGGATCTTCTGGTGAATCAGTTCAATCCCTTCGGCTCCTCTCTTGTTTCGCTTCTCGTCTTCTGCGTCGCGCTCGCGCTGTCGACGCCCTTGAGCGTGGCGCGCATGGGCGCCGCGGTGATCCGCTTCGCCTCGGTCATCACCTGGCGCGTGACCCGGCTCCTGGGGACCTATCTGATCTATCTCTTCGGACTGCTCGCGATGCGGGGCGCGCACGCGGCGGGGGACTTCCTGCAGCGGCTGATCGAGGGCGCGATCGAGCGCGCGAAGGCGCGGATGGCTGCCACGGCGGCGGTCGAGGCGGGCACCCGGAAAAAGCAGGAAATCATGGTCGGCTCCGAGGTCGTTGACGCGGGCGTTCCGCGCGATGCCAAGCAGCTGAAGCTTCCGAATCTCCCCGACGACGAGGATGGCGACGGACTTCCCGGGCTTCAGGATGCCTCCACGCCGGCGCCGATGGACAGTCATCCGAACGCGCTTCCGGAGCTCGAGGCCGGAATGGGTCCGGCGGCTCCGGTCGACGCGGCCGCGAGAGGCGAGGGCCGGCCTCCCGCCATTCTTCCGCATGAGAAAAACCCCGCGGGCGCCGTGGCCGGCGCTTTCATGAGCAACGGGGAAAGACCCGCGGCCAGAGCGGCCGCCAAGCTCGCCCGCCGCGCGATGAGGCGCGGGCAGTGGAAGCTCCCGACCGTCGAGTTCCTCCGTAAGCCACCCAAGGCCGAGTCCACCTACGACAAGGAAAAGCTCATCGCCAACTCCCAGATCCTCAGGCAGAAGTTCGCCGACTTCGGGATCGACGGTGAGGTGACAGCCGTGCGGCCCGGTCCCGTGATCACGCTGTACGAGTTCAAGCCCGGGCCGGGCGTGAAGGTTTCCCGCATCGCGGCGCTGGCCGATGACCTCTCGATGGCGCTCTCGGCGCAGAGCGTGCGCATCCTCGCGCCGCTGCCCGGCAAGTCCGTCGTCGGGATCGAGATCCCGAGCGATCACCGCGAAACGGTTTTCGTCCGCGAGTTCCTCCAGCATCCGGACTTTTACGGTTCCCGCCATTCGATTCCGGTCGTGATGGGCAAGGATATCGCCGGCCAGTGCTACCTGTCGGATCTGGCGCGCATGCCCCATCTTCTTTGCGCCGGCCAGACGGGCTCGGGCAAGTCGGTTTTCATGAACGGCCTGATCTGCTCGCTCTTTTACCGCTTCACGCCGGATGAGCTGCGGATGATTCTCGTGGACCCGAAGTTCATCGAGTTCCGCGCGTATCAGGACATCCCGCATCTGCTCCTGCCGGTGGTGGACGATCCCAAGCACGCTTCGACCGCGCTCAAATGGGCGGTCCGTGAGATGGAGCGCCGTTACCGGATTCTGGCGAAGATGGGCGCTCGCAACCTCGCTGGCTTCAATCAGAAGGTCGACGAGCTGGGCGCGGACGTCGTCCATGACCTGCTGCTCGCCGAGGAAAACCAGAGCGAGAGCGCGGCCCCGCAGTCCGGCAACGACTGGATCGAGGCGTTCGAGCCCGACGAGTCGGGGGCGCCGCGCGTCGGCAAGCTCCCGTACATCGTGATCATCATCGACGAGCTCGCCGACCTCATGATGGTCGCGCGCAAGGAGGTCGAGGTTTCCATCGCCCGAATCGCGCAGAAGGCGCGCGCGGCGGGGATTCACCTGGTGATCGCCACGCAGCGTCCGTCGACGGACGTCATCACGGGCCTGATCAAGGCGAACCTTCCGTCCCGTCTGTCCTTCCAGCTCGCGAGCTACGTCGACTCCAAGACCATCCTGGATCGCGCGGGCGCCGAGCGGCTGCTCGGCCAGGGCGATATGCTCTTCATCCCGCCCGGGATCTCGCAGGTGCTCCGGCTGCACGGCGCACTGGTCGATGACGAGGAGATCGGCAAGATCACCTCCTTCCTGCGCGGCCAGGGCAAGCCCGCTTACCGCGACGAGATCCTGCTCGATACCGACGAGGAGGAGAACGGCGATGGCTCGGGCGACGACGAGGAGTCCGACGAGCTGATGCAAGAGGGAATCGAGCTCGTCAAGCGCGCCGGGCACGCCTCGGCAAGCTTCCTGCAGCGCCATCTCAAGATCGGCTATAATCGGGCGGCCCGCATGATCGAGACGATGGAAGAACGCGGAATCGTCGGCCCGGCTGACGGAGCCCGTCCCCGTGAGGTATTATTGCGCTGATGAGAACCGCGACCGCTTACGTTCTCGCGCTCTTCGCGATCGCCGGCTTGGCCGGGCCCGGAGTTCCGGGCGCGTTCGCGATTGAGAGCGTGCCCGCCGGCGCTCCGGTAGTCGCTCCTCCCGCGGGGGAGCGGGTAGCGGCGCCCCCTGCCGCGACGAAGAAGAAGCTGAAAGGCAAAAACGCGCGTGAAAAAGAAGCCGAAGGCACCGAAGCCCTTGACCGCTTCGAGGCGAACACCGTCATCAAGAGCCACTACCAGCTCAACGGCGAGCCCCTCGAAGTGGATCCGGACTGAGCGGGCTGTACCGCTCCCGGAGTATGTGAGGGACGCGATTCAGAAGCTGGCCGATGCCGGCCATGTCTCCTATGTCGTGGGCGGGAGCGTGCGGGATTTTCTGCTCGGACGCGAAACCAAGGACCATGACCTGGCGACGAGCGCGAGCCCGGATGAGCTTTGCGCGCTCTTTCCCGACGCGGTGACGGTGGGAAAGGCGTTCGGCGTTCTCAAGGTCCCGCTGCGCTCGGAAGGCGGCGCCGGACCCGAGTTCCTGGAGATCGCCAGCTTTCGCGAGGATCTGGAGTACGATGACCACCGACATCCCAAGGGCGTGCGCTTCTCGGGCCCCGAAGAGGACGCGCGCCGGCGCGACTTCACGATCAATGCCCTGTTTTACGATCCCAAGACCTCGCGCATCCTGGACTCGACCGGCGGCATGCAGGACCTCAAGGACCGCGTCCTTCGCGCGATCGGCGATCCCCGGGCCCGTTTTCGCGAGGACGCGCTTCGCCTGCTTCGGGCGGTGCGCTTCACGACCCGGCTCGGCTTCGAGCTCGAGCCCGCCACCGCCGAGGCGATCAAGGCGCAGGCGCGGCTCATCTCGCATGTGAGCAGCGAGCGGATCCGCGACGAGCTCACGCTCATGCTCTGTGGGCCGCATCCCGCGGAATCGGTCGCGCTCCTCTCGAAGCTCGGGCTCCTGCGTCTCGTGCTGCCGGAACTCGAGGCGATGCGAGGAGTGGAGCAGGCGGCGACGTATCATCCGGAAGGCGACGTCTGGACCCACACGCTCAAGATCCTCCGGTGTCTCGAGGAGCAGAACCCGGTGCGCACGCCGACGCTCGCGTGGGGCGCGGTTCTTCATGACGTCGGCAAGCCCGGCGCGGCGGTTCGGAGCGGGGGCAAGAACTTCAACGGACACGAGGCGGATGGCGCGAAGCTCGCCGGCTCCATCGGAGCGCGGCTCAAGATGGCGCGCTCGGACCTGGATCGCGTGACGGCGATCGTGCAGGACCATCTGAAATTCAAGGATGTGTTTCAGATGCGCGAGTCGACTCTCGAGCGTTTCGTGAGACAGCCGCATTTCGAAGAGCTGCTCGCGGTTCACAAGGCCGATTCGCTCGCGTCGGACGGAAACCTCGCCTATTACGAATTTTGCGCATCGCGGCTTGAGAGCCTGAAAAAGGGCCCCACCCGGGAACTCCCCAAGCTGCTCGATGGCCAGGACCTGATCCAGCTCGGGCTCTCGCCGGGCCCCACTTTTTCTGAGATTTTGCGGACAATTGAGGACCTGGCGCTGGAACGCAAGCTTTCGACCAAGGAAGAGGCCCTTGAGTACGTGGTGCGGCATTTCGTCAGGTAGTACCCTCGAGATGAACTCCGGGCGGCGTTCGGTTCCCAAGATGGAAACATCTGTTTCAATGCACCGTCTCCTGAAAAGGTTCTGATACACCTGTAGACGAATTCGGCGTGCCCCCCGTTGTGACACCCGAAATCAGCGATGACGCCCCTGCAGGCGCGAGTGACACCATGGAAGAGTTTTGCGGAACCCCCCAAAACGTCCCGCGTAATGGCTCCATGGTCTTCTCTCGCTCCTGCAAGGGCGCAGCTTAAAAAAAAGTTACTCAGAGCAAGAGTGGATCTCGCCGAGCGAAACGCCGTCGAGGCTTTCCACCTCCCAGCGGTTCGGAGTGGCTGATCTCCGACCGCCGAAAAAGGGCCATGTCGTTGGGGCATGGCCCTTTTTATTGTGCGCCCAGCATGGGCGATGAACTAAGGGTTGCTCCGCAGAAAGCGGCTAGTCCCCTGCGGACCCTGATTCCGGGAACCGCTAGCCAAATCCAAGGGTGTCCTTGGCGACTGGGAATCTGGAGGAAGGAAGAGGCAAAGTCCCGAGCCGATGTACAAGAAGTGGATCCGAGGCGAAGTAGTCTGGGTAAGCGGGCAATTGACTGCGAAACCCAATGGAATCCAGAAGACTACTGCGTAAATCCAACGGCTGCATGGGATGAAAGTTTGTCACTCTTACCTGGGGAGATCTCGCCTCATGTCCGAAAGGACGACGTCCGGCGATCGTCGAACGGCGCGAGAAGTCAGCAGAGGTCGTAGTACTCGTGGCACAGCGAGGAAGGGCCAAACCGAAGAAGGCAAAGGAGCCATCGCGTTGTGAGTGTCATGCGACAGAAATCCCGGAGGGCCGGGAGCCACCGACGACGGGTAGGGGCGGAACCCCGAGAGGTCGTCGGAGCGTCGAAACACGAACAGGGTAATGGAAAACCGGAGCCGAACCAAACGTACATCATGGAGAAGTGCGTCGAGCGGGACAATGTCCTGCGAGCATGGAGGCGAGTGAAGGCAAACGGCGGCTCCCCTGGAGTCGACGGGATGCGTCTTGAAGAGGCAGGAGGGTGGCTTCGCGAACACTGGATCAGAGTGAGGAATGAACTGCTGAACGGCAGCTATCAACCCGCCTTGGTCAGGCGAGCGGAGATTCCGAAAACAGGCGGTGGAATGCGACAGCTGGGCATTCCCACCGTTTTGGATCGCCTCATTCAGCAATGCATTCTTCAAGTCCTCCAGCCGATCTGGGATCCCACTTTCCACAAAAACAGCTACGGATTCCGTCCGGGCAAGAGCGCGCATCAGGCAATCTGCCATGCGCAGCAGCTTGTGCAGGATGGCCGAGGCTACTGCGTGGATGTGGACCTGGAGAAGTTCTTCGACCGCGTAAATCACGACGTCCTGATGGACCAGGTGAGGAAACGCGTCGCGGATAAGCGGCTGGTGGATCTGATCCGGCGCTACCTGAGAGCCGGAATGCTGGATCAGGGGTTGAGCACAGAGCGGACAGAGGGAACGCCACAAGGTGGGCCTCTCTCTCCTCTTCTGGCAAATCTGCTGCTGAACGAAGTGGATTGGGAACTGGAGAAGCGGGGTCTGAGCTTCGTCCGCTACGCCGACGACTGCAACGTATACTTGGGGTCTCGGCGGGCCGCGGAGCGGACCATGCAGACCATGGGGAAACTCATGGGAAATCTCCGGCTCCGGATCAACCGCGACAAGAGTGCGGTGGCGAGGGCCACGGAACGTAAGTTCCTGGGCTACCGTTTGTGGATCGGGCCTGGTCGGCTCGTGAAGCGGTCGGTGGCTCCGCAAGCGGCCGCGAAATTCAAGCAGCGGGTGCGAGAACTGACAGGCAGAAGTCGGGGAAGAAGCACCGAGCAAACCGTGGGGGAGCTGGGACAGTATCTCCGGGGCTGGAAGAGTTACTTCTCGCTCGCAGATACGGCCCGGATATTCCTGGAGCTGGACGGCTGGATTCGAAGGCGACTTCGCATGACCTATCTCAAACAGTGGAAGCGCGGAAAGACATGGTATCGGGAGCTGACGGCAAGGGGCTTGTCCCAACATGCCGCTGCGTCGATTGCCAGCCATTCGCGGGGCTACTGGGCGATGGCAGGTTCGTCAGGTCTCAAAATCGCCTTTCCTAACTCACACTTTGACTCGCTGGGATTACCTCAGCTCGGGGTTCCAAGGCTTCGGAACCGCCCGGTGCGGAGCCGCACGCCGGGTGGTGTGGGAGGACGGGGGAGAAATTAATCTCCCCCTCCTACCCGATTGTAAAGCCCTAGGCTGACGGAAGCAGTCGTTCAGTTGGCTGTTGGCTGGTCTCTGCGTTCTCTCACGGCGCCAGCGCCGCCCTCAGCTGCTCCGCCGTGACCCCGGTGCAAAGCACGTCCTTGGTCTTGGAGCTGTCGCCGCGCAGAAGCTCGAAGCGCGCGCCGGCGATATGGGTGTGCTTCTTCAGAAAGCGGAGCAGCTCCTCATTGGCTTCGCCCTCGACGGGCGGCGCGGCCACGCGGATGCGAAGGCGGGGAGGCTCGCCGTGCAGGCCTTGGACCTGGGTGCGCGAGGCTTTGGGCTGGATGTAGAGATGCAGGACGAGGCCTTTTGGCGTCTCCTCGAGCCAGCTCACCGGTTCAGAAGTCCGGAGTCAGCAGGGTGACGAAGAACTTCGTGACGTTCAGGTTGCAGAAGAATCGGGGCGAGGCGTTCATCAGGTCGTTGCCCCAGCGTGAGGCGCACCGGCGATGAAGCTGATCCATCAGGCTCTTGTCGCGCTTGGAGATCGTGGCGGGGAGCTGTTTGACGCAGACGTTGGTCGCGGATGCGACGACTGGCTTGTCGGCCGAGGTTCCCGCGGCGCACTGCTCGGCCATGTCGACGGCGGCGTAGCAGTCCGGGATGTTCTCGATCGCGTAGGTGAGCTGCTCGACGGTCGCGGGGCAGGGCAGGGTCGCGTGCGCGGGTTTGCGCCAGCCCTTGGAGGGGGTGGGCTTGGCCGGCGTATCGGCGGCGAAGGCAGCGGTGCTCATGAGCGCGAAGGTCACCAGGATCAGGGTTTTCATTTCATTTTCCTCCAGGGAATATTTTGGCGGTTCGCGGCTCTTCCCGCAAGGTCATTGTGGCGGGGCGGGCGTCAAGATTCCGACGCTGGCGCGAGCAGGCGCTTGAGGCGCTCGGGTTCGGGTGCGATGAGCAGGGTCTTGTTGTGCGTGTAGCTGGCCTCGGTGGAGTCCTTGATCCGTTTGACGTGCTTCTTGAAGGTGTAATCGACCTCGGTCTTTCCCCATTTTTCGCCGCCGCTGTAATAGACGACGAGGGTCGCGGCGTCGAGCAGGGTCTGCAGCGGCACGGACTTGCCCGGCTGGACCGGGATCACCGCGTGGGCGCCGGGCTTGCCGCGCACGTGGAGCCACAGATCGTTGCCGCGCGCATGGCGGAAGGTGAGCTCCAGGTTCTCGTCCTTGCTTCGGCCGACCCAGATAGGCCAGCCGTCCCGGGAGGTCACGGCTTTTCCGAGCCAGGAGGATTTTTTCCCTCCCTTGGCGCCCTTGCCGGTGGGAACGCCGGGGGCCGCCCGCGGCGCGATCCGCGCGGCTCTTTCGAGCTTTTCGAGCGCGGCCCAGTCGCCTTCGGCGGGAGGCGTGGCCGAGGCTCGCTCCAGCTCGCCGGCCAGGGTGCGGAAATTCTCGAGCCGGTTGCGCGCTTCGGTGATCCGGCGCTGCTTGCGGCGCGCGAGCTGATAGAAACGCTCGACCTGGGCCGCGGGCGAAAGCCGCGGATCGCAGGGGATTTCGCGGACCGCGTCTTCCTTGTCGGAAAGGTAGTCGGGCACTCGCCGGAAGTGGCGACCCTCCTGCTCCAGGAGCGGTGGCGGCGCGCCGAGGACCGCCTTGAGAAGATCGCCGTGGATTTTCCAGTCGGGCTCCTTTTCGCCCTCGTGGAGGGAGACCTCGTTCTGGCGGCTCCGGTCGCGCGCCTGCCCGAGCAGCGCGCGGAGCTCGCGCTGGGCATGAACGAGACGCGCGGCGAACGCTTCGCTCTCGAGCGCGGCGTCGATGGCGGCGGCATGGCTCTCGGGCGTCGCGATCAGCGCCTGCCTGACTTCGGGCGAGGGGGGCGCCTTGGCGCCGTCAGGAAGGGTGAACTCTCCCGTGGCGGTGGTGCGGCTTCGCGCGAGCACGGGGTAGGGCGCCGTCTCCCGTTCCTCGATCAGAAGCGCCTCGGGCGCCGCGGGAATCAAGGTCAGAACGAGTCCGAGTCGGCGCGAGTCCCGGGCGCCCTCGGAGGTGAACCAGAGGATCACGGTGCGCTCGCGAGGCAGGGTCTCAACCGAAAGAAGGCGGCTTCCCCTGAGCTGTTTGGAAAGAGCGAGATCGAACGCGGAATGGGTGGCCTCGGGCGCGGCGCGCGGACCTCTGCCCGAGAGAAGAACGATGGCCGGATGCCGGGACCGGACGCTGAGCAGAAGCTCGGCCTCGGCTTTGCGGCCCGTGAAGCGGAGAATCCATTCGCCTTTGAGGTAACCCTCGGGAAAACGCGGGCGCTCAGGCACGATGAGCCGATCCAGGTACAGCCCCTCGATCCGTTGGCGGAGCTGATCGACGAGCAGGGCAAGCTCTTTCCAGTTCAGGATGGGCCAGGGAGTCGGGGCGGGCATGAACGGATCTTAATTGATGTCGGCGGCCTTAGCCAGGAAACCGGAGCCATTGCCCCTGGGGGGGCGCAATGGTAGGGTCCGCGTCATGCCTCAACAGATCAAGGGTTCCTCCTCCGCTGATTCCAAATCCGTCTGGCGTCTCAAGAGTGGCGCTGACCGTCGCTTTCGCGGAGGGCACCCTTGGGTCTACTCCAACGAGCTGACCGAAAGCCCGAAGGGCATTGAACCCGGCGAACCCATGGAGCTTCGCGATGCCACGGGTAAGTTCCTGGCGCGGGGCTATGGCAATCCCAAATCCCTGATCGCCTTTCGTGCGCTGACGCGGGACGAGGCCGAGGTCGCGCCGCTCGGCCCGGACTTCCTCGTTCGCGCCCTGGAGCGGGCGGGACGCCTCCGCGCGGCGACGGGACTTGCGAAGGTGAGTCATCGCCTTTGCTTTGGCGAGGCGGATGGCCTGCCGGGACTGATCGTGGATCGCTACCGCACGAAGGACGCTCAGGTCTTCGTCGTTCAGGCGCATACCGCCGGCATGGATCGGGTACTCGGCTCGGTGCCCGAGCTGTTGCGCTCTTACGTCGCCAGTCAGGCGGATCCGGTGGCCTGGGAAAAGACGGCGATCGTGTTCCGAAATGACGTCGGCGTTCGAAAGCTCGAAGGGCTCGAGGAAGAAGAGCCCCGGATCGTGAAGGCGGCTGCGGGCCTCGAGCTTGCGGACGCCCGCATCCTCATCGCGCCGACCACGCCGGGCGCAGCGCCGGTGCAATTTTGGGTCGATCTGTACCATGGCCAGAAGACCGGTTTTTTCCTGGATCAGGCCGCCAATATCCAGCTCGCGGCGCAGCGGCTGGCGCAACTCTCCGCGTCCCGGCCGGGCCGGCCCGTGCGGATCCTCGATCTGTTCTGTTATGTGGGTCAGTGGGGAGCGCAGCTCGCGCGCGCCTTGCGGAGCGCGGGGCATGAGGTCGAGGTCGTCGCGATGGACGCCTCCGCCCCGGCCCTCGAACGCGCCCGTAAAAACATCGAAGCCGAAGGAGCCCGCTGCGAGACCCGGCGCGCGGATATCCTGGCCGCCCTGGAGTCGATCGAGCCCGGCAGCTTCGATATCGTGATCTCGGATCCTCCCGCCCTGATCAAAGGGCGCAAGGACATTCCGGTCGGAACCCATGCTTATCTGCAGCTCAATACCCAGGTCTTTCGGATCGTGCGGCCCGAAGGCGCCGTGGTGTCGTGCTCCTGCTCGGGACTGCTCGAAGAGGAGTCGTTCCTCAAGACCCTCTCGAAGGCGGCCTATCGCAACCGCCGCGCGGTGCGGTGGATCGGACGCGGGACGCAGAGCGCGGATCACCCCATGCTTCTGGAATTTACTGAGGGGCGTTATCTCAAGTGCTGGGTCGGAATAGTGCAGTAAGCCGGCGCGGAGCGCAGGCGCCGTGCATTTTGCATGTGGCCCCGCGTCCGAATGTCTGGGTTTCGCCCTGGAAATTTGATGATTCCTGATGGAATTCGCGCCCTGTGCGCGGGTTGACGTCACTATTGCCGTTCGGCACGTCTCTTGCTCTGGACTGCCGCGGTCAATAGAGAAGGAGCATCTCAATGTTAAAGCGAACTATCGTAATCGGTCTGATCTTCAGCGCAGTGTGCGGAGCCGCCTACGCTGACGTGTCCGTTCCCTTCGGAATCGACGCCGTCAACGGCGTGGTCCAGGGCAAAGTTTCTTTTTTGCGGAGGACGACTCTTGTCCCCATGGCGGTGAATCCCGCCGTAAGCATTCAGACCATCTGCGATGATGGCCGTCCCTGCGTGGAGCCCCAGGTTTACTGGAGCATGGTCGTGCGGACGCTCAACAAATCCTATGAGCTCAACGAGGCGTTCGCGATGGGCAGCACCAAGGAGCCTCAGGAGATCGAGTTTTTCGGGGCGACGATCCGGCCTGGCTCCCAGGTGGCGGTCGAGGGCAGGATCGAGACGGTCAGCGAGGACTATGCGATCGTGACCGACGTCAAGAAGGTGATGTGCCTGGATGAGGCGCTGGCGAGGGCCGCGACTCTGATCGAGCGGGGCTTCGCAGGAGCGCAGGCGGGTCAGAAGATCGCCGCTTCGCTGTTCCGTCCGCGCTGGGCCTGCAGAAGCGCCGCTGGAAGCGATGGCGTCGTGATGCACGCCCGCGTCACCGCGGGCATCGTGCCCAACGAGTCGACGCAGCTTCCCGAGGAGGAGTTTCAGCTCATCCTTTTCGAAAAAGCGCCTGAGGAAAAGAACCCCCGCGGTTCCGTCCAGATCCGTCCGGTGAAGGCGGAGCTCCTAGCCGATGCGGTGGTCTTTACGGGAGTAGCGGCCGGTCCGGCCGGCGAGCTCGAGGCGGTCCTTCGGATCGAGGGGCTCGCCTCTTCGGTCACGGATCTTCCGGGCCAGCTTCGGATCGCCGAGCGCGGCAACTCTTTCACCGAAACCGTCTTTGAGATGACCTGCACGCGTAATCTGTATTTCTAAGTCGCCGGGGTACTAGCTGCGGGCGAGCCAGAGTCCAAGCAGGCAGGCCCCGAGGCCCAGGCCCGGTGACACGACGAGATACAGGAACGCTTCGCCCAGGTGCCGCTCCTCGAGGAGACGGGCGGCTTGAAGCGAAAAGGCCGAGAAGGTCGTGAAGCCGCCGAGGAAGCCCACCATGACGGCGGTCCGAAGCTCCGCGGGGAGGGCGCCACGCTCGACTCCGAGGACGTAACCGACCCCGGCCAGGAACGAGCCCACGATGTTGATCGTGAGGGTGCCCCAGGGAAAATGGGAGCCGAGCTTGAGAAAGGCCCGGTCCAGGCCATAGCGAGAGAGCACACCCGCTGAACCGAAGAGCACGAGCAAGCTGAGCTGGGAGAGTGCGCCGAGCGGAAGCCTCATGATTCCTGAAGATATCCGCCTCGACGGGGAAGCGCAAACCTGATAATCCCGCCCCATGGCAGAAACACTGACTTTTTTTGCGGCCACCGCCAAGGCGATGGAAGGTCTGCTCGCCGAGGAGATCCGCCGCCTGGGCATCGCCTCGGTGCGTGAAGCACGGTCCGGAGTTTACTTCGAGGGTCCCCTCGAGGCCGCCTACCGGGTCTGCCTGTGGTCGCGCGTGGCGAACCGGGTGCTCTTGCCGCTGAAGAAGTTTCCGGCGCCGACTCCGGAGAAGCTGTATGGCGGCGTCAAGTCGATCCGCTGGTCCGATCACTTGACCGCACGCAATACGCTCGCGGTGGATTTCTCCTCCTCTCGCTCCCAGATCACCCATACCCATTTTGGCGCGCTCAAGGTGAAAGACGCGATCGTCGATCAGTTCCGGAGCGTCCAGGGGTCGCGCCCCAGCGTCGATCCCGTCCGTCCGGATGTCCGCATCAATGTCTACCTGCATGAGGACGAGGCCACGGTGAGCGTGGATCTGTCGGGCGAGAGTCTGCATCTGCGCGGCTACCGCGAGGCCGGGGCGCTGGCCCCGCTCAAGGAGAATCTGGCCGCGGCGATCCTGCTGCACGCGGGCTGGCCCGAGAAGGCCGCCGCTTCGGGCGCTTTCATGGATCCGATGTGCGGCTCGGGGACGCTCCCGATCGAGGCCGCGCTCATGGCGTCGAACGTGGCGCCGGGGCTGAACCGCAAATACTACGGCTTTCTCAACTGGCTCGGGCATGTTCCGGGCGCCTGGAAGCGGCTTCTCGAGGAGGCCGAGCAGGTCCAGATCCGGGATCGCAAGCTGCTCCCCAAGGTCGTGGGCTATGACCAGGACTTCCGCGCCGTGCGCGTTGCCCTCGAGAATCTCGAGCGCTCCGGGATGCAGGGCCGGGTCCATATCGAGAAGCGCGAGCTCTCGGCTTGCGAGCCGGTCGCGCCGTCAGGCCTGATCGTGCTCAATCCGCCCTATGGCGAGCGCCTTGGAGACGTCGAGGAGCTCAAGCCGCTCTACAAGACGATCGGGGATACCTTCAAACAGCGGTTCAAGGGCTGGGAAGGTTATGTCTTCACCGGAAGCCCGGAGCTCGCCAAGGTGGTCGGACTCAAGGCCACGCGCCGGATCGTGCTTTACAACGGTGCGATCGAGTGCCGGCTTCTCAAGTACGAGCTTTACTGAGGCAAAGCTAAGGTTACGCGGAAGGCGCCCGGCCGAGACGCACCACCTCGTCGACCAGGGCGCGGATTCCGGTGAAAATCTCGTGAAGCGGCGCGCGGTCCTGCATGTAGGCCGGCGTGGTGACCACGCGGTGAGCCTCATCGACGTGGCACTCGTGGGCTCGGCGCTCGATGTGGCGGTGGCCGAGCTTTTCGAGCTCCTCGGAGGTCTCGCAGCGGGTCCCGACCGTGAGCTCGAGTTTTTCGCCCTTGAGCGCGAGCGCGACGATCGCGGGCGCGATGCAGACGGCGCCGATGGGCTTGCGCGCGGCGTACATCCCCCGCAGAATGGCCGCGAGCTCCGGTCGGACCGTCGCTCGCGAGCCTTCGGAGGCGAAAGAGCAGAGGTTCTTCGCCGCGCCGAAGCCTCCCGGCAGAATGATCGCGTCGAAGTCCTCGGGCCGAAGCTCCGTGAGCGGCCGCACCTGGCCACGCGCGATCCGCGCCGCCTCGACGAGCATGTTGCGCGTCTCGCCGCTCATGGTTTGCCCGGTCAGGCAGTTGACGACCTCTTCTTGCGGGGCATCAGGGGCGAAGCACTGCACCTCGACGGGGTGGTGGCTCAGGGCCCAGAGCACTCCGACGGACTCCCGAATTTCGCTTCCATCCTTGAACCCGCTTCCACACAAAACGACGGCGACTTTCATGTTTGTCAAACTAGCGCAAGTCGTGCCAAAGTTTAACCCCGATGAGCACCACTCAACTCGATGGTGAATCCGAGGTATTTTTGTCCATCATGGGCGAGCAGGAACGCCTGCGCGCGCAGCGGATTCCGGGCGTTCGTACGGTCCTGATCGTCCTTTCGGCGACCGCGATGGTCTACGATATGGAGGCGTTGCGGCAGAAGGTGCTGCTCGTCTATCCCGAGGCCGCCGTGTTCTTCATCACGACCAATGGCAAGCCGATCGGACCGACCGCGCCGGAAACGGTGGACCTGTTCATCGATTTCACCGGCCCGCGGCAGCGCCAGGGGCTCTTCTTCGCCAAGCGCTACCGGAGGGCGGCACGCGTGGCGGTGGGCCGCAACGTCGGTTTCTTCCGCAAAAGGATCTATGATCGCGTCTTTGACGAGAAGGCTCGCGCGGCCGAGCTTCCGCGCGAGCCGCTGGCGCGCGAGCGCCTGATTCAGCGCGAGGTTCTCAGGCTCGCGGGAATCGTGCTGGCCCAGACGGGCGATACTCCGGCGGATCGTGGCCGGACCATCGCGACCGAGCTTCCGCCTTATTCGAAGCTCTGACGCGAGTCTGTCTACCAGGTGATCGTGTAGACCAGGCCGATCGTCCGGTCTCGCGACGTGTTATTCTTCGTCGACGCAATCGAGGCGGGCGACACGGTCTCGGTCACCTTGTACGTGAGATCGAGGCAGTCCGTGCGGCCCATGCAGAAGCGGGTGCCGACATTGCCTTCGCGGGTTTCGCTTGCGTCGGCCTTTGCGGGCTTGGTCACTTCGGCCCTGGCAAAAAGGCGGGTGTTGGCCGGAAGACCTGGCAGCGAGGCGTTTCTCGCCACATGCGCGCTGAGCTTGGTCTCGGCCCGCTCGACCTTGCCGATGCTCAGGAACTGGCCTTCTGTTTCGGCGTAGCGGACCTCGGCCTTGGCGCTGAGCTCGAGCTCGGATAGATCGCGGCTTTTCCCGGTACCGGTTTCGATTCGCACGACCTGCTGGAAGTTCTCCGGCGTCTCCTGCCTGCGTTCGAGGCAGTAGCGGGTGACGGCGTCCGGATTCGTGGGATCATACGGATCGTTCACGCACGCGGCCCAGCGATGCTGGTTGGTCAGGGGATTCAGGACGGTCTCGGCCTGGAAGCGGGCCGCGTTGTTGCCGTCGACGACTTTGTAGGTGCCCTGGACGCCGTCTTTGACGAGGGTGGCGTCGTACTGCTCGCTCAAGCCAGTCCGGGCGCGCTTGGAAGGAAGCTCGCCGTTGAGCGCGGCCATCGAGTCGGCGGCGGTCGTGCGCTCGAGGAAATCATCGGCGAAGCGCTGCTCGGCGGGCGTGGGATCCTCGCGTCGCTCGACGACGGCATCCACCGCGACCTTGGGCTTGGCCGTTGGCGGCGAGTCCGCATGCCACGCCGAAAGGTCTCCGAGGGACGCGGAGACGGCCCGGCTTCCATCGTTCGGTGCCTCGAGGTGGAGCTTGATCTCGCTCATGGGCTTGATCGTCGTCGGCTCCGAGGCGATGCGCGAGTAGACCCAGCGCGCCGCGCTCGGGGCGAAGAGGGAGTTCGGCGCCGACGGGTTGCGCGGACCCGTGACCGAGAGCGCGAGGGCCTGCGCTTTGCGCGCGTCCTTGTGAGGGGTGCCGATGACGGACTTGCCGGTGAGGACGTAGAACTTGTCGTTCTCCGGATCGCGGAAGACGAGCGGATCGCTCCCGGGTACCGGCGAAAAACCGAGATCCGTGAGGCGGCTGCGGAGCGGGATGGACCTGAGCTCGGAGATCATCGACACGAGCAGGAGCTTGCCTCGGGGCGAGAGGTCGGCGGCGGTGAGCTGCTCCGGGGTCCACGGACGGTTGTCGCTGGCGATCAAGAAGAGGCTGTAGATCTTGCGCAGCTCCTCGCGACTTTGGGAGGAGTTGTCTTGGAAGGGGCGCGATACCGCGTGTGCTCCGTTTGCATCCTCGCTGGCTTCGAAGAGGAAGAGGGAATCCAGATCGCTCTGCTGTCTTCCGAGCCGGAAGCTCTGATGGGAGAGCAGCTCCAGATCGCCCACCACGCTCGGGGCGAGCGGGAGACTTCCGAGAGCGGGAAGTTCACAAGGCCCCGATGCGGCCGCGCTCTGGGCGTGTACCGCTGCGCCGATCATGATGCTCAAGAGTGCAAGGTGAGGCCGGCATGCCATATCAGTCTTATCGTGAAATCCGTGAAGAGCCTTGAATGAGGTCGTCTGACCAGGTTGAGGCGCAGGGCTGGTGAAGATTTCAATTTCTTGTTGCATTGCGTCAAAATGAGTGGTACTTGCCCATCAACCATTTGAGTTCCCAGGAGAATTTATGAAGAAAATCGCTTTTTGTTTCGCCCTTCTGATGATGTCCGTCTCGGCCTTCGCCCACGACGAGGAGGTCGCTACGATCGAAAGGACTCCTGAGGAAGAGGCTGCGATCCAGGCCTGCGTGCAGAGCTGCGTTGCGGCTTATGAGCAGCCTTCTTACGCGCTCAAGGCCTGCGTCCGCGAATGCTTCGAGAAGCGCTAAGCTTCAGCCCGCGGTCTTGCGGTAGATGAAGAACCGGTAGACTCCCGTTCCGTCGCGCTCAAAAGCCTTGCGGCATTCTTGCGTGTCGAGCTCCCAGCCGTCCTGACGGAGCTGGGTCGGCGCGCGCAGGAACGAGCGAATCACCGCCCGGCTTCCCGCGGGCGTTGCGGGGTGGAGCTTTTGAAGGAGCTCGGTCGCCGCGTCTTCGGGAAGATAAGAGATCGTGTCCGAAAGCGAGAGGAAGTCGAAAGGCTTCGTCGGAAGAACCTCGAGCAGGTTGCCTTGCGTGGTGACGAGGCGGGTACGCGATGCGCGCACGGCCTCGACGATCTCGGGGCGCGCCTCGAGAGGCAGCCCTTCCTCGAAGTGAATGCCTCCCAGGAACAGCACCTGGAGAAAGTAGTTCTTCCGCACCAGCTTGGTCGTGAAGAGCCGGCGGAACTCGTCATCGAGAAATTTCCACGGCGGCCGCGACTCGGTTTTGACCGCCGAGGCGCCCGAGAAGTGGCCGTGGTACAGGAACTTGTTGAACACGAGCTCGCTCGCCGCCATGCGCAGGAAGTTGCGGAAGAGCGTCGGCTTCCAATGTTTCCGGTAAAGCGCCTGCTGCTCCTCCAGGCTCTGGGCCTCGAAGATGGGGCGGAAGTTCATCCGGAAACCCTGACGAAACAGCTTACCCAGCGCCTGAAAGTGGCTCTCCCACTTGCCGAGCAGGATGAAGCCGCGCGGCTGCCACTGAGCGGCGCACGAGAGCCAGAACTCGCGGCAGGAAGGCGAAAGCTCCAGGCGCTGAAAGAGCGCCATGCGGTCGTCGCTGACGTCGGTTTCGACCTCGGCAGGCGCGGCGATCCCGCCGCGGTAACCCAGGAAGAAGAGGAACTCCGGATAGCTGAGCGCGCGCGCGGCCGCGACCCTGAGCTCGCACAGATCCAGCTGGGCGCGTGACAGATCGACGATCTCGAGCTCCTCGGGGTTGCGCGCGATGAGCGGCAGGACGCGGGCGCCCGAGCCGGCGATCGCGAAGACGCGCTTTGCCCCCGGAGGAAGAAGCGCGTACTCCACGCGGGTGTCTTCGTTCGAAAGGGTGTAGTTCAGCTTTTCAAAGTACGCCATGAGCCTCCAGTCGAATGCCGACGGCATAACCTCCGAGCAGCTCCTCGTAGATACCGAAGAGCGACTGAGGGGGACCATCGTAATTCTGGGCGAAAACGGATGCCTCGAGCTCCGCTGGCGCGCGGAACGCGCGTTTGTAAAGCAGGGACAGGAACTGATCTCCGGTGTCGGCAAGCTCGCGGTAGCCTTGGAGCTCCCAGGCGTTCGCCTCATTCGAAAGGCGAAGCGCGAGATAGCCGAGCTGGCGGGACTCCGAGCCGGTGCGCCAGGTGGTGAGCTGCGGAAGGAGCGAAAGGCTCCAGCTACCATCACCGAGCCCGTCGGCCGAGGGGAAAAAGTCGGCGCCGAAGGAGCCGTAGAACTCGCGCTCGCCGCGCGTGCCGAGCTCCAGGCGCGGTACCCAGGCGTCGAGCGCGTAGTTGACGGAGGCTCCGAGCTGCAGGCGTCTCCCGTCGGCGGCGCCGCCGGTTACGTCCGCGCTGCCGGGCTCGCGGGTGAGCGCGCCCACCGCGGTCAGATCAAAGCCCCCGAGGCGTGTCTTGGCGCGAAAGCCAAAGGCGGGGCCCTTTTCCTCGAGCTTCTCGGGCAGCGGCTCGGGAAGGCGGTCTTCGGCGGGCTTGACGTTCACGAACGCGGAAAGCTCCGAGGAGAGGGCCGCCGAATTCCAGATGAGAAGCACTCCGGCCGGATGAACGAGCTGTTCGGAGGTGGGATCCAGAAAGAGGCGGTTGTAGCGTCGCGCGGTCCAAAGATCGAGCGAGGGTAGCACCCAGCCATCGCTCCAGCGCACGGCCTGCAGCCCCGCGCGTAAGATGAGATCGCCGTCCTTGAGCTTGAACTCGCCGTAGAGCTCCTGGAGGATGGCCGAGCTGCGGCTCCGGCGTTGAAGCGCGGGCGTCTTGGCGAGGTCGCCTTCGACGAACCCTTCGCCAAAAACCTGGAACGCGCCCCAGCTCCAGCGTCCTTCGGCCTTGAGGACCCCCCGCTGAGAATGGCTCGACTCACTTGCGGCGCTCCAGATGGATTCGAGGCGGGGATGGAGCGCAAGCTCCGTCGAGAAGCCCGCGAGCGCGGGAGTCGCGCCGATGAGGAGCGTGCAGAGCGCGAGGATCATCGCACGGTTTCCATGTTCTTTTCGGTGAAGAAGGAGTCCGAAAGGGTCACGGTTTCCATGCTCCTGATGGCGATGGTACTCGTCTTCCCTCCGGTATCGCGGATCCGGATCCGGGTCGGGCGTTCCTGCCCTGCCAGAGGCTGGTAGGCCTCGAATGCGGCGGTCTTGAGCACGCTCCTGCCGTCGAGTGAGAGGTACTCCGCGCGCAGCGGGCGGCAGGTGTCCTCCTCGGTCCAGAGCCGGATTTTCTGGTAGGTGAGGTTGGGTTTCACGCCGTCGAGCAGAAGCTGCAGCTCCTTGGCCGCGGTAGCCTTCTCGTAGCTCGCGCGGTAGTCGCCGGACCAGCGCGTCCGCGCGATGTCACCGTTGGCGACCTGGCCGAGAAGCTTCTGGGCGAGCGAGAGCCGTACCGAGCGTTTGAGATTCGGGACATAAGCGTAGAAATCCCGATCGAGCATCAGCATGTTGCGACCGAGATCGCGCGCGGGGGCGCGCGTGGCGATCAAGGTCTTGTCGCGACCCTTGAGAGTGACGTCCAGGACCTGCTCGGAGTCCTCGGAGCTGATCTGAACCCGCATCTTGTAGGTTTCGCCCGGGTTGCGGATGGCGTCGGCCAGCGCCAGGCACTGCTCGGGTGTCTTGGGTGCGGCGGAGGCCGGCCCGGGGGCGCCAGCCAGGGCGCAAAGCCCTAGAAAGACGAGGGTGCTCTGATATACTCTCCAGGAACCGATCGGCATCTTTCAATTCTAGGCACGTCTCCTCTCCGGGGCAAACAGGAACTATGAATTGCACCGAGCTCTTTCTCGTCAACGCGCGCAGGCGCCCTGACCTTCCGGCGCTCTGGCTTCCCTCCGGCGGCGCCGTCTCGTTTGGCGAGCTGCGGTCGCTCGCGGCGCGGGCGCAGCGCCTCTGCGTGGCCGAAGGGTTGCGCCCGGGGGATTCGGTCCTGCTCGTGGACGAGCTGGGGCCGCGCCTCTATGCGATCGTGACAGCCGTGCTCTCGCTCGGAGCTTCGGTCATTCTGGTGGAACCGTGGATGCCGGTTACGCGCATCAATCACGCGGTAGGATTGGTGAAACCGCGGCTTTTTCTGACGAACTGGCTTGGCCGGGCCTGGGGCCTTCGCTCCTCGGCCATCCGCGCGATTCCACGCTGGGTTTCGGTCTCGGCCGTGGCGCGCGCGAGCGCGAGCGCGGACCTGCGGGTCGAAGAGGCTGATCCGGCCGCTCCGGGAATCATCACCTTCACCTCCGGGACGACCGGCCGACCCAAAGGCGTGGTGCGAAGCCAGGGCTATCTGGTCAAGCAACACGAGGTTCTGGCGCGCCATCTGGAGCTGGATCGGCACACGGGTGGGGATCTGACTATTTTCGCCAACTTCGCGCTGGCGAACCTCGCCTCCGGGAGGCCCTCGGTCATCGTTCCGTCCGCTTGGAAAAGCGCGCACCTCAGGATGCTCGATTCGTTGCCTCCGCCGCTGGCGCCCCAGTCGTTGACCTGCGGCCCGGCCTTTCTGCTTCGGCTCTTCCGCGAGGCGCGGCTGCCTTCGCTTCGCTCCATCCATGTGGGCGGCGCGCTCACGGATCGGTGGATCTTCGAGGAGGCGTTCCGGCGCTGGCCCGACGCGCGCTTCACGCATGTCTACGGCAGCAGCGAGGCCGAGCCCGTGGCTCATTGCGATGCCCGCGAGGCGGTGCGGATAAGCCAGGAGCGTGGTTATTTTCAAACGCTCTACCTCGGAGCGCCCGTGCCGGAAATTCGCGCCGACGTGCGCGAGGACGGGCTTTGGGTCGCGGGCGCCCACGTCTGCCCGGCTTACCTCGGCAACGAGGAAGAGACCCGGCTCAACAAGCGAACCGACGCGGACGGGACGCTTTGGCATTTCATGGGCGATCGCGTCCGGACGCTCGCGGGCGCGCCGGGCTGGTGGTATTCGGGGCGCTCGTCGCAGGCGCTCTCGGACTTTGAGCTCGAGCAGCGGGTCTATTCTTACCTGAATTCGAGCAAGAGCTTCGTGCACGTCGACCGCGAGGGGGTTCGCTGGCTCATCGGTGAGGGCGTCGCGCCTCGCGCGGCCGGGCTCGCGCGCGAGTTCCCGGAGTTCGCCGGTGCCCAGCCGCGCATTCTCGAAGGCAAGATTCATCGCGATCGCAGGCATCGGGCCCGCATCGATCGCGCCCTTTCCCTGAAAAAATCCGGAGGCAACCCATGAAAAATCCCTGGCTCACGTTGATCAAGGAGCGGATCCCGCTCGTTTCCTATGCGATCCTTTCGGCCGGGATGGTACTCTCCAGCGCGGTCCTCTCGGGGACGCTCGAGCCCGTGGGCGCGGGCCTGGCCTGCTTCGGCGTCCTGCTTTTTTTCTGCGAGCTGCGGCTGATGGATGAGGTGAAGGATTTCCGCAAGGATGTCGTCGCGCATCCGGACCGGCCGTTGCCCCGGGGCGTGCTCCAGCCCGCCCAGGTAGCGCGCGTGGCCCATATCGGTGTGCTCGTCATGATGCTCTATGGCTTTGCGCTCGGTGCGTCTGCCGGCCTGCCCGCCGCCTGGATCTACCTTCTGATCACCGCGTATCTCTGGCTGATGTACCGGGAGTTCTTTCTCGGTGAGTGGCTCTCCCGGCGCCCGCTCCTGTATGCGCTCACGCATCAGGTAATCGTGCTGCCGCTCTGTGCGCTCGGGGCGCTCTCCAGCGGCGCGGCGGTCGCGGTGGGAGCTTTGCCCGCGCCCGTGGTCGCCTATGCACTGGCGGTGCTCGGCGCCTTCTTCAGCTATGAGGTCTGCCGCAAGCTCGACCCCGCGGCTCATCCGGTTCTCGAGACCTATCTTTCAGTCTACGGCAAGCGCGGCATCGTGCTCATCGTAGCCGTGGCGACCCTCGTCGCCGCGCTGGGAGCGCGGGGCTTCGGCATGCACGCGTGGCTCTGGCCGCTCGAGGCGCTCGTCGTACTGAGCCTCGGCATTCTTTTCGTCAAACCCGAGCGCTTCAAGCTGGCCGAGGGCCTCGCGACGCTTTCGCTCGTCATTCACATCTGGGCCGGCGTGCTGGGAAGCGTTCTGGCCGCGGCGGGGGCACCATGAGTTTTCTGCTGGATTCGTCGCGGTTTGCGGAGCTGGAGCGGCTGGGCGGAGGCAAGGCGCTGAACCTGGCGCGCATGACGCGATTGGGCCTTCGCGTCCCCGAGTGGTTCTGCATCTCGGCTGATGCCTTCGCGGCTTTCGTCCGAGAAAACTCGCTCGAGGCGCGCCTGACGCCCTCGACGGATCTCGCGGCCTTCGCCGGGTCGGTCGAACGACTTTTTCTCGAATGCCCGCTGCCGGCGGGACTGGAAGCGGAGCTCGCGGCGGAGCTCGCCCGTCGGGGTCTCGGGGAGCGACCCGTGGCGGTGCGCTCGAGCGGCCTGGATGAGGACTCGGCCGGAAACTCCTTCGCCGGGCAGTTCTCGTCCTTCCTGTACCAGCGAGGTCCCGAGGCGATCGCGGCCAGTCTCAAACGCTGCTGGGCCTCGGGCTTTTCCGAGCGCGCGCTGAGCTACCGGCGCGAGCGGGGCCTCGCGCTGACGGGAATCCGCGTGGGCGTCGTGATCCAGGACATGGTGAACGCCGAGTCGGCGGGCGTGGCGTTTTCGCGGGACCCGACGAAGCCGCTGGAGCGCGAGCGCGTGCTCGTGAGCTCGGTCTGGGGCCTCGGAGAGGGGCTCGTGAGCGGGGAACTCGATGCCGATCATTTTGTGTTTGATCGCTCGAAAGGGACCTTTGAAAGCCACCTGACGACGAAGACGCATGCCTTCCGGCGTGGCGCCGCGGGTGGCATCGAGAAAGTCGAGCTGACGGACGGCGCGCGTGACCAGCCGTCCCTTTCCCAGTCGCAGGTGCTCGAAGTCGCGGCGCTGACCGTGGAGCTCGAGCGCGCCCTCGGCTCGCCCCAGGACTGCGAGTGGGCGATCGAAGGCGGAAAGCTTTTCTTGCTTCAGACCCGCCCGATCACGAGCCTGCCGCCCGACGCGTTCTTCGATCCGCGCGTCAACGGCGATCAGGCGACGCTTTGGGACAACTCCAACATCATCGAGAGCTACAGCGGCGTGACCTCGCCCCTGACTTTCAGCTTCGCCAGTGTCGCCTATCGGCAGGTCTACATCCAGTTCTGCGAGGTGATGGGGGTTCCGCCGGCGACGATCACGGCCCATGAGACGATGTTCCGCAACATGCTGGGCTTCGTGCGTGGCCGCATCTACTACAATCTGATCAACTGGTACCGGCTGATCCAGCTCCTGCCGGGCGCGGGTAGCAACAAGGGCTTCATGGAAACGATGATGGGCGTGCGGCAGTCGCTCAAGCCCGAGCACGCGAAGCTCTTCGATTTCATGAATCACCCGCCGCGGTATTCCCTGGCCCGTCGGCTCTCCGTGACGCTGATGACGATCTACCGCTTCCTTCGGATGGACTCGATCGTCGGGACGTTCCGGGCGCACTTCGAGGCGGTCTACCAGGGGGCGCGCAAGCAGGATTTCCGGGCGCTCTCTTTGGTGCAGCTCTCGGAGCTCTACCAGCGGCTGGACACCGAGGTGCTGCGGCGCTGGCAGGCGCCGATCATCAACGACTACCTGTGCATGGTGTTCTTCGGGCTCCTTAAGAAGCTGACCGAGACCTGGGTCTCCTCGGGCCCCGAGACCGCCTCGCTTCAGAACGATCTGCTCTGCGGGCAGGGGGATCTCGAAAGCACCGAGCCCACGAAGACGCTCATGCGGATCGCGGCGCGGGTGGACCAGGGGGACGCGGCGCTCCGCGAGTGGGTCGTCGGCACTCCGGCGAGCGAGCTCTGGAAGCAGCTCCAGGCAGGCAAGGCGCCCGAGCTGCGGGCGCTGATCCTGGACTTCCTCGACAAGTACGGCTTCCGCTGCGTGAACGAGCTCAAGCTCGAGGAGCCGGATCTCCACGAGGATCCCTCCTTCGTGGTGAACGCCATCAGCAGCTATGTCCGGATGAAAAGCTACTCGATCGCGGCGATGGAAGAGCGTGAGCGGGCGATCCGCGACAAGGCCGAGGCGGTGGTGAAGGGGCGGCTCTCCGGCCTCAAGCTGCGGCTGTACTTCTGGGTGCTCCGGCAGGCGCGGCGCGCGGTTCGCAACCGGGAGAATCTCCGTTTCGCCCGCACCAAAATCTTCGGGATCGCCCGGCACCTCTTCCGGGCGATGGGCGGCAAGCTCGCCCAGCTCGGGGCGCTCGAGACCGAGGCGGATATCTTCTATCTCACGGTCGAGGAGATCCTCGCTTTCGTCGAGGGCCGGCCGATCCAGCCGGAGCTGCGCGCGGTGGTCGGGCCGAGAAAGCGCGAGTTCGAGCGTTACCGCGCGACTCCGCCGCCGCCGGATCGCCTCCTGACCTACGGCGCGTCGGGTGCCTCGATGGCCTGGCCGCAGGTCCTCGCCGAAGCCGATCTCCTTCGTTCGGAGCTGCCGGCGTCGCAGGACCCTGACGTGCTGATCGGAACGCCCTGCTGCCCCGGCGTGGTCGAGGGCGTCGTTCGCGTGGTCATTGACCTGAAGGACGCCGAGGGGCTCGCCGGTGAGATTCTGGTCACGGGGCGTACGGACCCGGGCTGGGTGCCGCTCTATCCCTCGTGCTCGGGCTTGCTGATCGAGCGGGGAAGCCTGCTTTCGCATTCGGCGGTGGTGGCGCGGGAGCTTGGGCTTCCGACGATCGTCGGGATCTCGGGAGGGCTTCTCACCAAGCTCCGGACGGGCATGAAGGTTCGCGTCGATGCCGGTAAGGGCGAAGTGAGGATTCTCCGGTGATTCGCGCCTTGAGCTCCGAGCAGGATCGCGAAGGGTTTATCCGGATTTTTGGCGCGGCCCAGGCGCGGCTGCGGCAGGACCCTTATCGCGTCGGGCTCCTTGCCGAGTCGGTGGCGCAGGGGTTTGCCCGCGCGGCGCAGCCGTTTCCGACGGAGTTCTGGCTGGCGGAGGAAGACGGCGAGCTGGTGGGCCGGATCGGCGCCGCGATGTCGGGGCTGAGCTGGGAAGGACGCAAGACGGCCGCGATCGGTTTTTTCGAGTGCGACCCGGCAAGACCGATCGTCGCGCGTTCGCTGATGGAAGCGGCAAGCGCGTGGGCGCGCGCGCAGGGCGCGGAGCGCCTGGTGGGTCCGATGAACTTCAATACCTGGTTCAGCTACCGTTTTCGGGTAGGGGACGCGTCCGGCGCGCTCGCGTCCGGCGAAGCGCCTTTTGCCTTCGAACCGGTGAATCCGCCCGAGTACCCGCGGTGGTTCGAAACCTGGGGCTTCCGCCCGGTGGAGCGTTATCACAGCCAGGCTTTCAGCCTCGAAGGGCTCGCCGAAAAAACGGCGCCCGACCGTGAGCGGGCGCTCGCCGCGGGGTACACGCTCCGCGAGCTCGACAGCGGGGCGCTCCTCGAGAAGGAAGTGCCGATCCTTCACCGGATCAGCATGGAGTGCTTCAAGGACAACTTCCTGTTCCAGCCGCTGCCGTTTGAGCTCTTTCGCCAGCTTTATGTTCCAATCGCGGGAAAGGCGGATTTCCGGCTCTCGCGGTTCGTGGTGGACCCGAATGGCCGCGAGGTGGGTTTTTTCTTTGTCCTCCGGGAGCGGGAATACGCGGTGATGAAGACGATCGCGATGCTGCCCGAAGGCCGTGGAAAAGGGCTTTCGAACGCGCTCTTTCATGAATCCTCCCGGGCCGCGCTCGAGCTCGGTCATCGCAGCGCGATCGCCGCGCTCGTGCGCTCCGGCGCCCAGAGCGAGTCGTATGCGCGTAAGAGTCAGGAGCTTTGGCGGCATGATTATGTCCTTTACGGAAAAGAGGCTTGAATGAGCGCCTTGTTTGAAGTCGAGAATCTGAAGTACGGCTATGAGTGGGGCGGAAAGTACCAGCCCGTCCTGAAGGGCGCCTCGATGGCGATCCCGGAAAACTGCTTCACGAGCCTGGTCGGCCCGAGCGGAACCGGAAAAACAACGCTGTTGAATCTCATGGGACTGCTGGATCGGCCTCACGAGGGCAAGCTGCGCTTTCTCGCGCGGGATATCGGCACGGCATCCGAGAGCGAGCTCGAGGAGCTGCGGCTGCGCGAGCTGGGCTTCGTCTTTCAGGCGTTTCACCTGATCCCGACGCTGACGGCGCTGGAGAATACGACGTACTTTCTGCCGATGCTCGGGCTCTCGGCGACTCAAGCGCGAAGCCGCGGCCTGGAGGTGCTCGAGATGCTGGGGCTGAAGGGTTTCGAGGACAAGCGGCCACTGGAGCTTTCCGGGGGCCAGCGCCAGCGCGTGGCCATTGCTCGTGCGCTCGCCAAACGCCCGAAGGTGATCCTCGCGGACGAGCCCACGGCGAATCTCGATCGCCAGACCGCCGAAGAGATCATCGGGATCTTCAAGAGGCTTCACGCCAGCGGCGCGGCGAGCTTTGTCTTTTCGACGCATGACCTGCATCTGGTTTCGTACTGCGACCAGGTGTTCAAGCTGAATGACGGGAAGGTGGAAAAATGAGCCAGCTCTTTCGATTGTCCTGGCGCAACCTTTTCCGAAACCCCCGCCGGACGGCGGCGAGCCTGCTGACGGTGGCGCTCGGCGCGGCGGGCCTTCTGATCTATCAAGGCTTCAACGAAGGCATCATGAATCAGTACCGGGAGAACACGATCCGGGTCCGGTACGGTCACGGGCAGGTTTACCCCAAAGGCTATCGTGAGAAGGTGATGGAAAAACCCTGGACCGCCTGGATCGAGGATCCGGCCGCGGTGGAGGCGCGGATTCTCGCGGTCCCCGGCGTTAAGGCGGTATTTCCGCGCGTGGCCTTCTACAGCTTCGTCACCAAAGGGGAGCTGACGCTCGCCGGGCGCGGCGAGGGGATCATGCCGGAGCGGGAAAATCGCTTTTTCACCGCGATGAACTTCGAGGAAGGGCATGATCTCCAGGCAAGTGATGAGATCGTCCTGGGGAAGGGTCTCGCCCGCAGTTTGGATGCGAAACCTGGCGATCGCATCACGCTGCTCGCGCAGACGGTCCGCGGTCAGCTCAACGGCGCGGATCTTCGCGTTGCGGGCATTTTTCATACGGGTGCCAAGGAGTTCGACGACGCCTATTTCCGGATCGACCTGAAAGCAGCGCAGGCGCTGCTCGACACCCAGCGCGTGGAGCACCTGGCGCTTCAGACGGGTGGCGTGGAAGACTGGCCTCACGTGTCGGCTGCCCTGCGCTCGGCGCTTCCGGCGCTCGAGCCGATCGCCTTCGACGAGCTCGATAAGGTCTATTACAAGAACTCGGTGGATTTCCTCGAGGCGCAGTTCAGCTTCATTCGCCTGGTGATCCTGTTTATCGTGGCGTTAGGAATTTTCAATACCATAGCTGTGGGCCTGCTCGAGCGCGCTCCGGAAATCGGGGCGCTGCGCGCCAACGGCGAAACTCGCGGAAGGCTGCTGCGGATCCTGGTCTGTGAAAACGCGCTTCTCGGCGTCCTCGGCGGCTTGCTCGGGATTGTGGTCGCCGTGCTCCTCGATCGCACGGTGATGGCGTCCGGCATTCCGATGCCGCCGGGCCCCGGGATTACTCGTCAGTTCCGGATTTTCCTCGAGATTCAGCCCCAGCATTTCGGCCAGGCACTCGCGCTCCCGGTGCTGACGACGATTGTCGCAAGTTTGCACCCGGTGCTGAAGCTGCTCCGGCGAAAGATCCCTGATCTGCTGATTTCGCACTGACGTCGGAGTGTGAAGAAAGCTTAAGGTGGGATTTTTTCACTGTGGCCCCACCCCCTTCGGCTAATGTTCGCTACGCTTGCGTCCTGTTGGGCTTTGCCGGCCGGAACTTTGTGAAGTTCCTGCGTTTCACTACTTTCCGGCATTTTCCCCGCTGCCCAACACAGGTGACTCGGCGAAGGGAAGGCTGAAGCGCTTGCGCGTAATCCTAGGGAAAAGTTCTTTTTTGGGACTCATTACCTTCGATGCAAACCCAACGACCCGTCATAAAAACCAACATTAGCCGAAGCGGGTCGGGCGAGGTCTCGGGACCGGTGCGGCGGCCGGCAAGGCACGATCGTAGAGCTGCGGCAACGGGCAGCGATCACCGCTGCCTGGGTGTTACGCGCGAAGCTTCCGCAGAGCCGCCTCGCGGGCGAGGACGATTTCGCGGTCGGTGATGAGGCCGGTGGTCCCGCGGATGGCGGCGAGCTTTACCCCATGAGCGAGCGCGAGCTGGTAGATCTGTTTGACCTTCAGCCAGTCGATGTCGCGACCGAGGGTGAACGGCTCGTAGAGCCCTTCCATGGCGAGAATCGCGGTCTCGGCCAGACACGCGTAGACCGTGTTGGGCGGCAGTCCGAGATCGCAGGTCATCTCCACCGGTCCGGGCAGTACCACCTCGCCGGATTCGATAATGAGAATGTCGGGGCGCTTGAGCGCATCCTCTTCGGTGAAATCCAAGGGGCGGCTGCAGTCGCACACGATGCAACCGGGTTTGAGAAGTTCCACATCGACTATTTTCTGGTCAAAGGCGGAGGTCGCTGTGACGAGCACGTCCGTCAGCCGCGCAACCTCGTCGGCGGAGGTCGCGGCGATGATCTCGCAGTCGGGGGACAGTACGCGAAGCTCCGCGGCGAGATCCCGCAGGCGTTCAGGATTGGGCGCTACGATGCAAACGCGCGTGTACGCCAGGCTCAAGAGCTTCGCCGAAACTTTGCCGATCGAGCCCGTGGCGCCGATCACGGTAGCGGTTCCCTGAAGGCGTTTGGAGTCGGGCGAAGCGGTGAGCAGGCCCAGCTTGCGCACTATCTCGTGGACGGCCCAAAGCGTGGCCGAGGCGCTCAGGCTGTTGCCCGTCGTTACGGGGATCGGGCTGTTGCGGTTGATCGTGATTCCGGAGTCGCCCACGATCTTGGTGTAGGCGCCAAGTCCCATGATCTTTGCGCCCACGGAGTGAGCGTGCTGGCAGAGGCTTTCTATCTTGCGGTAGGTCGCCTCGGGGTCGGCTTCCTTGAGCATCCGGGGCGTGGAGCCGAGCGCGTAGATGATACCGCTCACCTCGCGGTCATTTTTGGGGCTGATGATGTGTTTGATGTGTCCGTAGGCGAAGCCGGGAGCGAGCGAGACGATCTTTTCGAGTCCGGAGCGCCATGATTCGGGCACAAGCGAGAGCGGCTTCAGGAGCGGAGTCCGAAACAGGTCCTCCTTGGAGAGCGCGTGAACGATGAATGCGAAATCCGGCGCGACGTCCTTGCTCAGCGCGTGCCTGCGCCCCCGATGGAGGGCGCTCGAAATCTCATACTGCGCCGAAGGCACGGTGCCGAGGACGTAGCGACGGCTTTCGGGACGGCGGATCCCGAGGATCGACTCCCATTCCTCGACGAAGAAGTGGGTGCTCCGGCGCTTGGCCAGCATCATCGCTGCCTCGAAGACGCCGTAGTTGAGATAGGGGCTCGCGAGAAACTCCTTGGGGAAAAGATTCGTCACGGAGCGCGGGGCAAACGCCTTGAGCCGCTCCTCGAACGTGGGATGGGAGTACGGGGTGATCACGTCCTTGCCGGTAATGAACCGAAGTTCGTCGCCCCAGAGCAGGAGCAGCGCGAGATCGCCGATCACGTACTGGAACTCGCCGAGCTGCGCGCTGAAAGCCGCGCGGGCGGCCTGCCGCAGCGCCGAGCGCGCGAGCGGCGTCTGGCTTTCGATTCGGCGAAAAGGCGAGAGCCCCGCGAAAAGCGGCAGCGCCTCGGTGAGCAGCGAATCCGGCGTCAGCACCAGCGGGGCCGAGGCGAAGGCGAAGGCGTCGCCGAAGGAGAGGTGCCGGCGATGGTTTTCGGCGAGCTTCTGCGTAAGTTCGAGGTGAAGGATCCCCATCGGGAAGAAGATCCCGCGCCGGGGATCGAGCTGCCCGCTCTCGAGCAGGGAGCTGACCGAGTCCACCGAGCAGAGCTCGCGCAGGCGCCAGCCGTCGCAGACCGGCACGGAGGACGGAAAGTTCATGATGTCCAGATACGACGGATGGACGTACCGCCGGCGACCGTACTTGAGGACGGGTGGAATATTGGTGATCGCGAAGGCGTCCACGCGATTGCGGAGCGTGACGAGCAGGCTCTTGAGATAGGGGAGCGAGAAGTTCGCGCCGAACTTCTGGACCTCGAACCGCTGGCCGGCGAGGTCGAATTCGTACCAGCAGTCCCCGCGCGAGGTTCCGAAGTCCAGGTCAGCGATTCGAAACATAGTCGCTGTATCCTTTCCAGAACGCGCCTTCGTAAGCTTCGAATTGGGGACACCAGTCGCGGCCGAGCAGCTGGATCGTCTCGCTCGTATCGAGAGCCGGGGAGTTCAGGAGGTACTCCAGCTCTTCGCGCGGAAGACCGGCGAGCCGGGCGGACGCCTCCTTGAGCACGTAATCCGGAAGGGCGCTCACGAGCCTTACCTCTCGCTGCGAGAGCCCCAGGTAGCGGAGCGTGCTTCGGTAAAGCTGCGCGGCCGTGAGCTCGCGAGTCGGCGTGAGATGGAACGCGCGCGTGCCTGACCAGTCCTGCTGGCGCGACAGCTCGCAGAGTTTCACGATCGCCCCGGCGACCGCGTCCACGGGCGCGATCGGCACTCCGCGCCCTTCGTGACCGGGTAGCGGAAGCGGCCCCGGCAGTTTCTGGAGCAGGGACTTCAGTGGCCGGAGCGTCTCCGGGCAGTGGTAGGGGCCGTCGATCCGCTCGATCCGCCCCTCGCGCGAGTCGCCGACGAGCGCGGCCAGGCGCAGGATCAACTTTGAGCGGAACGCTCCGCCGCGCGAACGGACCAGCTCCTCGGCGCGTGCCTTGGAGAGCGAGTAAAAATCCGGAAACGCGTGGGAGGAGTTGATCTCGTCCGGGTGAACCACCTTGGACGAGCTGCGGATCGCGACGGCAAACGTGCTGATGTGGACGAAATGGGGAATCTTCGCTTTTTCGGCCAGGGTCAGCGCCGTATGCGTGGCGCCGATGTTCTGCTGAAAAGCCTGGAGCTGCCCGACGCGGAGATCATAGAGCCCGGCCATGTGGAGAAAGACGTCAAAGCGCCCTTCGAGCGTTTTCGGGTCTTCCAGACCTGCATCCCAGGCCGTCAGGTCGGCCGCGAGGCAGTCGGGCCGGGAACGCGAAAGACAGGTCACCTCTCCGAGCTGCCGCAGGAGCGGCACGACGTGCTTGCCGAGAAAGCCCGTCCCGCCGGAAACCAGAAATCTCGGCTGTTTCGGGCGTGCGCTCATTCCGTCGCCTCCGCGCACTCGCCGGTCACGATCGGCAGGCCGGGGTGCAGGCAGCGGATCGTGATCTGGCGTGCATCCGAGAGCAGGATTTCACCATCTCCGAAAAACGTCATGGGGCGGGAGCTCTCGAGCGCGCGCAGGCGGATCGTGTCGGTTTCGAAGCTTGGGCACTCGCCGAGGTCCGGGATCTTGCCCATCCGGATGTCGAGGATCGTCTTGACCTGGGGAAGAAGCCCCGAGGCCTCGACGATCAGGATGTTGAAGGTGCCGTCGCCGTTGGAAGTGAACGGCGCCACGCGGAATTTGCCCGCGAGCGAGGGCTGGTTGTTGATGAGGATGAAAGGTGTTTTCGTCGAGAATTGGGCGCGTCCCGGGATATCGATCTCGACTTCCCAGGTCGTCGTGTCCCATTGCGAGAGCTCCTTCACGAGCAGCAGCTCGTAGATCCGCGAGCCCGCCGCGTGCACCGCCGTGCGCGCGAGCTTGAAGAACGGGCGCAGCGCGAGCGGAGTCTCGGGCGACTCCGCCTTGCTTCGCACCCAGCTGCGCACGAGGTTCGCCGCCTCGGCGGTCTGCGAGGCGATTCCCACGCCGCCGTTCGTGATCATGTAGCTCGTCCGGGCGCCGGCGGAAATTTCCAGGATATCCACTGTTCTGACGCCGCCCTCGAGAATCGCGCGCACCGCCTTGCGGATGCGGCGCGAGAGCTTGAACTCGGTCGCGAAATCATTCGCCGTGCCGGAAGGCACGACGCAAAGAGGGGGAGGCGGCTTGCCGGTCTCGAGCTGAAGCTTCATCAGCGGATGAATCGCGACGTTGAGCGTCCCATCGCCCCCGCAGACGACGAAAAAGTCCGTCCCTTCGAGCGCGGTCCGCCGGATCAGCTGCTGGGTCTCCTCGATTTCCATGGGCGAGTGAAACCGCAGGTCGCACCGGAACAAGGCGCTCCTCAGCTCACGCTCGAGAAACGGGCCGTTGATGGACCGGGCCCGCGGATTGATGAGAATATCGACTCGCATGCTCGTCAGTACTGATCGGTCAGTCGTGCCGGATGGTTGAGAGGTTTAGCTAGGGCCTCTGGGCGTCGAAAGTCAGTATGGGACAAATCTAGTCACATACTGCGAGGTGACCGGGTAATTGCGTTACTTCGCGGCGCCCGCCGCAGCCGGCTCCGGCGCGCTGGGCGCGGGCGGACCCCCGACAGCGGGTTCGTTCAAGTCCTTGCTCTTCGTTTCCGCGACGCTCGAATCGCCGGAGGACGATGGCCGGGTCAGCGCGGGAACGGCCTCCAGCTGCTCCAGGGAAGAGTCGATCGCGGCTTTGGCGTCCTTGACGTAGAAGTTCCAAGCAGGGCCGATGGCTTTTTCGATATCCGCCGTGGTTGTGACGTTGCTGCAGACTATGGCGATCTCCGGCGAAGTGCCATTTGCCGCGGGGCCTGTACCTTTCAATATGGCCATGACGCCGTGTTCGTCTCTCAGCTCGATGCGGCTGACATCGTAGCGTCCCTTGCCGATCGTGATGTCTCCTTCAGCTCTCCGAAAGAGCTGGGGAAGAAGCGAGCAGTAGGGTTTGAGCAGATCCAGGTTCTTTCCCTTGTATTGAAACATTTGTCCTTGTTTGTCGATCGCCCCGATCCGGTCACCGCCTTGAAAAACGGAACCGGCGTAAGGTCCTTTGGGATCTTTGGCCAGGAGGGAGCCATCGATGAAGACTGAATCCCCGGTGACGAGACTCTTCAACGAGGTCGACGCATCAGCACGTTTACCCGCGGCGGCGCGTTCCTCGGTTACGGCCTTTTCTTTCTCGGCCGCCTTCGCAGCGGCTTCCTTGGCTTTCCGCTCTTTGTACAGGGAGGAGCGCATGAGGAGCACATCCACGTTGGCCTCCTTCCGGACCAGACGAAATTTCTCCTCGCCGAGGGTTTTTTGGAGATCCCCCACCGAGGCGGAAGCAGGGAATTCCGCGCAGTCGAACTGAAGACTTTGCATGCCGATCCGCGATTCCGCGTCGACAGGGGGGGTCGTGCTTCCTTTTTTCATCACCGCTTTGGCGTCTTCGAAGGTTCCAACGGCCTGGATCTGAAAAATTGAGAGGCCGTTGTCCCGGCCGAAGAGAGAGAGTAGCCCCTTTGGGCGGGCGATCTGCATCACAAGCAGGGGTTGGCCTTCATTGAAGGAGAAGTGAGTGATCTCGTTCCTGATCGCGGAATCGAGGGTCACCTTGCAGTAGGGAGTCTTCTGCGCCAGTCCGTCCTTCGTCACGGTCTTGCCGTTTTGGACATAAAACTCCTGCTCAGCCCCGAGTTCGAACCTCAAGGGACGGGTGGCTTCGAGGTACAGCCCGGAGCCGACCGCATGGTCGAGTCGCACGAATTCACTGCCGAGTGTCTGAGCCAGAGCGGGAGTAGTGATCAGCAAGGCGGCAAAAGCGAAAAGAACCCCGGATTTCGAAGAGATTTTGCGCATCTCTTTATTCTGAATGCGTTCTTTCTGAAAGGCAAGGCGCGAGAAAGTGTGGGGAAACCGGGTGTTAGACCCGCTTCTCGATCCGCGAAATCCGCGTGGCGTTGACATCCCCGCGCAGCTCGGGCTTGAGGAGCACATCGCCGCGCTCGAGCTCGGCGGCGGGATCTTCCTCTCCGTGGGCGCGGTAGCGCGCGCGACGCTTGCCCTCTTCGCCGCAGACGAAGAACTCCTGCTCCTTGCCCTCGAAGTGCGCGGGGCTCACCAGACGCTGGCGTTCGCCCGGCGTCGTGCCGGCGAGCGCGGGCAGAAGCTCCTCGCGCGAGCGCGTGCTGCGCGCGACGACGAGGTAGCTGAAGGGAAGCGTCTTGCGATCCAGGCCCGCGAGCTTGTCGATCTCGCGCAGGTAGGGCGGGCGCCACCAGGTCACCTCCTCGTGGCACCAGTCGTCGGTCGCGGCGAGGGCGCCGCAGGCCTGGTGTCCGAGACAGGGCAGGAGCAGCTTGAACCACTCGAGCTTGCGGCGCGCGGCCTCGGCGATAAGCTCGCGGCGCAGCTCGAGGAGCTTGCGGGATTCGGCTTTGAGCGCGGGCTCGATCAGGATCGCGATGCCTTCGTCGTCGAGGTGCCGCTCCCAGGAGTCCAGGAGCGCGCGCGCGATGACCGCCGGGTCCTGCGACAGCTCGTTGAGAAAGAAGCTCATCAGCCAGAGCTGAAAGCGGGGGGCGCTTCGCGGGAGCAGCCCCTGCTCGATCGAGAGCTTGCGGTGAAAGGGCCGGGTGCCCCAGTCCGCGAAACCCTGGTCCGCGAAGTACGCGCCCGCCCAGTCCACTCCGAGCTCGAGCATCGCGCGGTCCTGTTCGAGGAGCGCCCAGGTCGCCTCGGCGGGCAGCCCAACAGCGGCGTGGCGCTCGCCGGCCGCGATTCCGCAGGCCGCAGTGGCCGGGCCTGCGCCGAATTCGATCGCGCTGAGCGGCCCGCGAGGGCGCCAGCGAAATCCGAGCCGCCCCAGCTCCGACCAGACAGCGGCCACGCGAAAGAGGTTCGGCGGCATGAACGAGAGAAAGTAGGCCAGGCGCAGGTTCTCGGGGTTGGAGCTTTCTTTCCAGTAGGGCGCCAGGCCGCTCGGGCCGCTCTCGAGGTCCGCGGCCGCGCGACCGTGACCGTGAGGCTTCTCAGGGTCACGCCGGTTGAAGAGCATCGAGAGCTTCGTCACGTGCGGGAGGACCGAGCGCGCGAGAAACCGGTGCGAGCGCAGCGACTCGGCCGAAGGCACGAGCTCCTTTTCGGCCGCGAAGCGACCGATCAGGCTCTCGAAGGAGGCGTCAAAGGCGTTGGCAAGAGCTGCGGGTACCCTCATGGCCCCAACTGAACAGACCCGCGAGGGTTTGTCCAGCGCGGCCTTTGCAGCCTTTGCTCGGCGAGCCGTCTTGGGATAGCCTTAATGGGAATGCGTCCGAAACTGGCGCAGGGCTCAGCCCGCCACTGCAGAAAAGTCCTGGTTCTCGGGTCTCCGGTCACTGGCCGGCGGATCGGCGAGCAGCTGCGGGAGCTGGGCTACGAGCCCTCGCTCCAGGAGGAGCTGGGCCTTTCGCTGCCGTCGATCGCCGAGCCGGACGCGCCGGCCAAGCTCCGTTCGGCGCTCCTGTCGTTCCTGCGTTCGCCCGCTTCGGCCTGTGGCGAGCTTTCGCCGTGTTTGCATCCCGGGATCAGCGCCTGGGCCGAGCGACCCGAGCTGGCCACCCTCGGGCAGGAGCTCGGCTTCAGCGTCATCTCGCCGCCGGCGCGGGTGCTCACGCTTTTCGCCAACACGCTCACCCTGCTGATCCAGGGAGAGCGGCTCAATATTCCCCATCTGCTCATCAGCTCCGATCCCTTGCACTCGGTGCGCGAGATCGAGCTTCTCATGGCGCGGGCCCAGCAGCAGTTTCCGATCATCCTGAAATCCGCCAAGGGAAGCCCTGGCGCCGGCCACCTGGTCGTTCACGATGTCGAGCAGCTCGAATCCAAGCTGCCGCTGTGGATGGAGCAGGTCCGGATGAACTGCGGCGAGGTCATGGTGCTCGCCGAGCGCTACCTCGAGGGCGCGCGGCTCGTTTCGGTGCCGTTCGTGCGCTTCGTGGACGGAGCGCTGCGGCTCTTCCCCATGATCGATGCCTCGCTTCAGTGCCGGCAGCGCAAGATGGTGGAGTTCTGCCCGGTCTTCGGGATCGATCCGGCGATGGAGACACAGCTTTCTCGTTGGACCCAGGAGCTCGCCGAATCCATGGGCTACATCGGCGCCGGAAGCTTCGACTTCCTCGTCGATGGTTCGCGCGCGTTCCTGGTCGGAGGCGTGGCCCGGCTGGATACGTCGTTTCCGCTGTGGGAACGCGTCGCCGGGGTGGACGCGGTCGCGTGGCAGATGGCAGCCGCCGAGGGCCTGGGCCCCGAGGAGCTGCCGGCCCCCCGGCCCTCGCGCAAATGGGCGAACGGAATCGCGATCCGCTTCTACGCGGAGGACCCCGTGCTTCAGCTTCCGCAGCCGGGCCTGCTTCGCGAGCTCGGGGAGCGCCGGAGCTGGTCCTTTCCGTCGGGTGAGGCCGAGCTGGATCCCGCCGTGGAAGCCGGCGCGGAGGTTTCGCACGAGCTGCTCGGGCTGCTCTGGGTCGGCGCGCAGGAACGCGCGCAGGCGCTGACCCTGGCCAGCGGGGTACTTCAGGACGTCTGGTTCGCGGGCTCGCTGCAGACCAATGAGCGTTTTGTCGCGGAGCTGCTCAGTCACCCCTGGGTGCGCGAGGGGATCTTTCACGCGGGCTTCGTGGACGAGGAATTTCTTCCGGCCATCCGGCCTCCCGAGGCGATGCTTCCCGTCCTGGCCGGAGCCTGCGCGGCGCTCGGCCGAAGCGAAGGTTGCCGCTGGGCGGTCGGCGATCAGTGGGCCAAGCTCGAGCCCTCGGCGTTCCGCTGGGTCAGGGGTCCGGAGAGCTGGTCCGAGAGCGGGGTGTCCTCGCGAAAAGGAGTGTCAGGCACGGTGGAGCTCGCCGCCGGTCAGCGGCTCCGTCTCTGCGCTTATCCGGTCACCGAGGACAAGTGGCTCGTCCGCCTCGGCAACTGGACCTTACCCGTGAGGCGCGTGCCCCAGGGGCCGGGCACCAAGCGCCAGCCGCGGGTCCTCGCGCTGGTCTCCGGCCGGGTCCACTCCGTGCTCTTCCGTGACGGCGCGCGGGTGCCGGCACACGAGCCGCTCCTGATCATCGAATCGCTGGGCATGCTCATCCCGCACGCCTTGCCCGTCGACGTCCGGATCCAGCGGTGGAAAGTGGCCGCCGAGGACCCGGTGCGCGCGGGCGAGGAGCTCGCCGAATTCGAGGTCACCGTAAAGGCTTGATTGCTTGTTTCGTCCGCCGGATGCGGTAATCTGGTTGCATGCGCAATTACCGCGAAGAGATCCGGGTTGGTCTGGCGATCGCCGCCGTGGCGTTCTTCTTTTCCCACGGGCTGCCCCTCTGGGACGACGACTACGGTATCTGGCTGGCGCAGGCGGGCGCGGGCTTTTTCGAGGTCCTGCTCCGGATACTCTCTCCGCTCACCAGCGAGCCCCATGGCTGGGGCTACTCGGATCGCCCGGTCCAGGTGCTTCTTTACCAGCTCCTTCACGGCATCTTCGGCTACTGGGGGACCGGCTACTTTTTTGTGAAATCAGTGGCCTTCGGGGCCCTGGGCGGCGCCCTCTTCCACGCGATGAAGCGGCACGGAGTCGAGCGCGGCGTGGCCTACCTCGCGCTCGCGCTCTTCGCGCTCAGCGGGACCTCGGTCGCGACGCTGGTGTGGCACTCGGATTTCGCGATCTACTCGCAGCTCGTGATGGTTCTGCTGCTGCTCTGGTCGTTCCCCGTGCTGGCCGCGCCCCAGGGACGGCGCGATCCGGTGGCCTTCGCGCGTTTCAGCATCCTGTTCTTTCTCGCCGTGTACGTCGGCACCAAGATCAAAGGCGAGGTCCGGCTGCTGCCGCTGATTCTTCTCGTCTGGCTGTACCTCTTCCGCAAGGAGAACTTCAAGCGCTACGTCTGGCCGCTTTCGGCCTCGTTCCTCGCCACGCTGCCCTGGTCGCTGGAGCTCTTCAAGAGCCGGCCTCCGTTCATCCCGGGTGCGACGGGGTATCAGGGCTGGACCTACGCGCCGTTCAGTCCCGGGCGCGTCGTGGACTTCCTGCTCGGCGACGTCTTGAGCTTCCAGCGCGCGCCGCTCTCGGTGCTCGGAGCCGTGGGAGGCCTCCTGGTGATCGCGGCTCTGGGTTACGGGGCCTATCGCGGGCTCGCGCGCCTGCGGCCCGAGCTTTTCGCGAGGCGCACGCGCGCCTCGGTCCGCGGTGAAACCCCGGTGCCGGCCGAGGACTGGGCGCTCCTCGGGATCTGGCTGGCCGCGATGCTGCTCGCGTGCGGACTGCTGGCGCCCCAGAGCCACGCCTTTCAGCTCCGCTATACCGTGATGCCGCTCGTGCCTGCGACCATCCTGCTCGCGCTGATCGGACAAAGCGCGATCCGCGAATTTGCCAAGGTGCGCTGGCTCAAGCCGGCGTTGATGGTTCTCGTGGCCGCCCAGTGCGGGGTGCATCTTTACCACGGCTTTCAGTACCGCAGGGACATGGGCCGCATGACCACGGCGATCGACCAGCTCTATCGCGCGGTCGAGGAGAGGTACGCGGGGAGTACGCTGGCGCTGGCGCCGGGCTTCCTGCCTTATGCCTACAAGCCGGGCCAGAAACCCTTTGACTCGCGGCGGACGCTCGCGAGCCTCGATGAGCTCGGTCAGGGCCCCGCGGGGCAGACGATGGTGGCGAGCTGGAACGCGCCGCTGGATTCCCGCTTTACGGTCGAAGCCGTGGCCACGGGCTGCGGGTCTTCCCTCTTTGACCTGCTCCTGCGGTGCCGCTCGCACGAGGGCGCGCTTCTGCTCCGCCACCTCGGTCCGGTTCGCGAGGTGCTCGAGGCCGATCAGCTCGACAAGCAGGGCAATCTGGCCGCGGCCCGCCAGGTACTCGAGGCTTACGTCCGGAAGGTTCCCGGCAACCTCGGGGCGGGCTTCGTGCTGAGCCTCTACGCCTATCGGCAGGGCGACTACGCGCTGATGGAACGGCTCTACGAGCAGTTCGGGCCTTTCTTCCCTTCGCACCCTTCGGTTCTCTATAACTGGGGACTGGCCAAGCTTGGGCTTAAAAAGCTCGAGGAAGCCACCGCACTCCTCGAAAAAGCCTATGCGCTCGTGCCGAATGACTACGCCATCGGCTTCAACCTCGGCGAGGTTTATCACAAGCGCGGCTTGAAGAAGAAGGCGCGGGCGGTCCTCGAAGGCCTGAT
>JAMPXZ010000154.1 GCA_023700925.1 Oligoflexia bacterium | reverse complement strand
CTTTCTCCAGCCCGGACATTTCCTGATAGCCGCTTTCGTTCGTCATGGGATTTCCTCTTACGCGGATGCGGACTTGCCTTTGCCGCCCCCGCCTCCCTCTTCGTTATTCTTTTCCTTTTCCTTCTCGGCCTTCTTCTTGGCGTCCGCATGCAGCCAGTCCTTGAGGATCAGGGCCGCCTTGTGCGGATTGGCGTCGACGAGGGTGACGATCTTTTCCTTGATCATCTCGCCCTCGACCTTTTCGGGATCCATCTTCTCCGGAAGGACCGGGACCACGTCCTCGATGCCGGGGAGATTGGAGTTCTTCTGCATCCGCTCCAGCTCCTCGATGGTCTGCGGGAGGAAGGTGTCCACGCTCTCCACGGTGTTCTCGGTGATCCACTTGATGAAGGGCCGGACGACGAAGAGGAAGAAGCACCCGATCACCAGGCCGATGATCGCGTAGATCACCATGTTCTGCAGGTAGCTCTTCTGCTCCTTCTCGGCCAGGAGCTTCTGCGCCTCATCGAAGTCCTCGCGCGTGAACTCCATGTTGCGGATCTCCAGGGAGTCCCCGCGCTTGCGGTCGACCCCGACGGCGCTCGCCACGAGGTCCTCGAACTCCTTGAGCTTGTCGGCCGGCCACGCCTCGACCTTGGCCTCGGTCTTGCCGTCCTTGCCGACGGTCTTCACGGTCTTGCCATCGACGAGCACCGCGACGGAGAGCCGCTTCACCGAGCCCACGGGCTTGGTGGTGCGGCGGACCGTCTGCGGGACGAGGTTATTGACCACCTCGTTGGCCTTGGTCGTATCGCTCCGGACCTCCGGGATGCCGCTCTGCTGGCCCGGCAGGTTCGAGGCCGCGCCGGCCGCGCCCACGGGGCCGGGACGGACGTGATTCATCGTATCGTTGCGCCGCTCGACCGAGAGGACGGCCGCGCCGTCGGCGTCATAGGTGGTCTGGGTCTCGTTGACCTGGGCGAAGTCGAGCTCCGCCGTGACCTTGGCCGCGACGTGCCCGTCGCCGACCACCTTCGAAAGGATGCTCTCGATCCGCTTCTCGAAATCCGATTCGATCTTCTGCTGGAAGTCGAGCTGGGAGGTCGTCGCGGCAGCGAGCGAGTCGCTCGCGTTCTTCGACAGCGTCTTGCCGTTGGAGTCGACGATCACGACGTCACCCAGCTCCATGCCCTCGACCGCGCGGGAGACGAGATTACCGACGCCGTAGACCTGCTTCTCATTCAGGACGGTTCCGGGCTCGAGGTCCAGAACCACCGAGGCGGTCGCCTTCTTCTGGTCCTCGACGAAGGCGCTCTTCTGGGGCAGCGCCAGGTGAACGCGCGACCGCCGGACGCCGCGGATGGTGTTGATCGTGCGCATGAGCTCGCCCTCGAGCGCGCGCTTCTGATTGACCTTCTGGACAAAGCTCGTGGTCCCCAGGCTCTGCTTGTCGAAGACCTCGTAGCCGATCACGCTCGACTGCGGCAGGCCCATCGTCGCGAGCTCCAGCCGCAGGATATCGACGTTCTCGGGCGGCACCGTGATATTGCGGCCGCTCGGATCGACCTGGAAAGGAATGCGCTTTTCCCGCAGCACCCGCATGATGTTGGCCGAGTCCTCGGGATTGAGGTTGGTCATGAGCGGCGCGAAGGTCGTGCGCCCCGCCCAGAAGAACATCGCCGCGAGGCCCACCAGGATCCCGGCGGCGGTGATCCCGGCCGCGGCCAGCTTGATCGGCGGCTGAGCCTTGAGAAACTTGAATGTCTGGTCGAAAACCCTTCTCAGGTACTCGGTCACGTTCGCCCCCTAATTCCTACTGCTTCCCGCATCACCGCCACGACTAAACCTGCATTCTCATGATTTCCCGATAGGCATCGAGAATCTTGTTCCGCACCGACATCATCAGCTTGAGCGACGCGTCGGCGCGCTCGATGGTCAGCATGGTTTCATGGATGTTCTTGCTCCGGCCGGCGACCAGCTCGCGGACGGCAGTGTCCGCCTGGTGCTGCATCTGGTTCACGGAGTCCACCGACTTGGTCAGGATATCCGCGAAAGTCGTGGAGCCCTTCTCGACGCCCGCGGCGGCCCCGGCGTCCATGGGCTTGAGGCCCTGGGCCTCCATCTCCTGGCGCACGCGGAACTCCGAAGCGATCCCGCCGCCGCCCAGCATGCCCTCGGCGTCGCCGGTCGAAACGATCTTATTCAGGTTTTCGACGTTCAGGTTCGCCATTCAATCACCTTCCGATTTCCAGGGCTTTCTGGGCCATCTGCTTGGCCGCGTTCATCGCGGTGACGTTCGCCTCGTAGGACCGCTGCGCGGCGATCATGTTGGCCATCTCCTCGACCGTGTTCACGTTGGGCATCGCCACGTAACCCTCGGCGTTCGCGTCGGGGTGCGAGGGGTTGTAGACCATCCGCGGCGGCCGGGTGTCGCGGTTGACGTCGACGACCTGTACGCCCTGCACGTTCTCGTCGAGCTCGTTCTGGAGGATCTCGCCGAAGCTCTCGCGGTCGGTCTGCGCGGCGAGGATCGCGTCCTGCTTGCGATAAGGACCCCCTTCGCTGGTGCGCGTGGTCTCCGCGTTCGCGATGTTGCTCGAGATCGTGTTCATCCGCTTCATCTGGGCGTCCAGGCCTGAAGCGCTCACTCTCATGGATGAAAAGAAGTCCATCAGCGATTACCTCCGCCTTCCGAGATCGCGTACTTGAGCATGCCGAGCTTGCGCTTGAGCATCTCGGCCGACGCGTCGTAGAGTTGCTGGTTCTCGACCAGCTTGGCCATCTCTTCGGCGCGATCCACGGTGTTGCCGTCCAGCGACTCAACCCCGTTGGGGTCCTCGTAGATCAGCGGCTCCACCGCGTCGGTGTCGCGATGGACCTTGTGGCGCGGATCGGCCTCCAGCATCGGCGTCTGATTGCCGACGCCAAGCGCGTCCCGGAGCGCGCCCTCGAACTCCATCGCCTTGGCCTTGTAGCCGGGCGTGTCCGCGTTGGCGATGTTCGAGGAGATCACGTTCTGGTTGATCAGCCTCAGATTCATCGAGGTATTCAGGGCCCCGATTGTCGGATCAAAACCGCTTTCGATCATAAGCTCCGATTCCCCCGTACTTCCTGGGGTTCAAGTTATATGCCGCGATAACCGATAAGCCGCGAAACGAAACATCCTGTCCTTTGCCGGAGTTGGGAGCGGCCGGAATTCCCCGTCCTCCCGCGCCCGGCACTCTTTGCCTCCCGGCAACCCCGCGCCCTCCCGAAGGAGGGCAGGAAGTGCCCACTCACCGTCAGACGTGAATCCCGATCTTCCGGTAATCCGCGAGCTTGTTGCGCAAGGTGCGGATCGAGATCCCGAGCGCCCGCGCCGTGTGCGTGCGGTTGCCCGAGTGGTACTGCAGCGCCTCGAGGATCACGCTGCGTTCGATGTCATCGAGCGTGCGCCCCGGCATCCAGCCCTGCTCCGGCTTCGCCTCGCCGGCCGCTGCGCCGCCGAGATCGGTCTGCCGCCGCTCCACCGCGATATCCTGCGGCGCGATCAGCGAACCGCGCGCCGTGATGACCGCGCGCTCGATGACGTTCTCCAGCTCGCGAACGTTGCCCGGCCACGCGTGGGCCTCGAGCATCCCGAGCGCCTCGGGCGCGAAACCGGTGAGGCTCTTGCCGTTGCGGACGCCGTACGCCTCCAGGAAGTGGCTCGAAAGCAGGCTCACGTCGCCGAGGCGCTCGCGCAGCGGCGGGATCGTGAGGTTCACGACATTGAGGCGGTAAAAGAGGTCCTCGCGGAAGGAGCCTTCCCTCACGCAGTCGCCGAGATTGCGATTCGTCGTCGCGATGATGCGGACGTCGACCGGGATGGGCCGGCGGCCACCGATGCGGTCCACCTCGCCTTCCTGGATCACGCGCAGGAGCTTGGCCTGGAGGCGGATATCCATCTCGGAAATCTCATCGAGGAGGAGCGTGCCGCCGTTGGCGAACTCGAACTTGCCGGCCTTGCTCGTGACGGCGCCGGTGAAGGCTCCGCGCTCATAGCCGAAGAGCTCCGACTCCAGCAGGTTCTCGGGAATCGCGGCGCAGTTGATCGCCACGAAGGGCTTGCTCGCGCGGTTGCTGTTTTCGTGAACGAGACCGGCCATGAGCTCCTTGCCGGTGCCGCTCTCCCCCTGGATCAGGACCGTGGCTTTGCTCTGGGCCACGGTCTTCGCCAGCTGGATCAGGTCCCGCATCCGGCGGTCAGCGGTGATGATATGGGTCATTGTTTGCCCTCCTTGGCAGTTTTCGACTCCTCATTGGCCAGGGTCTCCATGGCCAGCTTCTTCCAAAAGTCCTGTTTTCCGGCTTCGGTCGCCGCACTGGAGGCGGGCTTGCGCGCCTCGCCCGCGCCGGGCGCTCCGACCTGCGCGAGCTGACGGAGCAGCTCGATGCCCCGGGCCCGCTCCTTGACGCCGCCCGAGCGCAGCAGCGCGCGGGCGAAGCCGTACTTCGCCTGATTGCCGCCCTTGCCGCCATCCAGCGTGCGCGCGTAAGCGGCTGCCGCCTCGCCCCAGCGGCCTTGTCCTTCGAGCAGCTCCGCCTGCGCCAAGGCCAGCGTCTCACGGCCCGGAACCGGCGGCAGGCCGAGAACCGCGGCCGTGCTCGCGCCGTCGTCCGTCTGCCCGGCGACCGTCTCCAGCTTGCGCAGCAGCTCGAGCGCCGCCTTGGGCTCGCCGGCCCGCGCCTCGAGCGACGCGATCCATGCCTGCACGCGCGGGCCCGAGGCGTCCGCCTGCGGCCGGAGCAGCTGCGCGCGCAGCGCATGGAGCCGCGCTTCGGCATCCCTGCCCTTGCCCTCGGCAAGCAATCCCAGCATCACCTCGCGTTCGAACGAGAACGGCGACTCTTCGATCACCTGCGAAAGCAGCGAGGCGATCCTGGCATCCACGTCCTGCGGAGCGCTCGAGGCGCCGCGGGAGGTCCATAGCGCCTTGGCCTCGGTGAAACGAAGCTCCGCGTGCCGCAGCCGTGCATCCGGATCATCGGCGGCCGGCGCGCGGTCCGCGATCTTCTCATGCGTCGCCAGGAGGTCGGACGCCACCTTGCCCATGCCGAGATCGGAGGCGGCGCGCGCCAGATTCAGAAGATAATCCGGCTCCACGGTCCGCGCCTCCTGAGGCAGGTAGCGGGACTTGGCCTGATAGAAGGCGATGGCCTCGTACTTCTTGCCCTCGGCGAGCAGGCCCTGGATTCTCCTCCGGCACAGCACCGAGAGCATCGAGTTCAACGCCGGGCGGATCGCCGAGTCGCGGCTCGCCTCGAGCTCGGCCACCGCCGCCTCGACCGCGCGCTCATCCTGACCCCAGGCGATCAGGGCGCGGACGCGCGCCAGGCCCTTGAGCTCGCCGTAACGGCCCATCACGACCTCGCCCTTGCCATCGAAGCTCTTGGCTTCGGTGTCGAAGAACTTCTCGCCCGAGTCGGCCGTGAAGCCGCCATGGTCGCCGCAGGTGACCAGCCGCAGGCGCGCCAGCGTGGCGCCCGAGCTGAACGGGAAGCGGTTGATCGTCTGGTAAAACCACTCACGCGCCTTGGGATCCCCCGAGCGTCCGGCGATCTCGCCCAGGCGGAACGTCGCGCGCCAGCCGGCCGGATGAGCCGGGAACTTCGCCAGGAACTCCTCAAAAGCGCCCTTCGCCCGGTCGAGCTGCCCGAGCTGATAGAGCACCTCGCCGCGGTTCACGTGAAGCGACGGAAACTCCTCGAGCTCCTTGCCGAAGTAGCGGAGCCCTTCGGAGTAAGCCGCGAGCGCCTGCTCGTGCTGGAGCTTGCCGAGATAGAGATCCCCCAGGCGCGCCGCGGCCTCGGCCTTGTACCGGCGCTCGGGAGCGAACTCCATCACCCACTGGTACTCCTTGGAGGCGCGCTCGACCTGCCGCAGGCCGTAATACGTCTCGGCGGCACCGAGATGGAAGAGCCACGCCAGCCGGTTCTGCGGATAGTTGTTGATCAGCCACAGGAACGGCTCGAGCGCTCCGAGTCCCCCGCCCTTCATCGCCCGCCGGGCGGCGAGATACATGCACGAATGCAGCGCCACCGGCGAGTCCTTCGCGTCGCCCATGAGGCGCGCCAGGATCTCCTCCGCCTGCGCTTCCATCCCGACCTTGATGAGCGCATTGGCTTTGAGGAAACGCATCTCCTGGCGATACGGCGAGCTCGGATGCTCATCCTCGTGAAAATCCAGCGTCCGGCTCACCAGGGCGGGCTTGCCCTGCCGGTAAAGGTCCAGCGCCAGCCTCACATACTGGGCATCACGTTCCTTGCCTTTGGGCACGAAGTAGACGAAATGGCTGTCCGGGGTCGTCGTCGCGAGCCAGCGCGAGTAGTTCAGCGGCTCGTGGAACGGCAGAAACGGCAGGAAGATGTCCGTCTTCTCCGACAGATCCTGGCGGCAGAACCGGCCCAGGTCCTCGGTCTCGGCCTTGCGCTGCAGGGACGCGAGGCGACGCTCGGCGCGGGCCCGCGCTTCACTTTCGGCCCGCTTCATCTGCTCGAGCTGCTCGCTCGCGCGTCGGGAGGCCTTCAGCTCCGCGACCGTCGGGCCCTTCTTCGGCCACAGGTCCACGACCAGCTGGGGCGGGTTCTTGTCGCGGTAATCAAACGCCTCCATCCGGGGCGTGACCGGGGCCTGCGGACCGGTGGGGAACTTCCATTTACCCTGGATCCGGAGATTTCCGCCGGCTTCCGTCACCTTCAGCGAGCCGATCCGGGAGTCGCTGAGACTCTCGATGCGCGCTTTCCAGGCGGGTTCGTCCCCGAGCGGGATCCCGAGCTCCATGAGCCCGACCCCCTTGAGCGTGAGGTCAAAGCCGTCGGGACGATTCTTCCATTCGGTCGGGACGCTCTCGTCGATCCGGACCACGATCCGACTGTGCGTCCGGAACGTTTCAATCTTCACGGCCTCGGCGGCCGATTCGGCGGCAAGAGCCGCGACGGAGGAGCAAAGGCCGAGCGCGGCCGTGGCAAAAAGGACGGACCGGAACCATCCGGAACTGACGTGATCTCGGGAAAGTTTTCGAGAAAGCGTCCTCATCGAGCCTCTTGCGAGCATCCTGCCCGCGGTTCAATGCATGCTTCAGATCAGCTTCCCAGCGTCCTGCTGGCTGACTCCGGAATGCTATGAAGCAAGCCAGGTGCCAGCGGACACACCCGACTCGTCAAATCCTGCCGATGGGACGAAAGCGCCGTTGCGACTAGGTAATTCCGATCCGGTACTCACCGGGAAAAATCCGGCCCTCGGCAAGGACAGCCACGAAATTTTGACCCTCCGTCAGAATCACCACAGTTTTCGATATTCCTTTGACGAAATTGTATTAGATTAGTTTCAAATGAAGCCTCGCTCGCTCACCTGGATACTGCTTGCCGCCAGCGCTCTCTGCCTGATGCCCGGATGCGCGCTCCTCGTTGGGAACGTCAAGCCCGTGGACGAGAAGTCCACCTCCTACGGCGTCATGGATTTGGCGAAGGCGCAGCCGGCCGAATGGGTCCGCCTCTCGCCAGAAAAGGTGGGCTCGGACGAAAACAGCTCGACAGAGCTCTCGGACGTCGCCTTCCAGTCGCAAAGCACCTCGTCCATCATCTCGCTGAATACCGCCTGCCGCCCGTCGTCCTCCGCCGAGGAGGACCGGCAGGACCTTCAGAAGCTGACCAACCTGCTGCTTCTCGGGATCGGCAACATCACGGGCCGCGAAGAAGTCGGAATCACCATCCAGGAAGTCATCCCCGCGCTCCAGACCACCCTTCAGGGCAAGCTCAACGGCGAGGAGATGAAGCTCCGAACGGTCGTCTTCCGCAAGAGCGCCTGCGTTTACGATCTGATCTACATGGCCCGGCCACAGAATTTCGCGCGCCACGAGCAGGATTTCTCCCATTTCGTTGCTTCTATCCGGCTCAGATAGTACCTTGTAATTATGCGTGATTCCCAACGTCGATCGGCGAGCGATTACGCGCGCCGCCTCGGGGAGAAGATCCTCGACATGCTCCGGTTTGCCGGCGGCTTCGCCGTTTTGTGCGGACAGATCGCGCGCGAGCTCGTCACGCCTCCCTTTTACTTCCGGCTCGTGCTCGAGCAGGTCTTCTTCATCGGCATCCAGTCTTTTCTCCTCGTCGCGGTGACGGCGCTCGCCACCGGCTCCGTCATGGCGCTGCAGTTCGGGCACGGACTGGCGCGTTTCGGCGGTACCCTCTATGTCCCGAAGATCGTCGCGCTCACGATCGCGCGCGAGATGGGCCCGGTGTTCACGAGCCTGCTCGTCGCCGGCCGGATCGGTTCGGGCATCGCCGCGGAGGTCGCCTCGATGAAGGTGACCCAGCAGATCGACGCCATCCGCGCGCTCGGCACGAGCCCCATCAAGCGCATCGTGATCCCCCGCGTGCTGGCGAGCCTGATCGCGCTCCCGATCCTCACGCTTTTCGCGGATTACATCGGTCTTTTCGGCGCACTCGCGATCGGCCGCTCGGAGCTCAACATCCATGCCGAATACTTCATCTCCAAGACGGTCGAGACGCTCCGGATGTACGACCTGCTCACCGGCATGGCCAAGACGATCGTCTTCGCGTTCTTCATCTCCGTGACCGCCTGCTGGAAGGGGCTCAACACCGACGGCGGCACGCAAGGGGTCGGCAACTCCACGACCTGGGTCGTGGTGACCTCGAGCATCTTCATCATGATCAGCGACTTCTTCCTGACCAAGCTCTTCATCATCACGGTTTACCCGAGGTACTGACGTGGCCACCGCGCTCGAGATCAAAAACGTCTTCAAAAGCTTCGGGGAAAAAAGAGTCCATCGCGGCGTCTCCTTCGAGCTCCAGAAAGGCGAGATCCTCGGGCTCTGGGGCGGCTCCGGCACCGGCAAGAGCGTGATCCTCCGCTCGATCATCGGGCTCGAGAAGCCCGACTCCGGCTCCATCCTCTTCGAGAACCGCGATATCACGCGCCTGAACGAGCGCG
>JAMPXZ010000153.1 GCA_023700925.1 Oligoflexia bacterium | reverse complement strand
TCCTGACGGAATGGCCGGAGACCTGGAATCGCGCCGGCCGAGGAGTCTTCGTTCCCCCGTGCGACGTCGAGGAAACCCCTGAGCACTTTGTCCTCAGGATGGACACCCCCGGTATCCGCAAGGAGGACCTCAGGATCGAGCTCAAGGACGATGAGCTGACCATCTCCGGTGAGCGCAAGACCACCATCGCGGAGGAATCAAACGCGCTTCGTCTAGCCGAACGCCGCCAAGGCAGCTTCGAACGACGCTTTGTCGTTCCAGCGGGAATTCCGTCCGAAAAAGTCGAAGCCAACTACGACCAGGGTGTGCTGACCGTGGTCCTGCCGAAAGCCGAAGCGACCAAGCCACGCCAGATCCAGATCCGCGAAGCCAAGCCCGCCTGAGCACTGAGCCAGGCCGAAGCCCGGGCACCTCTCCCCCACTGCCCGGGCTTCGGCCTTTTGATTTCATTTGACGCTACCTCCGGCGCGAGGGGATGCTTCGACTGGCCCATGAACGCAAAACGAACCTTCTTCGCAGCCCTGCTGGTAGGCGCCCTGTTCTGGGCGCTCTCGCCGCTTCTCGATACGAAGCCCCCTTCGCCCGAGCCCGTCATCACCGAGCCGCCCGCCATCGAGGTGACCGCGCCCCTCGTTTCATCCCTCGCGCCGTCTCTTCCCGGCGCGGGCCGTCCGCCGCTTCGGGCGCAGCCACGTGCGCAGACGCCGTCCCCCGCGGCGCCTGCCCCGGAAGGCAACGTCATCGAGTTTCGCGTGGTGAACGGACTGGCTGTTGCCTACGGCGATCTGCTTCTCGGCAAGCCCGAGGAGGGCGCCGCGGTCACGCGCGGCCGCTATGAGGCTCCGCCGCCGCGCCTTTGGGACCGGCCGGAGATCCCCTACGCCATCAGCCCCACGCTCCCGAATCCCGAGCGCGTCCATCAGGCCATCGACTACTTCAACCGCCACACGCCGGTGAGCTGGGTCCCGCTCCAGGGTCATCCCGACGCAGTGATCTTCGAGGCCGGCGAAGAGCACTGCTACTCGTATCTCGGGCGCCTCGGCGGCGCGCAGCCGATCCGCCTCTCCGTGGCTTGCCAGTGGCCCCAGATCGTCCATGAGATGATGCACGCGCTGGGTTTCGTCCATGAGCAGTCGCGAGGCGATCGCGACCAGTTCGTCGAGGTGCTCTGGGAGAATATCCAGGATGAGTATCGCAACCAGTACGCGATCGTGCCTGACTCCTTCATGGAAGCGCAGCGGGATACGCCGTTCGATTATCGCTCGGCGATGCTCTATAGTCCCACGACCTTCGCCGCGCGGCCCGGCGCGCCAACCCTCCGCTCGCGCCACGGCTCGGACGAGGTGCGCCCGGTGACCGAAGGACTGAGCCCGGGCGATATCCAGCGGCTCAAGAGACTTTACCGCCTGAACTGACAAAAAGGTGTTCAGCGCAACCAGCCCCGCCTGCGGAACCACCAGAAGATTCCGAGCGCCACCGCCACCATCGCCCCCAGCACCGCCGGGTAGGCCCACGTGTGCTTGAGCTCAGGCATGTGCTCGAAGTTCATGCCATAGATGCTGGCGATGAAATTCAAGGGCAGGAAAAAGACCGAAAACAGAGTCAGCACGCGCATGACCTCGTTGGTCCGGTGCGACGCCTCGTTCGTCTTGTGCGAGGCCAGCGAAACATGGAGCGCCAGAAGACTGTTGACGTTTTCCAGCACCTCTTCGGCAATGACATGCAGGTGCTCGGCGCCTTCCTTGATGTCCTGAAGCAAGGGCGCGTAGGCCTGCGCGTTCGCGCCCGGAAGCGCGGAGATCTTCGCGAACACCTCCAACGTCTGCCGCAAGGTGCGCTTGAAGACGGAGGACTTCCGCTTGAGGTAGTAGCCGTCCTCCACGATTCCGTGCACGTCCGCGAGCCGGAAGACCTTCGTCTCGAAGTCCTCGATCTCGCGTTGCAACGCCTCGATCGGCTCGCGATACGAGAAGATCGCGTTCTGAAAAAGCTCGCTCACGAGCGGGATCAGAAGATCGTCACCGGGCTGGACGACGTGCCCCTTCCACTTGCGCCGAAGCGAGGCGAGGATCGGATGGTCCTTGCGATGGATGGTCAGAAGAAAGTGATTGCCGATGAAGACGGCGACCTTCCGGCTCAGCTCCTGAACGGTGTCGGCATCCGGCGGGCTCTGGTGATCGTAGACCCGCAAAATGACGAACGCGACGTCGCCCGTACGCTCGTACTTAGGCAGGTGTTCGGGATCGAGGCAATCCTCGACCGAAAGCGAATGCAACGAATAGGTCTTGGCGAGCTCGTGCAGCTCTTCGCGTGACGGCGCCGTCACGTCGATCCACTCAAAACCCGAAAACGACTGCCGCTCGATCATCGCTTTCATGCCAGGTACCCATTTAAGCTAAAAAAACTTAATAAAACAATAATTTCCCAGTCGCCCGAATTTCGCCCGTTCTTAACACTTTTGAGCAAGCAGCCCGGTAAAATAGAAATTGACGCGGAACGTTAGTGGAGATTTTTCAATGATTCACAGCATGCCTCAAAAACTTACCTACTTCCTGTCCGAAAAGGGCGCCGTCCTCATTGTCACCTTCGTGGGCCCCCTCGTTCGGGCGAACGCACTCACCCTTGAGGAATGCATTCAGGACGTCGCCAAGTCCCCGGCCACGATCGTGATCCTGAGCTTCCGCGATGTCCCCGAAGTCATGGATCCGTCCCTGACGGGCACGCTTGCCCGCCTTCAGAACACAGTACGGCAACGCGGCGCCCTCCTGCGCATGAGCGGGATCCACCCCTCCCTGCGGATCTTCATGGCGGAAGCCGGCCTGCTCCTGATGGAAGAGGTCTGTGACAATCTTTCGCAGGCGCTGCAGGTGCAGGCGCAGACCGTGATCAGCAGCCCGGACCCGGAGGCGGCTCGTCCTGGGCCACGCAGCGCGGACTCGTGAACGGACACTTGACGCGCACATGCAGATGGTCGCCATGCTTGGGCCAGTGTCTGAGCCGGCGCAACGTTTCCGTGTCTTCCTCGAAACGGTCCTGAGCGACCGAAAGGCGGCAGAAAGCCGCCTTCAATGCCTCATCAATGAAAATCCGGTTGATCCAGCCCGAAGAGACGAGCGCGCGCATGAGCGCGAAGTTGCGCTCGAGATCAAAATTCGGCGAAATCGCGCCAGTCGAGGTGTTGACGAAGTCCTCCTCAAAACCCGACGAAGTATCGGCCGCCTGCTCGCGGTGATCCTGGCGGTAATACACCAGATCCACGTCCAGACCGTTCTGATGGCTGGCGTGGCCCGGAAGGCTTCCGCCGCTGAAGGCCGAGGCATCCGCGATCTGCAGGCGCTCACCCACGGGATAGGCGCGCGCCACCTCCCGTGCGGCCAGGATCATCGTCCCGATCAGCTCATCGGCCCCCCAGCTCCGGTTGCGCGGACGCTGAATCTTGACGAAGCCCTCGCCCTCGAGCGGAAACGCGCTCGGACTCACCAGACTTCCCTCGGAGTAAAATCCGATCGCCTGCTCCCCCACGAACGAAAAGAGCTCGGGCAGGCCTTTTGCCGGAAACCTCGTGCCCTCGCCAGCCCGGTCAGGCACGCCGACCATCTCGTTGCCGACGAAAAAACTCTCAGGCGCGGGACCGCAGCCCGCAAGAGCAGCCAAAACAGCGACGAAGTACACCCAGCGAATCATGAACGCCATAACGTTACCGCAGATTAGATGCCCCAGGCGGCTTTGTCCACAGCTTGACGAATGCGGGCACCCCGCTCAGAATCCTAGTATGCCTACCTCCGGGATGCTCGGTGTTCTCGTTCTCAACCATGATGGCATCATCGTCGCCGTCAGTGAGGATGCGGGCCAGCACCTCCGAAACGCGAAGACGCTCATCGGAAAGCCCTTCGACCCGGCCCAAATCGGTGACTTAACAAGCTTTTCAAGCCCCGTCGCGTTGGGCAGTGAAAAACTTCAGATCATCGCGCTTTTTCCCCAGGATCCAGTCCGTCGCAGGACCATCCTCCTGATCGAGGATGACCAGGCTCTGCGCGAAGGGACCGGCGCCATGCTCGCGCGGCAGGGTTACGAGGTGCTCGCGGCGGCCGATGGTGAAGAGGCGATCGCGCTCTTTCAACGAAGCGAGACCCGAGTGGACCTCGTGATCTCCGACGTGGTGATGCCGAAGGTCAGCGGCGATGAGTTTTATCTCGTGCTTCAGCAGCTCAATCCCGGCACCCGCTTCCTGTTCATCAGCGGCTACAGTCCTCGCGAGGTCATGGAGCTCACCTCCCTGGGCCCCGAGGTACCGCTGATTTCCAAGCCCTGGACGAGCCAGGAGCTGCTCCAGAAGATCCGCGAAGTCCTTTGAGCAAATATGCAATCTGTGTTAATTCGGCATGAACCATCATGCCGAATACGAACCTCACCCTGCCGAACGCGGGTGCCGAAACATCTACTGCCCGCTCGCACGACTTCGGCTCGATTTTTCGCCAAACCAGCCTGTTCAGCAAGGTCATCGGCCACCTGGCGCTCGGCGCCCCGTTGGTCGCGCTGCTTAAACCCTCACTGAGGGAGTTCCTGATCCTCGTTGCCGTCGACGTGATCGTCGTCACCTTGCTGAAGATGCACGTCAGCCGCTTTTTTACCTGGCTGTATCCCGAGTGCCTCCTCGTTTTTCGCGGCGACACCGAGGAGGCCTTTGGCGCGCTGACGCCGGAGGAGCGGATTCAAACCATCGAGGCGTTCAGCCGCTTTCCGGTCAGGGCCGCGAAGTTCATGCTCCTCGTGACAGCCTTCCGGGCGATTCCCTCTTTCCTGATCATCCTTGTCGGCTGGCAGTATCCGGGTTCGGCCGCCGGGAGAGCGACCATCCTCGGCTCATTAGCCCTCGTCGTCCTTACCTACATCTTCGGCGCCGCGCTCCTGGAGACTCACTCCCTGCTGTCGAATCTGCTCGCCAAGTACCATACGAACTTCGACCTCTCGGAAGCCTTCCTGCGCGCCCGTCACCCCGAGCCTCCCCGTTTCTTCTTTGACCACGAGATCCTCCTGCTTTCGCTGATCATCGGCTTCACCTTCGTGGTCCAGGCGCTCGTCATCCTCACCTCCTGGGAAGAACGTCCCTGGGAGATCGCCCTTCAGACCTCCGTGATCGGCGTGACCGGGATCGCGCTCTTCCTCAGAGTCTGGTACCTCGGCCGTTCTTACTTCTCCCGGGGCCTGGACCAGATCTTCCGGCACATGAACGAGATCGACTACCAGAAGGGCCTCAGCCAGATTCCCCTGCACACCGATCCGGTGCTGGCGCGCCCCCAGAAGACCTTCAACCTGCTGATCCGCCGCCTCTGGACCAGCGAACAGGAGCTTTCATTCCTGGCGCGCCATGAGGCCGAAAAGAGCCGCTATCAGGCCCTCGGCGAAATGTCGGCGCGCCTCGCGCACGACCTGAGCGGCCCGCTTCACGTCGCGCAGTTCTGCGTTCACGAGCTGAACGACCAGCTCGATCCCGCCCGCCGCAAGAAATACCTCGACCATCTCGCCGCGAACGTCGAGCGCGCCGTCGAGCTCGTCACCTCGCTGCGCGCGCGCCTGAAAAATCCCGAGGAAAACCCGTCCGGAACCACCTACTTCGACGCCCACGTCCACGTGGTGAGACTCCTGGGGACGCAGTTCGCGGCCCCCGCGTTCCAGCAGCTCGGCCTCGAACTCGATCCGGCGGTCCGGGACCTCAAGTTCCGCATCCAGCGCGTGGATCTGATCCAGATCCTCGACAATCTTTACCGCAACAGCGTACAGAACCTGCTGGCCAACCGGATCCGCTCACCCCATTTCAAAGTGCTCCTTCTCGAAAAGGACGAGCACGAAGCCTCGATCCTGCTCAGCGACAACGGAACCGGGCTTTCGAAGGAGAAGTACGAGGAGCTGACCCTCGACTTCACCCGCCGCACGAACACGCCCCTGGACCTGGCTTCGCCTTCCCAGGAGTCGAAGATGGGCCTTGGCCTGCGGCTTACCCGCCGCCTGGTCGAGCTCAACGGCGGCTCTCTCCGTCTTTACGAACAGGACACCTCGTCGCCTCGCGTAGGGACCACCTACTGCCTCAAGCTCCGGCTTGCGTCCGAAAGCGACCATCCCATCTGTGACTCGAAAGGGGTCGTTCCATGAAATCAGAAAGAACCATCTGGATACTGGAAGACGAGACCGGCGCCCGGTTCGTCTTCGAGGAGGTTCTCGGACTGCGCTACCAGCTCCAGTTCTTCTCGTCCCTGCGCGGCTTCCTGCAGGCGCTGAACGAACAGGAGCTGCGGCCCGACCTCGTCATCGCCGACCTGCGCCTCGCGGAAGAAAACTTCCTGGACTTCATCAGCGAAGAAAAGAACGTCTCCCTGATCCGCGCCCCGTTCATCATCGTCTCATCGGTCGATGACCTGGACATCCTCCGGGCCTGCTTCGAAGACGGCGCGCTGGACTACCTCACCAAACCTTTCACGAAGAACGAGCTGGTCGTCAAGGTCGAGCGGATCCTGAAGGTCCGCCCGCCGCACACCTCTCAAGGATCAGACTGGGGAGTCATCCTGGATGCCTCCAAATTGACCGTCAAGCGGGACAACTCCGTCTCCGTCCAGCTCACCGCCAAGGAGCTGCGGATCTTCTCCCTGCTGCACAGCGCGCGCGGGGAGAGCGTTTCGCGCAAACAGCTCCTCTCGGAGGTCTGGAGCGGCGTGACAGTCACCGCGAAGACGCTGGACGTGCACCTGTTCCACCTGCGAAAGAAACTCGCGAAATTGGATATCGAGATCCGGTTCGTCGCTCCGGACGGGTACGCCCTTCTGACCGCGCCAAAGACGCCGCCTGAGCAGGTCCTGGCCACCGTCGAGGAAGACGGGTCGCGCTGACTCGCCGCCCAAAAACAAAGGGGCCACCCAGCAACCGCCAGGTAGCCCCTTCGCTTGTGATTTCAATAACTTAGATGCGTTTACTGGCGACTTTCTTGCCTTTATCCATCAAAGGCTTCAGCGCTCCGATGTTGAAATCATCACGGAACAGCACATCGGTCGGAATCCCGGTGGTGCGGCAGAACTCCATCCACTGAATGGCGGAGGGCTCGGCCTTGGCGGTCTCCATCTTGGAGAGGGACCCTTGGGAGATGCCCATCTTCTTGGAAACAACGACCTGGGTGAGCTTGAGCTGCTTGCGCACTCCGCGGAGGACGCGAGCGGTGTCTTGTACGGTGATTCTTCTGTTGGTTTTGGTTTTCGTCATTTTATCCCCATTTAATTTTTCTTAACCTATACTAAGTAAAATAAAAGGGAAACAGTTTTTTATTTAAATTTTTGCATTTCTAAACAAGCGGCTACAAAACCGTTTTTTTTGAAGCCAAGCAGCCCTACTGAGCGCCTGCGGAGATCATAAAAATTTCAAATGAAATATCAACCCAGGGTGCTGATCAATCGGAGCCCCCTTGGACGATACGCCCGACCTCCAGGATTGCCCCGCATTTGCCGCGTTTTCAGCGCCATTTCCGGGCCTCGCGCTCGCAAGATTATCTGTCAGGTCAGTGTATGAAATGGGTACTCAAACAAAGTTTTCGGACACCAAAGAGGAACAATCCCGGAAGCGGTTGTTCTTCGAACGCGTTGAACTAGGTTGGGCGGAAGCGCCACGGCATCACACCGAGCCAGAGCGTCAAGCAGCGCAAGAGAGGAATACAACAGATGTGTAAATCCAAGCCATGGGGTGCGAACGCCATCCAGTTGGGCCAGTTGGCAATCCGCAACGCCAAGATCACCGGCGTCGGCATGTACGCGCCGGACAAAGTCGTCAAGAACCAGTATTTCAACGAACGCTATGGCGTGGACGTGGACACCTTCCTGCGCGAAAAGCGGAACATCTTCGAGCGCCGCTACATGGCCGAGGATCAGACCACCTCTGACCTGATCGTGCCCGCCGCCCAGCAGGCGATGAAGATGGCCGGGATCACCGCGGATCAGCTCGACCTCATCATCGTGGCCACGGATACCCCCGATTACCTTTCCCCTTCGACCGCCGCGGTCGTGCAGCACAAGCTGCAGGCCCGCAACTCGGGCACCTTCGACATCAACGCCGCCTGTGCCGGCTTCGTGACCGGTCTCGACATCGGGACCAAATACATCAAGGCGGACGACCGTTACCGCAACATCCTCGTGGTCGGCGCCTACGGGATGACCAAATTCCTGAACTGGGACGACTTCAAGATCGCCAGCCTCTTCGCCGATGGCGCCGGCGCGGTCGTCCTGCAGCCGACGAACGAACCCGAGGAGGGCGTACAGGCCACCCAGCTCTTCACCGACGGCCAGTACCACTCCTATATGGGCATCTACGGCGGCGGCACCTTCCGCCCGATCACCAAAGAGGTGGTCGAGATGAAGGGACATCTGCTCGACTTCGCCAAGAAGATCCCGCTGGACCTCAACAGCACGCACTGGTCCCGCCTCGTCCAGATCCTCCTGGACCGCACCGGCCAGCCCGTCAGTGAAGTCAAGAAGTACTTCATCACCCAGATCAACATCGGCAGCATCAACGAGACTCTCGACAAGCTCGGCGTCGACCATAAGCTTGCGCATAACATCATGGACCGGTATGGATATACGGGCAGCGCCTGCATCCCCATGGCTCTCGCGGATGCAGCGGAAAAGGGCGCCATCCGGAAGGGCGACCTCATCATGCTGGTAGGTTCGGGCGGCGGACTCGCCATGGCCGCGGCCGCGGTCAGGTGGTCGATTTAAGCGATACCGGAGCTCGCTGAAAATAAAGAGACGAGGAAACTATGTCGACGTTTGAAATCGAAAACGACTGGCTCAAGAAATGGGCGCTCTACTCTCCGAAGGCCGTCGCGCTCCAGGACGCCGACTCAGGCAAGCAGATCACCTATCAGCAGCTCCTCAAGCAGGCCAACGCGCTGGCCCAGGTTCTGCGCGACAAGTACGGCGTCGGCCACGGCGACCGCGTAGCCACGCTCGCGATGAACGAGCT
>JAMPXZ010000152.1 GCA_023700925.1 Oligoflexia bacterium | reverse complement strand
TGTCGCTGATCGACCTCTGGATGGAGAAGCCCGCGGTGGTTGCCGAGCTCAAGATCGGTTTCGACGCGCGTTCGGTGGATACCTCGAAGTTCAAGGGCTACGACGACAAGTACGCCATCGCCGGTTCCCAAGATTGCAATAAGGTTGATTCGCTGAAAGGGAGAGATGGTGGCTCCTCCGAGAATCGAACTCGGACACCCGTAAGGATACACGATTTTGAGTCGTGCGCGTCTACCAATTCCGCCAAGGAGCCGGGTGAGTTTCTTGTTTACCAAAGATGCCACCGCTGAATCTAGCCAATTTTTTCAGCGCAATGGCGCGCTGGGCCAGATTTCTACTACGCCCCGCCGCTTAGCTGCCGCACTACGCGCGCGCCGTGGCGCCACCAGCCCCCGTGAGCCGGCGGTACGACTTTTTGCACAGCCAAGTCATGTCACGAAAATCGCTGATTCGAACTTCTACACTGCCGTATCACGTGACGGCGAGGACCAACAACCGCGAGCCATTCCCCCTTCCGCTCGATCAGGCATGGAGGATTTTGGAGGGCCAGTGTTTCGAAGTATCGGTGCTTTTCGGCGCCCAGGTTCATGCTCTTGTTCTGATGAACAATCACTTCCACCTGCTGATCAGCACGCCAAAAGAGGATCTTGGCGAAATCATGATGCACTTCATGAGGTCCTCGACCCGAGCCTTGAATCTGCTTTCCGGGCGTTCGGGCCATGCTTTTTGCGGGCGATACCACTGGACCCTGGTCAACTCGGACGTCTACTTCGCACACGCCTTCAAGTACGTGTTTCGAAATCCGGTCCGCGCCGGCGTCTCTGACACGGTCGAGGAGTACCCTTTCACCTCGCTGGCGGGCCTGCTGGGCCTTCGCCCGCTCGGCTTCCCGATCTATTTTCCCTTTGGTTTTTCGGCCTATATCCGAATTCCGACCGATACAGCAGCGCTCCTCAAATGGCTGAATCAGCCTTTCAGGACTGAACATCTGCAAGCCATTCGAAAGGCGCTGAAACGGGCCTGCTTCGAACCCCCTAAGTCAGGATGGAAACGGACTCTGGAGGAGATGAAGGCCCAGCTTTTATGACGCAGCGGGCATCAAGAAGTGAGCGGGTTCCTTTTTAGCCTTTTGAATTGCCCATCCGTCCCCAGCCGATAGGGAACCTGCAAAGGCAGCGACGCGTGCCCCGGGCCGTGGCCTACGGGGAGCCCGTACGCGACGGGGATTCCGAGCTTATCGCAGATCTCGCCGAAGAGCTGCGGGATCAGGCGGTCGGCGTTGAGCCTCTTGCGCAGCGGATGCAGATCCTTCGGCTTGGGCTGCAAGAGCATCCGCTCGCGCTCGCGCGGGTTCGCCGATTTGCGCGCGAGGACATTGGGCGGATAGTCCGTGCAGCCGTCGAAGTTGCCAAGCACCACGGCACGGACTCCGTCAAAGCCGCCTGAGAGCGCAAGCTGCTGGATCATCCGGTCGAGGCGATAGAGACCTTCGGTCACGTCTTCGAAAAAGAGGATCTTACCGTTCACGCGCGGGGCAAAAGGCGTTCCGGAGAGCATCGTCCAGACCGTGAGATTGCCACCCGCGAGGAGGCCTTCGATGGCATGCTTGGGCTTTTTGCCCACGAAACGAAGGCGCTTATTGCCCCAGGGCATCTTCTCGACCCGCGTGCCTCGCACGAAACCCATCAGCGTTTCCCACTCCAGCGCCGTCTGCGTGCAGAACGATCGAATGCCCGGCATCGGCGCGTGAAGCACGGACCAGCCCCAACGGTCGCTCACGAACTCGAGAAGCGCCGTCGCGTCGGAGTAGCCGACGAGCAGATTTTTCGGCGGAATCCCCTTCCTGCGGGTCAGCTCCTCGAGCAGCGGAAGAATTCGGATTGCGCCATACCCGCCGCGCGCGCACCAAAGCGCCTCAAGCTTGGGATCGTGAGCGTATTCAAAAAACGCCGCGGCCCGCGCCTCATCCGTTCCGGCGAAGAACAGGTGCGACTTGTGGCACTGTTGATGGATCTGCAGCTCAAAACCCGCCTGCCTGAGCTGCTCGATACCGAGCTGAAACTCGACGGGGGGAACCATGGATGACGGGGCGACGATCCCGATACGCATGTCAGAGTTGGAAGGTAAGACGGTTCAAGGCCACCACGCACCCGAAGACCACGGACCAGCAGAAGGTGACGCACAGAAAAACCCAGCCCGAAAGAGTTGTGAACACCCGCCCCCGATCGCTCTGCGTGCGGAAGATCCACGCCGGCTGAAGGAGCAGGAGCAGGGTCAACAGGATGAGGAAAACCTCGATCAAGAAAGCCGCGATCACCTGTACTGGCATAGTCCTCTACCCCTTCACTCCGACCGGAGCCGCGGAAGCGCCGCCCAACCCGCGCTCGAGCTCTTTGAGCCCGTCCCGCGTCTTGCTCGAAACCCAGAACGCCAGCTCCGGGTCATAACCGGCCTCACGGAGCGCCTGCCCGGCCTCGCGCCGGCGCAAGGCACGCTCCGACTGGGTCTTGAGCGTGTCCGCCTTGGAAAAGACGAAGTTAACCGGGATACCCGTGAAACTCAAGAAGCGGATCGCCTCCAGGTCCAGGGCGGTCGGCCCGTGACGCGCATCGAGCAGCACGAGCGCGAGTTCCAGGCCCTCGTCTTCCTCGAGATAGGCGCGGATGAACTTCTCCCAGCGCTCGCGCTCGTCGTGGCTGCTCCGCGCAAACCCGTAACCCGGAAGGTCCGCGACGATCTTGCCGATGTTTTTCCAATGGTAGAAATGAATACAGCGGGTTTTGCCCGGCTGATTGCTCACCTGCGCGAGCCGCCCCCCCAGCAGCGAATTGATCAGCGAGCTCTTGCCCACGTTCGAGCGGCCCACCATCGCGATCCGCGGCTCCCCGCGACCTTTGACGAAACGGCCCTTCACCACCCCTGCCAGCTGCGAAAGGTCACCCAGGGTGACCAGAAATTCTCCCGCCATGGGGTTCTTTTACCTCGTTCCCTTCAAAAAGACATAGGCTCCGAACCAAAACCACAGCGCGAGGAGCCCGATTTCCCGCGGTTCCCACGCCCACAGGCGTCCCGAGCCGAAAGTGCGCCAGCCGGCCAACGCGATGAGGCCGCCCGTCAGCAGCAGGAAGCCTCCGCCCGCGATGCGAATCATCGCGCGATCGATCAAAGCCACGGACGGAGCCGGCCTTCGGAGCGCGACCAGCATCCGCGCCAGCAAGGCTCCCAGGAGCAGTGCCGCCGAAAGCGCAATCCATGGCAGCGCCGGATCGCGCACCACCCTGAGCTGCGTGGTGAAACCCGCGTGCGCGCCTCCAAAGGTGAAAACGTAGCGGCTCTTTTTGCGACGGACTTCATCGTAGCTCGGGAACTTCTCGAAAACCCAGAAACGTTCGGGCGCCTGCTCGCCCTCACGGTACTCGAGCTGCACCCGTGCGCCGTACTCGTCGTCCACCTGTGAATCCACGACGCGAACCGTGGCACCGCCGAGGTCCTGGATCTCCTCACGCGCGAGCTGCGCCACCTTCAGGCTCGCGTCCGGGCGTTCGCGCGCGGCCACGCGGTAGCGGACCGGGCCCGCCGTCCCGACGGCACCCTGAATAAAGAGGAAACCGCGAAAATACGCCGGATGCCCGCCGCCGATGCGACGCGAGCCGATCGCGGCATCCCCGGAAAAGAAGTGCAGCGCGCTCTTGCCGGCCGCGAACTCAAAGCCGGGCTCGAAAAAGCCCTCGCGCCCATTCACCTGCAGGTATTTCACGGGAGACGCGCCTTCCTCCATCGTCACCTGCGCCTCAAAGCGGGACACGGAGCTAGTGCCAAGCGCCACGAGCAGCAGCACCGCCGAAAAATGAGAGACGAACGCGAGGCGCCTGCCCTCACGGAGCCGCAGGATTGCCGCCACGAGCTGATTGAGCCCGAGAAGGACGAACAGTCCCCGCAGCCAGACGGAATGAAAGACATCCGTCACGCCCGCGCGCCTCAGCAGATAGAGCGCTTCGGAAGGAAACAGCTTCTCCAGGGGGATACCGCTGGTGGGATCCTGGGGAAAAAACGCCCCCAGCAGGCAGAGCAGCCAGCCTCCCAGAAACAGGATCGCGGTGAGGCGGGAGGATGCGAGCTCCCGGAAGCGTTGGAAGGCCATTCCCATCCAGGATAGCACACACCCCGGCGCCAGCAACGACGAGCACGCTTGTTGCTTTAGCGCCCCGCAAAGAAAGGAAGTCGAAGGCGGGCTCCACTCGCCGGCGCTAAAGAAAAACACTTATGTGGCAAATCAAGATCCATGATCCCTCAGGCGAAACCCGAATTCTTCCGCTCCAGGGCTCCATTACCTTGGGCCGGGGCGAGAACGCCTCCGTGCCGCTTCGCGATCCTTTGGCGCCACAGGCCGGCCTGACCCTGTGGGCGGCTCCCAACGCCGCCGAAGGGAAATCCCCACAACGCCGCCCCGCCCGGCCCACGGTTTCCGAGAGCCTTTCCCCCTTCTGGCTCAGAGTCGCTCACGACTCCCCGCCCGCCATTCTGGGCGGACTCGAGGTCCGCGAAGCCCAGCTCCCGAGCGGCTTTCCGGTCACCGTGGGAGAGACCCGCTTCTGCGTCGAGCCCGTGCGCCCGGAGGCCGCGCTTCCTTCGCAGCCGGCGGCCGTGCGCTCCTGGCTGACCTGCTCCGAGGAAGGCCGCCAGATCCTGTGGATGACCAAGAAGGCCGCCTCCACGCCGCTTTCGATTTATCTCGCCGGAGAAACCGGCACCGGCAAGGAGGTCCTCGCGCACCTGCTGCACGCCTGGAGCGACCGGGCCAGCGGACCATTCGTTCCGCTGCACTGTGGAGCACTCGCGCTGTCGTTGGCCGAGAGCGAACTCTTCGGCCACGTCAAAGGCGCGTTCACCGGGGCCACGCACCATCGCCCGGGCGCGCTCATGCAGGCCCACAACGGCACGCTCTTTCTCGATGAGGTCGGCGATCTCCCGCTCGACATCCAGGTGAAGCTCCTGCGCTTCCTCGAGAACGGCGAAATTCGACCCGTCGGCGCCGATCGCCCTTCGCGCGCCGATGTCCGTATCATCTGCGCGACCCATCATCCGCTGCAAAAGCTGATCGAGGAAGGCAAGTTCCGGCGCGACCTTTACTACCGGCTCGCCTCGGTGACCATCGAGATCCCCGCGCTTCGGAATCGTCCGGAGGACGTCGAGCTCCTCGCCCGCCGCTTCTGCGCCGAACTTCAGCGCGAAATCTCCCCCCGGGCCATGCTGCGGCTCCAGGCTCACTGCTGGCCGGGCAACGTCCGCGAGCTGCGCCACGCGATCGAGCGCGCGAGCGGACTGGCGGGACCGTTCGTATCGGTGCTCGACGAAGAGGCGTTCGCCTTCCTCCTGACTCCGGAAAACGTCACGCGCACGCCCGAACTCGGGACCGGCTCCGCGGTGCTGACCCTCAAGGAGATGGAACGCGTGATGCTGCTCAAGGCCCTGAAGCTCGCGCGCGGCAACCGCGCCACGGCTGCGAAGATCCTCGGGATCGCGCGGAGCACGCTCTTTGAGATGCTCAAACGGCATGGCATCGTCGGCCCTCGCAAAAGCGCCGAGGAGTTCGAGGTCGCCTGAGCGAGCTCAGTTGATCAGGAAGCGGGTCAGGAACACATCCGTCGCCTTGCCGCGCGGAAGCCAGACGTTGATGTTATCGACGATGGACTTGCGGAGCTTTCGCTTGCCGTCTCGGGTCATCACCTCGTCGCGGTCCAGTCCCATGAGGGCGGTGGAAATCTGATTTCGCACTTTGGGCTGCTGCTCCTGAAGCAGGTCGCGCGTTTCCTTGGAGTCGCATTCGATCACGAGATCGAGCTGCGCCATGTTCATCGCGCCGGGGGGAAGCCTCTTGCCGGGCATGGGCCTGAACTCGACGACGAAGCCCCCGATCGGCAACAGGCTCGCCCGCTGCCGGGCATCCTCGGCCTGCTTGCGCAGGAACTCGTTGATCTGCTTGGTGGTCTGCTCCACTCCGCTCAGTCCGCTCTTATGCGTGGCCTGATAACGTGAATAACGGGCCGCGACGACCGCTACCACGGCGACCACGCCCAGAACGCTGCACAGGAAAAACAGCGACATCCAGCGCGTCGGACGATCCGGCGAAACCAGCCCGCGCAGGATGTCCGCGGCCTGGCGCGCCCGATACTTGATCGACGCCTCCAGACGCGTGGTCCAGAGCATCTCCCTTTTCTTCTTCTTCTGGCGCTGAGCGGGCTCGTCCGGGGCCGGGGCGCCCTCCTCCGCGGTCTTGGCCGCGGCGGAAGGGTCCGACGCCTGGTTCAGCTCTTTCTCCAGGGAGACGAGATCCTGCATTAAAGAATCATTGGAATCCGCCACGTTACTTTAAAGCGTATCCCCGTTTATCAGGACCCTCAAGCTGGGAGGGGTGAAAAGCCGAAATAGAAGTAGATGAAAACGCTGCAAATCTTGACTATTTCGTTTACCTTTTGGCTCACTGGATGCGCCCATTCAGGACTTGCCGGAAAGACGGCCGACACGGCTGAGTTCGATCCGGTAGCCGCCGCCGCGCTCAGGTTCCGCACTCCCGCCTCCTCCCCGGCGACGCTCTCGCCAGAGGAGCGCCAGGCCGAACTGATGGCCGAACAGAGAGTGCTGTCAGCGCGCGAAAACCGCCAACTCATCCTCGGAATGACCATGGACGACGTCAGAGAGGTCTGGGGTCTTCCGCAGGAGGTCCAGGCCGCCGGAGAGGCCGGTGCCGGCTATGAGCGTTGGACGTACTTCGAAGGGCTCTCCAGCCGATGGAGTGTCAGCCCCTTCCGCGTCGTCTATTTCGAAAAAGGCCAGGTGGCGGGTTGGGAAACCCAGGATCCTAGCGGGGCGCGTGACAATTGATAGGCAACCCGGTCCGTGCTAGCGTCAGCCCTTATTCAAGATGAAAGGGCCCCCCTCATTCATGGAAGCTTTCTTTGATTTCGAAAAGCCCATTGTGAACCTAGAAAAAAAACTTCAGGACCTCCGAGAGTTAGCCAAGGCGGAGGGAGTCGATTTCGCCAGCGAGATCTCCAAGCTGGAGAAGAAGGTCTCGCAGCTGATCGATGAGACCTACGCCAAGCTGACCCCCTGGCAGAAGGTGCAGCTTTCTCGTCATCCCGGCAGGCCTTACACCCGAGATTACGTTGACCTCCTCTTTCCGGATTTTATGGAACTCCAAGGGGATCGGGCGTTTGGTGAAGACCAGGCGATCCTCGGCGGCGTTGCGATGTGGCCACCGGTGAACCCGGCCCAGCCGGACGACCGGGGGACCGAACGCATCCCGGTGCTGATCCTCGGCCACCAGAAAGGCCGCAACACCAAGCAGAAGATGGAACGCAACTTCGGGATGGCCAAGCCCGAAGGCTATCGCAAAGCCATCCGCCTGATGGAGCTGGCCGAGCGCTGTCGGATGCCGATCATCACCCTGATCGACACGCCGGGCGCCTATCCCGGGCTGGACGCCGAGGAGCGCGGCCAGTCGCAGGCCATCGCTGAGAGCATCCACGCGATGTTTCAGCTGACGGTTCCGGTCGCCGCGATCGTGATCGGGGAAGGCGGCTCGGGCGGCGCACTGGCCCTGGGCTGCGCCAATGTGGTACTCATGCAGGAGTACAGCGTGTACTCCGTCATTTCGCCTGAAAGCTGCGCCTCGATTCTGTGGAGCGACTCCTCACTTGCCGAACGCGCCAGCGAGCGCCTGAAGATGAGCCCGAACGAGCTGCTGAAGTTCGGAGTGATCGACGCCGTGATTCCCGAGCCCAAAGGCGGCGCCCACCGCGATATCGGTCTCGCCGGCCAGCTCCTTCGGGACGCGCTGATCAAGCACTTCGAGCCGCTCCTGCGCGGCCGGCGCAAGAACGGCAAGAAGCTGATGAATGAGCGACTGGATAAATTCCGGAAGATGGGAGAGCTCGCGCTGGATCACGCGCCCATGTAAACTATGAGCTTGAGACTGATCGTCGTTTCCGCGCCCTCGGGCGCGGGCAAAACCACTCTCTGCGATCGCCTGCTCCGGGAATTTCCGGAGCTGACGCTGTCCATTTCCTCCACCACCCGGTCCCCGCGCGGGCGGGAGCGCCACGGCGTGGAGTACTTCTTCCTGGAAAAGGTGGACTTCGAACGCCAAATCGCGGAGCACCGCTTCGCCGAATGGGCGCTCGTGCACGACAACTATTACGGCACCTCGAAGGCGGTGATCGAGAAAGCCTTCTCCGAAGGCAAGTCCGTCCTTCTGGACATCGACGTCCAGGGCGCGGAGAGCCTGCGCAAGGCCTATCCGCGCGAAGCCGCCCTCTTCTTCATCTCGCCCCCCAGCCTCGGGGAGCTCGAGCGGCGCCTGCGCGGGCGACGCACCGACAGCGAGGAGTCGATCCGGAAACGCCTCGCCAACGCCCGAACCGAGATGGAGCGGATCAGCCAGTTCGATCACGTGATCATCAATGATTCGTTCGAAAGAGCCTACGCCGAGCTCCGGGACAAGGTCCGCGAGGCGCTTCGCAACGCGCCCTCGGGAGGTGCCCTTGGCTAAACGGCCCTCAGCCAACCTCGAAGGCATCTGCAATACCGTTCATAGCTATTATCCTGACGCCAAGCTCGAGCCGATCCGGCGGGCCTATACTTTTGCCGAGGAAGCGCACCGCGGGCAGCTGCGCTCGAGCGGCGAGCCCTACATGATCCATCCCACCGAGGTCGCGCAGACCCTGGCTGAGCTGCGGCTGGATATCTCGAGCATCGCCACGGGCCTGCTCCACGACACCGTCGAGGACACCCACGCGACGCTCGAACAGATCGAAAAGGAATTCGGCAAGGACATCGGTGAGCTGGTCGACGGGGTGACCAAGCTGTCGCAGATCACCTTCAAGACGTCCGAGGAAAAGCAGGCCGAGAACTTCCGCAAGATGATCCTCGCCATGGCGAAGGACATCCGCGTGATCCTCGTCAAGCTCGCCGACCGTCTGAACAACATGCGGACGCTCGAGCACCT
>JAMPXZ010000003.1 GCA_023700925.1 Oligoflexia bacterium | reverse complement strand
TCGAGGGCGCCATCATGCTCAAGTCACAGGTGAACCCGATCTCGCTGCGCGAGGGACTGAACTCGTATCTCTTGCCGAAGGATCGCGTCGTCAAGAACAAGGCCGCCTAGAGGTAACCCGGGATGTCCGTAAGGAAGTTCCTCAAAGAAGCGAAGCGCATCGAGGAGCAGCACCGGCGCTCCAAGGAGGAGCCCAAGCACGGCCCCGAGGCGCATGACGAGGGGAACTGGCTAATCTCCTATGCTGACATGATGACGCTGCTTTGCGGCTTTTTCATCATGCTCTTCAGCATGGCCAAGCTCGACGACAACAAGTTCGAGAAGGTCAAGGAGGCGATGGCCAAGTCCTTCGGCATCGAGTACAACGGTCCCGCGACGACCGAGCTCGGCAAGTTCCTCACCGCCGTGCTCAACGAGAACGGCATCGACAAGGAAGCCACCGTGCTCTCGGACGCCCTCGGCGTCACCGTCGCATTTCAATCGACAGTCTTCTTCGACACCCTGAGCGCTGACGTCCGGCCCCAGGGGCGCGTGGTCCTCGAGCGCCTGATCGATTCGATCTTCAGCCGCCAGACCGCCGAGAAGAAGGCGTACCGCATCGTCGTCGAAGGCCACACCGACAGTCGACCCATCCTCGGTGGCACCTTCCCCTCAAACTGGGAGCTCTCCGGCGCCCGCGCGGCGCGGGTGGTGCGAATGTTCCTCGCCAAGAACTTCCACTCCGACCGCCTCACCGCGATCGGCTACGGTGACACGCGTCCCCTCGTCCAGAATCGCACGCCCGCCGGCACGCTCGACGAGTACGCCCTCGCCCAGAACCGCCGCGTCGTCATCCGCATCCTGGAGCCGCAAGTGGATTTCATCCCCTTCCCCGACAACGCCGCGCACCGCGCGCCTGCCGCTGAGGCTGGTGGTGCTAGTCCGCTTAGTGCTAGTCCGCCTGCCGCAGGTTCTGCTACGGCTGCCGCCAGCGGTGCTGCTACGCCTACTGCTCCCGCCGCCACTACTGAGACTGCCGCCGCCGCTACCGCGCCTGCTTCCACAGTCGCGACTCAAGCCCCGCCAACGGCTTCTATCCCGGCCGCTCCTGCGCCCGTCGCCGCGGCCTCCTCTTCAGCCGTTCCTGCCAAGACACCACCCGCTGCGGCACCCCGTATCTCCGTCCCCGCTCCTTTGCAGCCAATGAAAAGTGACGGCTAAGCCGGCCCCGCGCGCTGCTCAAGCAGAAACGCTCCATCTTCCGAGATCTCCAGAACCCGGTACCCACGCGCGAGGTATTTTCTCACCGGAACCCCCGCGCCTTCCCAAAGGTTCGTGCAAACATACCTGGCGACGCCCGCGAAATCGCGACCGTACGACACGATTCGGCTGAAAACCAGATGATCCCAGAACCCGCGCGGCAGCTCCGCCTTTTCACGCGGCAGCCCCTGGCCTTTGCGTGCGCCCGTCACGAGCATCGCGATTCCGCCGGAGAGCTCACGGATAAAGCCCTGCCAGGCGGCGCGGGACCGCGCGCGGACAAGCAGGTGCAGGTGATTCCCCACGTTCGCGTAGCGATACACCGCGATTCCCCAGCGTTTCGCAAGCCGCTCAGTGAGCGCGCGGACGTGATTGCAGTGCCGGGGATGCAGCAATGAGCGCTCGCCGCGGGCCTTGCTCGAGCGCAGCACCACGTGAAGCGCCTGCTTGCGGTCAAAGGGGCGCGCCGTTTTGCGCTTGCCCTGAGTGAGGTCGCCCCCGTGCGCGAGGATACGCGTTCGTTTTGTCAGTCCGGGAAGCGTGAGTTGATGTTCTTGTCTTTTGCGGCTCACGTTCTTCGAATATCATCGGGGCAATGGTATTACAAGCATATTATTAAGGGCGGATTTAGATGACAAGTGCAACGCTGAGATATTGGAGATCTTGGGAGGCTTCTTAAAATGAACCTCCCAAGGAGTCAAATATCCGAGACATTTTCTTGGGCGATGATTGAGCAGGTCTTCGATCCTGTTCAGGCGTGACTGAGAGAGACTGGAGAAGCTGGTTTTCTTTGGAAGGAAGTGGCGAACCAGGGCTTAGGGCCCGAGGCGATCAGCCACGAAGGGTCTGCCCGGGGCCGGCCTGCCATATCCAGAAACGCCCAAAGCCACGCAGCAAGTGCTCCAAGCTCTTCTGATCGATCTGCCTTACTCGGTGAACGCAAAATGGCTACTCGATTCCGCTGGCGCGCAGTTCAAGGAAAGGCATGAAATTCGACGTCTAGCGTTTTGCTGGATCAGCGCCGGAACGCTCTCCCCCGATGCCACGATTAGGCTTCAAGTCCGAGTCACGCTCCTCAAAGACCTGCTGGAAGTCGGCTTCATCAAAACTGGAACGCCTATGACCTTATTGACGTGGGCCAAGGCAAGGCGACACCGCCCTCGCGCTAACACAAAACTCGCACTAGACTTCCTACGACTGTCAAAAAGTTTTACAGCGTCGCCCGTCACTCCGAGACAGATTCCTCATTGAAACGACCGGGCACGCTCCCTGCAAATGCCCGCCGCATGAAAATCGCGGCACTATCTGGAGCCATTCTCTTAATCTCTTCCGCGGCGCTGGCCGGCAGTTATTCCTTTGACTGCTCCAACGCGGCAGGAACCATCCGAATCAAGGCAGGGGGACGGGTCGCCTCCGTCCATGGCAAGGAATATTCCTCACTCATCAGGCTTGCCGACCTGGAGCTCTGGGATTCGGCAGGCGATTCCGCGCAGGTGGAGGTCATCTCCGCTGGCGAGCGAAAAGTCCTTCACCTTTTCACCGAAAACTCCTGCCGCGAGATCACCCAGCTCAGCTTCGTGCAGGAGCTCACGATTCGAGACCGTAAAGATCGAAAGACTCTGGCCACTGATTTCATGATCTGCGACAACAGCTCGGCCACGACGACCGGCGGTCGCGACTGTACTGAAGAGCCCTGATTACTGAAGATAGCATCCGGGATAAGTGCGTAGTGGACACGGGTCGCTCCCGCTGGCAGGCTAAGGCTCATGAAGCCGGCAAAGATCGCATCTCTCTTTTCATTGATCCTCTTGCCTGGGTGCGCCCTTTATCATGACCTAAGGAACCCGGAGAGGATCGAACCGACGTCATTGCATTGCAAAACAAGCTCTTGCTTGAAGATCGCGCAGAGGAGAATCCAGGACTCAACCTCCGTTTGGCGTTACCTGAAGTCGAGCAGCAAGAGCTTCATCCTTGAGTCCTCCTATCATCCTTTGGAAGGCGCCGCTCATGGAAGCGCGCACTTGTATCAGCGGGGAAAACTGATCTCCTCGGAGGAGTGGGTCGACAGCAAGCAACACAAGAGTGTCAGGAAGCCGGAGTCCGGAGACCCATTCGAGGAATTGACCCAAAAGTGCTTGGAGCTGAGTTCCATTTCGGAACCGGCGTCACACCAATACTACTGCTTTGCGTTTTCGCCTGACGGACTTCTGTCGTCCTGCGGGCAATACGGTTACTGGCCCAAATGGCAGGATGCCACCTGCTTAGGCGAAAAGTTTCAAGTCAGAAGCGCCGACCACGAGCGCTCCGAAATATCCGACCGCCCTCACTGAGCCGCGCCGACAGCAGGCTCCCCGACAGAACCCGTTGCCGGGACACTCTCCCGGACACCCTCCGCGGGCGGCAGCGTCTTTTCCCGCGCCTGAGTGACCGCGCTGTCTCCGGCGGCGCGAACGCTCTCGGCGTCCACGAGTCTCACCCGCACGGAAAATTCGGGAACCGTGCAACGCATGTCGTTTTCCCGGCTCTTTCCGCCTTCATGGATCTTGATATCCGAACGCCAGCCGATTTGGGCTCGGCGCTCGTCCTTCCTCATGGATTCGTAAAGATCGTAACGAATCTGTTTCGACTTCTTCTGCAACGAGACCGTAAGGTAGAGCTCCGTCTCACTGGCGGAGTCGATGCCTCGTGGAACGAGTTTCGTCTTCACCTGCCCCTTGCGATCCAGCTGATGCCAGGAAAAGCTGATGCCGCTGTCATCGGCAGGATTTCCATTGGAAATGACGATTTCGGGATCCTTGGGATCGATCGCCGCCTGGTAACCGATGCAGGAAAAATAATTGGGAAGAAAGGCATCCTTGGGAATCTCGGAGCGCAGGATCATGACCGGGTAGCTGCTGGCCTTGACGTCAACGAGCTGGTTGGCGAATTGCTTCGGAAACTTGAGCACGAAGGGCTTGCCCCGGTGCAGCTCCACGACTTGTCCTGATTTTGCCTGCACATCGATGATCTGCGGCTTCTCGGCTTCGGCCGCCTGAGCAAAGGCCGCCATTGAGAGAGACAGGAAAATGCCCAGTATCGATTTCATCGCCAGCTCCTTAGACAAGGTTATGACTGTAAGACTCATGGAATAGGCTACTGGCAACCGGCCTCCATTTCAACCGGCACATCCTGCCCAGCAAAGCCCAGCAATTCCTGCCCATTGACGGCGCCCCCCGCGCTTGTGAACCTGATCATAGGAGACCTGTACCATGCGCTGGAACTGTCCTCATTGCGGCATTAGCCTTGCTGTTTCGGACGATAAACTCGGGGCCGGATGGTCCTTCTCCCGCTGTTACAAATGCGGGGGTTTCGCGCTCATCCGCCGAGCGGAGGTCAACCTCGTGAAGGTGGATCGCGCGCCCGCGGGTGAACACATCATTCTGCCCGAAGGGACGGAAGATCCCGTCTCGATGCTCAGCGAGGATGCCGCGCAGAATCTCGCGCGACTTCGCCAGAACGCCCAGCAAAGGCCCGTGATCCGCCCAGCGACGACAACGCAGAACCCCGCGCATTCGCCCAACCTCGCGATGCCCAACCTCGCGATGCCCAACCTCGCGATGCCCAACCTCGCGATGCCCCCGCTGCCGCCCCAGATGACCGCGCCCCACCTGCCTCTGCCCGGCTCGCAGCAGGCCGTGCCGCCTTTGCCGTCGCCGCTGCCCGAGCTTCCGGTAACACCCGCCCGCTCCGTGCGGGCGAAGACGCTTTCGGTCGCGATCAGTCTTGCCGCGGTAGCCACGATCGCCTCGGGCATCTACCTGTACCTCCAGGGCCGCGCCCTCTGGGATCGCGCGACCTCGGTCGCCGCGAACGCGATCGCCCCGGCAGAATCCAACATCCGCCCCGCCTCCTCGCGCCTGAGCGAGGTGGTCGCCGCCCCGTCGCTCGCCTCCGAGATGAGCGACCAGGTCCGGCACAACGCCATGGCGCCGATGCGTGAGCCCGCCGCCGGGGACCCGGCCGCAGCGCCGTCACAGAAACAGGGCGAAGCACCCACGCAGTCCGCGAACGACGCCCTGCCCTCGCTTCTCGTCGTCCAAAGCAAAGGCAAAAGCGTGGACATGCATTCCGGACCAGGCTCCCTCTACCCCACCATCGGTTATGCGGAGCCCGGGCAGCGGCTGATCGTCGCCGACTGGAACGACCGCTGGTTCAAGGTCATCGCCGACTCGAAGACCGCCTGGGTCCGGACGGACCTGGTTCAGGTCGTACCCGCCAAGACCGAAGAGCGACTTCCGAATTATCCGTGACACGCTCGGGGCTGTGGGTGCTAAAATGGAACGCGGAACGCAACCGTGAGTAAGCTACTGACCGCCTCGCAAACGAACGCTCTCGCCGCGCTCTTCTCCGGAAGAAAAGCGAAATGGCTCACCTTGTACCGTCGCCTGCTGGCGCGCTCGAGCGCCGTTCCCGGCGTGGACTTCTTCCCCGTCAAAGGCGCGATCGCCATCGGCTATCCGGACGGAGCCCGAGCGACCATGGGGGCGATCCGAATCACTCAAAAAGGCCTGGAAATCCGCCTCGGCCTTGCAAAAGCGTTCGCCAAATCCGAAAGGCTTCGCCCCGTCACCGGCAGCCCGAAATGGATCACGCACCGGGTGCTCATCGCGAGCGCGAGCGAGCTCGACGAGGAGTTCCTCGGCTGGCTCAAGGCTGCGCGGCTGCAGGCTCGCACTTCCAGACCTCGATCCACTTAGCCGGATAGCGGAGCCTCCTCTTTTCCAGACGCCCGAGCTTCTGGCATGCCGCCTCGGGGAATCCCGGCGCGCCATCATAACGATTGTCCGTCACGAAAAGCACCGGCCGCGTGAGCTTCGGCCAATCGGGCCCCAGTCCGGCCGACACGCCCAGGTCCGGCCACTCATCGCGCGCCTTGAGATCCAAGGGAAGAAGCGTGGCGCGGCGATGCGAACGCAGCGCGAACGCCGCCTGCGAGGCCGTCTGGTAGCGCGCGCCGACCACCGGCATTGCCAGAGTCGCCGCCCCGAAGCGTTCCGCGATGAAACCCTCGAGCTCGTCCCAGCCATACAGATCGTTGGTCACGTCCATACGCGGATCGAACTCGCGCCCCACGAACCGTTCCAGCGCCCAGCTGCCGAGCGGCAGATGGCAGCTCACGAGGACCACCGCGCCGAGAACCGTCCCATAGATCGCCTGACCCAGCGCCCAGCGCGAGGCGCCGCGAGCGCCCGAGGCCCACTCCCACCCGAGAACCAGCACGGCGGGCCACCACACGATGAACGCCCAGTGCGGCTTGAACTCGGCCCAAAGCGGCTGCACGCAGAAGACCGCCGCGGCCGGGAGCATCCACAGCGCCACGAAACGATAGACCCGGCCTTCCGCGCCCTTTCGAAACGCCCGGTAGAGCAGCGCGCCCGCGAACACCACGGCGGCAGGTCCCGTGGCGAAAAGCTCAACCGACCAGAAGCGCGCGTAGCGACCCCACGAGAGCTCCGCGTGCCCGTGGCGATCGCGGAGCTGCCAGAGAATCGAGCTCCACTCGTGCCGAGCATTCCAGATCAGCGTGGGCAGCACTCCTACGAGAAGCCCCGCGCTCACCCACCCGATCGCCCGCCAGCGCCGCGCCTTGGGGGCCCAGGCGAAAAGACAGGCCACCGCCGACGCCCACGCCAGCACGCCCGAATACTTCGACAGCACCGTGAGCGCCATCGCGAGCGCCATCAGGGGCCCGAGCCAGCCGGCGGCACGAACGAAGGAAAAATACCAAACCGAGACGAAAAGCGCGGTCCAGCCGAGAAAAAGCGGAAGGTCCGGCACCATCATCCACGAAAGCGCGAAAACCCCGGCGAAAGAGAGGCAAACCCAGGCGCCACGGCCCAAGCGCTCCCGCGGGGCGCCCGCCAGCTCCATCCATTTCATCCCGAGCCCGAGCGTCAGCGCCATGCAAAGGAGCCCCGGCAACCGCACGAGCGCCTCGGAGTGCGCGCCGAACGCCCAGCCGAGGAGCGCCTCTGAAGCGGCGATGAGCCAGGCCACGCCGGGCGGATGGTACGCATAGCCGAGCGAGGGGTTCTGGGCGAGAACCCAGTAGTACGCTTCGTCGTCGGTCAGGCCGATCAGCCCGCCGTGCAGGAGAAGAACCGCGAGAAAAACCGCGGGCATGGCCCAGATCGGATTAATGCTCCAGGAGCGCGAGAGTTTCGACATGATGGGTCTGAGGAAAGAAGTCATACGGGGTGATCCTGCGCACAGCATATCCCGCCTTTTCGAGATCCGATAGATCCCGGCTCAGCGTTCCGGCGCTGCACGAGAGGTAGGCAAGCCGCGCGGGCCTCGCCCGCTCGGCGATCCAGCGCCTCACCTCGGGCTCGAGCCCGAGCCTCGGCGGGTTGGCAAAGAGCAGGACCCGGCCCGCCCCTTCTCGCTCCTGCAGCCACTGGTCCAGCTGCGGAAGCCGCTCCGAGCAGCGCCCGCGCAAGCAGCTTCCCGCTCCCGCATTGCGCTCGGCAAGCCCCGCGGCCTCTCCGCCCAGCTCCACGCCCAAGGTCCGCGCGCCGCTTTGCTTCCACAGGCGAAGCGACACCCCGAGACCCGAGCAAAGGTCGATCACCGCATCCGTCGGAGCCGGCGCGAGAAACGCCCGCGCTTCCTCCATTGCCCGCAGGAAAAGGGACGGAATCAGCTGCTGAAAGCTGTCCGGCCCGTACTCAAACGCGCCCAAGGCGCCGAGCTCAAGACGCCCTCGCGGCTCACCCCAAAGCTGCCGCCAACCGCGGCTGGAGAACACGCGTTGCCCCGCCGCGGGGCTGAAGTTCACGAAGACGCCGGTAACGCCCAGCTTTGCCAAGCCCGTCGCGCCGGCCTCGCCAAAGCCCAGCGCGGCCAAATCAAGCTCTGCCTCCCTGGCTTTCACCACCAGGGTCAGGAGCGAACCCGAAACCGAAACAAAGACGAGCGGCAGCCGCTCCGGCCCGGGCAGGCTCCGCGAAAGAAGCTCCATCAGCGCGCGAATCCGCGGCGAATGAACCGGACACTCGGGAATCGCGATCACCGTCCCCTTGGGATCCTCGCGGCTGGTCACCCGCAGCCCGAGCTTCCAGGAGTCGCCGGCCCACTCCGCTCGCAGGGTGGCGCGTTCGCGATAGCCCCATCGGATAGGCGACGCCCGCAGCGCTCCGACGCGATCCGCCCAGGGAGCCAGGCGATTCAAGAGCCAGTCCTGCTTGCGTGCATCGCTTTCGCCGGCGTTAAGCGCGCGGAACTTGCACCCCGGACAGTCGGCCACGCAGCCGGGCTCGAGGACGGGAACCGCTTCGCTCATCCGCTGCCGGGCGTGCCGCTCGGGCCGACGCCCTCGGCCGCCTTCACCGCCGGCGCGCGCCGCTCAGCGGGGTCGAGCGGGATCGCCGAATACTTCGGCATCGAGAACTCGATCATGATCCGGATCCCCTGGCTGAAGCGCTTCCAGTACAGCTCGGCCTTGCGCGGATCAGCCGTCGGAAGCTCCAAGGTCAGCGTCGGGATCCCCAGCTCCTGCCCGGCGAAGTTGCCGAGAGAGCCGGGATAAAATCCGCCGGAAATCGCCTTCAGGCGCGAACGAAGGCGCAGGCACTCGTGGACGTACTCCTTCGGGAACTTCGCCAGCGACAACGTCGTCGGGCCGTCGTAATCAAGAAAGTTCAGCGGAGAATGGATCGAGAGGATCTTCTGCGGACGGGTCGCCTGGACCAGCCGCTCCTGAAAAATGGTCTCGGGCTCCGAACCCGGCTTGAAGCCCGGGAAGCGCCGCGGATCGGAGCGATAACGCCGCTTCCAGGATTTCAGCGCGCGATCTCTCCAGTCCTTCGTATCGAAGTTGCGGTTGACGTCGACCCCGTTGGCGTTGACCCGGGTCCGGCGCCTCGCGAGGAAGCCATCGGGATTCACCATGGGCGCGACGACGACGCGGGTCTTTCCGAGATCCGAACGGTTCTGGATCAGCCACTCCACGAGCTTGAAGCCGACGTACTGCGGGGTGAGCTCATCCCCGTGCACTCCCGAGATGACCAGCGTGGTATTCTCGGCCTCGGGATCGCCGAACTCGGCGTAGACGAGCGGCCTGCCCCGGACCGAAAAGCCCCCCACCTGCCACTTCACGTCCTTGCAGGGATCGATCTTCCAGCCGATGCGCCTGACGGCGCCGATCATTTCCTGGCACCATTTCCCCTCGAGCTCCTGGGAGCGCTCGGAGCTCAGCTCCGGCATCTCGATCAAGGGAGGCTCTCGTAGAAGGTTGCCCGGCGCGGATTCGGCTCCCGCCGGCGAGACCAGGAACAAGCTGCAGAAAAGGAAAAAGACGCCCGCTCTCATATCGGTAAGCCCGCTCAACCTGAGCCGGCATTCCTCAGCTTAGCTGATTTTCGGTGCCCCAGATACCATTTAGCGGCGACCGCCAGCACGACAGCGATCACCACCAGCACGATCCCGTGCTCCACCCGTTGAATGATCTTCACGACCCGATCGAGCTGGTCGCCGAAGTAGTAGACCGCCCCGACGATCGCCGGAACACTGAGGAGCGCGGCGCCGCCGTCATAAAAGAAAAAGACCCGATACGGCAGATGCAGCGTCCCCGCCGAAAAGAAGATCGGTGCCCGCAGGCCCGGCATGAACCGCGCGAAAAAGATCAGCTTCGTTCCGCGATCGTGAAACTGCTTCTTGACGAGCTCGAGCCGGTCATCGGGCAGGAGCTTGTGGAAAAACCACTTCTTGGTCAGCTTGCGCCCGTAAACCGCGCCCAGCATGAAGATCAGGCTGTCGCCCACCATGACGCCGACCAGGCAGACGATGATCATCGTCCAGACGTCGGTGAGCCCGTAATACGAAAGCAGGCCCGCCGCGAAAAGCGTGATGTCCTCCGGTATCGGCAGGCCGAGCCCGCAGGCCAGCAGGATGCCGAAGATGACGAAGTACGGCGTGGGTCCGTAGAAGTTCAGGAGAAAGTCGACGAGCTTTTCCATGCTTGATGAATACCCTTAACAGCCCGGCGGCATGCCGCGCACGAACTATTTTCGCAGTCCTATCCTACCCTTTTGTCCCGCGTTTTTGCGAACCATTCAAGGGATGAGCGGTCCGATACTCATCCATCAGCGCCCCGAGGTCCACATGCGTGTAGCGCTGGGTCGTGGAGAGTCGCGAGTGCCCCAGCAGCTCCTGAATCGTCCGAAGATCCGCTCCAGCGGCCAGCAGGTGGGTCGCGAAGCTGTGCCGCAGCCCATGGGGCGAGAGCGTCTTGGACGCGGCGATCCGGACCAGATGCTTGACCAGAATCCGGGCCACGCTCCGGGAGCTGAGCCGGGTTCCGCGAAAATTCACGAAAAGTGGCGCAGTGGCCTCGGGCTTCCCGCTGAGATCCGCGAGATAAGCCTCCAGCGCCGCCCGCGCCGGGGAGCCGAACGGCACGGCACGCTCCTTGTCGCCTTTGCCGATCACCCGCACCCACCCCTGCTCGAGCTGCACATCGGCAACGTTCAGGCCGACCGCCTCGCTCACGCGCAGCCCGCAGCCGTAAAGCACCTCAAAAAGCGCCCGATCCCTGCGCCCGAGCCGGGTCGCCAGATCCGGCGCCGTCACCAGCTCCAGCGCCTCCTCGACCTTGAGAAAACGCGGCAACGTCCGTTTCGCCTTGGGCGAGGGCACGAGGCGTCCGATGTCCCGGCTCAACCATTCCCGCCCGCGCGCGAACCTCAGGAACGACCGGATCGCCGAAAGGCGCCGGCAGATCGACGTCCGCTCGTGATCATCATGAAGCCCGGCAAGGTAAGCGCGGACCTCGCGCGGTTCCAGCCGCTCTTCGAGCTGACCCAGCTCGGTGATGCCGGCTTGCGCCTTGAGATGGGACGCCCAGTGTTCGAGATCGGACTGATAGGCCCGCACCGTATGCACGCTTGCGGACCGTTGGGTCGCCAAATGGTGAAGGAAGGTTCCGATCGCCTCTTCAAGCAACATACGTTCTTTGAGTGTAACGAACCGGATTACTATGATAAAGGGGCAGCATGTCAAACCAGCGGAGCTCGCGCACCCTCACTGACGCCCCATCCGTTCATGTGGTCGGCGCCGGTCTGGCTGGCAGTGAGGCCGCTTACTTCCTCGCCGAGCGCGGCGTCCGGATCATCCTTCATGAGATGCGCCCGACGAAGATGACGCCGGCGCATTCCACCGATCGCTGCGCCGAGCTCGTTTGCAGCAACTCGCTCAAGTCGCGCTCGCCGGTTTCCGCTCCCGGCATGCTCAAAACCGAGATGACCCGGATGGGCTCGCTCGTGCTCCGCGCGGCGGGAGCCCACTCCGTGCCCGGCGGAGAGGCGCTGGCGGTGGACCGCGAGCTTTTTGCCGAACACGTGACCCGCACCCTGCGCACGCATCCGAACATCACCCTTCAGAACGAGGAGATCGTGGCACCGCCTGCCGGCGCGATCACCGTCCTCGCCACGGGCCCGCTCACCTCCGAACCCCTGAGCCAGTGGCTCGCCAGGGCCACCGGCAGCGACGACCTTTACTTCTACGACGCCATCGCCCCCATCGTCGACGCCTCGAGCATCGATCAGAGCCACGCCTTTCTCGCCAACCGCTACGACAAAGGCGAGGAGAAGGCCTACCTCAACTGCCCGATGAGCGAGCCGGAGTACAACGCCTTCATCGATGCGCTCCTCACGGCCGAGAAGGTACCCGCCCGCGCCTTCGAGAAGGAGAAGTTCTTCCAGGGCTGCCAGCCCATCGAGGCGATCGTCGCTACGGGCCGAGAAAGCCTGCGCTTCGGCCCGATGAAGCCCGTGGGACTCACCGATCCGCGGACCGGAGCGCGGCCCCACGCGGTCGTGCAGCTCAGGCCCGAGAACCGCGCCCGCACCGCGTACAATCTCGTGGGCTTCCAGACGAAGCTGAAGTTCGGCGAGCAGTCGCGGGTGCTTCGCCTGATCCCCGCCCTGCGCAACGCGGAGTTCCTCCGCCTGGGCTCCATCCATCGCAACACCTATCTTTGCGGCCCGAAAGCCCTGCGCTCGGACCTCTCGCTCAAAGGGCATCCGACGGTCTACGTCGCGGGCCAGCTCACCGGCGTCGAGGGCTACGTCGAGTCAGCGGCGGGTGGCCTGCTCGCGGCGCTCTTCGTCTCGCAGCGCCTCGCCGGGCTGCCGCATGAGGCGCCCCCCGCGAACACCGCGCTCGGCGCCCTGCTCCGGCACGTGACCGCCTCGGAGCCCAAGAACTACCAGCCCGGCAACATGCACTTCGGCCTCTTCGATCCCGCGCTCTTCGATGACGTCGCCGGGATGAAGCGCGAAGCGGCCCGCGAGGCCATGGCCCAACAGGCGGCGGAGACCTTCAACCGCTGGTGGCAGGAGGCCGCGGGCGCCCGGGTTACCGCGGCGCCGGCTGCGGAATCCTCCGCGAGCGAAGGGCTCTGACATGCGCGCCAATCCGCTTCTCGGTCCCGGCCTCATCGCTTTTGCCGCGGTCCTCTGGGCGACGGACGCCCCTTTCCGCTATCCGATGCTCCAGAAGCTCGACACCGTCTCGATCGTCTTTCTCGAGCACGTTTTCGCGACGATCGCGCTGCTCCTCTGGGCCTGGGTCAAACGGCCCCGGGGACTCTTCAAATTTTCGGCCCGCGGCTGGCTCGGCCTCGTGCTGATCGGCGCGGGGGCCTCGGCGGGCGCGACGTTGCTGTTCACGGCGAGTTTCCGTTACGTCAATCCGTCGGTGGCGATCCTGCTTCAGAAGCTCCAGCCGGTCCTGGTCATGCTGCTCGCGCTGCTCTTCCTCGGTGAGCGCCCCAAGGCCGGCTTCTACGGCTGGGCAGTGCTCGCGCTCGGAGCCGGGACGGTGCTGAGCTTCCCGACCCTGGATTTCTCCTTCATCCGCAAAGGTCTTGATGTCCATTCGCGCGGGGTCGTCTTCGCGCTCGGGGCAGCGGCCATCTGGGCCTCGTCCACCGTCGCCGGCAAGGCGCTGCTCAACCGCAGTCACGCGCCCGTCCTGACGTTCTGGCGGTACACCTTCGGACTCGCCACCCTCGCGGTCCTCATGGTCCGGTCGGGCCAGGGCATTCCCCTCGCGGTCGTCCAATCCGAAGGCATGGTCCTCAGCTTCGCTTATCTGAGCTTCATCTCCGGTCTTCTCGCCATGGTCTGCTACTACGGAGGGCTCTCCCGCGCCACCGCGAGCATCGCCACCTTCGTGGAGCTGCTCTATCCCATCACGGCCGTGATCGTGAACACGGTCGTCCTGCAGACGCCCCTGGACCCCATCCAGGCGGTCGCCGCCGCCCTCCTGCTCTTTGCCGTCACCCGGATCTCGCTTCTGAACTGATCCGAGGAAGTATGCCCGTCCGCCCGCAGTGGTTCCGGATTCCGGCTCCTTTGAGATCCACGGCCCCGTGGTTTGACGCGTGATTTAAATGCGAATATACGGTGCACCCATGAAGTTCATACTCCCCCTGTTGTTCATTTCCGCCTTGGTCTCCCCCCCCGCGTTCGGAGCTGATGCTCCGGCGGAGCGCTATCCGATTCTCGAGCGCTTCGAGCAGCGCCTGGTCTCCGGGGCCCTGGAAGGCGATCACCTCGTGGCTTCGAGCCTCTGCCGGCTCCTTTCCGACGGGACCATCGAGTTCGGCCATGGGGTCGCCAAGGGCGTGGGCGCGATCATCGGCATTCCGGTCGTTCCGTGGACGACGCGCGAACGCGACTCCCGCCTCGCTCCCGAAGCGTTTCGCTTCATCGGGCAGCAGCTCTCCGAGGCTCGCCGGTATCCCACGCGTCTCGTCGTCGGGATGCGCGATTCGATGACTGATCTGATCATCATGGGCTACGCCCGCGACGAGCAGGGCAAGACCACCCAGGTCCCCCTCCTCACCAAGGAAAGCGAGCTGCAGGACAACCTGAACTCAAGCCCGTCAGTCCCGGGCCTGATGACGATCCTCCGGCAGGAGTGCTCCTTCTAATCAGCGGCGTCAGCAATCGCCCTTGAGGTGGTAGCGCACGCTCGTCACGACCCGGCGGCGCCGGAACATCAGCGCCGCGCGGATCAGGAACGCGGTCTGGTTGTGCAGCATCTGCTGCCACCACTTGGCCGTCACGAACTCGGGAATCACGACCGTAAGCATCTCGCCGGGCGTGGTTTTTTCCACATCGTCGATGTACTCGAGCAGCGGCTCGATCACCGAACGGTAAGGCGATGGAAGAACGATGAAGGGAACCTGGGGCGCCCAGAGTCTCCACTGCCCCCTCACCCGTTCCGTCGCCTCGGGGTCCAGCTCCACGTAGCACGCGCGCACGTCGTGGGAGATCGAGAGCGCGTAGCGAAGCGCATCGATCACCCCGCGATGCAGGCCGGAGATCGGGACGATCACCGCGTGCCTGACCGCTTCGAGCCGCGGCGGCGGCTTGCGCTCGCTCAAGGTCAGCTCGCGCCCGACCTGCTCGTAATGCTCCCGAATCCGCAAAAACACGAATACGCAGAGCGGGATCAGCAGGATCACGATCCACGCGCCGGCCAGGAACTTGGTCGTCGCGACGACGACCAGCACGACCAGCGTCGTGAACGCGCCTAGAAAATTGAAGAAGAACGAGCCGAGCCACCGCGGGCCGCGCCTGCGCAGGTGGTGGCGGACCATTCCGGCCTGCGAGAGCGTGAACGAGAGGAAAACGCCGATCGCATAGAGCGGGATCAACCGATGCGTATCGCCCTGGAAGACGAAGAGCAGGAAGATCGCCGTCAAGCTGAGGCCGAGGATGCCGTTGGAAAAAACCAGCCGGTCGCCAAGACTCGCGAGCTGGCGGGGCAGGAAGCGATCCTTCGCCAGAAACGACGACAGCCTCGGAAAATCCGAGTACGCGGTATTGGCCGCCAGAAGCAGAATCAACGCGGTCGAGCCCTGAAGGGCGTAATAGAGGAAGGTATCACCGAAGACCTTGCGCGCGAGGACCGAGACGGCGGTCTCCTGCTCGGCCGGCACGACGCCATAGACGTGGGCGAGCGTCGTGATCCCGAGAAAGAGCGCGACTAGGATCACGCTCATCCACACGAGCGTCGTCTTGGCGTTCTTGTGCGCCGGATGCTGAAAGAGCGAGACGCCATCGGAGATCGCCTCGATTCCCGTGAGCGCCGTGCAGCCCGAGGAAAAAGCCCGAAGCAGGAGAAAGAGCGGAATCGCGGGGTAAGTCTCATGGATCAGCGGCGCGGCGGGCGGGATCTCGCCAGCGAGCAGCTTCCAGGCACCCGCGCCGATGAGGATAAGGAACGACAGTAGGAACAGGTAGGTCGGCAGCGCGAAGAGGGAGGCCGACTCCTTGGTCCCCCGAAGATTAAAGAGCATGATCACCACGATCACCGCCGCCCCGAGGACCTCTTTATGGCCCTGAAAGAACGGAACCGCCGACGCGATGTTCTCCACTCCGGCGGCTACCGAGACGGCAACCGTGAGGGTGTAGTCAATCATGAGCGAAGCCCCGGCCACCAGGCCCGCCCGGACCCCAAGGTTCTCCTTCACGACGAAATACGCGCCGCTACCGCCCGGATAGGCATCAATCGTCTGCCGGTAAGAGATCGTAACGATAATGATCAACGCCACGATCGCCAGGGAAACCGGGAGGGAGTACGCCAGCGCGGCCAGGCCTACGATTGCGAGAGGAATGAGGATTTCCTCGGTCGCATAGGCCACTGACGACAGCGCATCCGACGAAAGCACGGCGAGCGCTTTCCACTTCGGAATGCGCTCATGGCTCGCGAGGTGACTGGAGAGCGGCTGCCCGAGGAGAACCCGTTTGAGCTTGGAAAAATTCACACGACTCCGGTGTCAAAAGTTTCGACAGAGACCACGACTTGGACAGGGAATTTTTACATACCTATTGATTTATCAAATAGTTAACCGTGGAAGTCATTGACAAAATTCAAGCGGCTTAGGATGAAAAATACTGGCAAGTCCCTTGCTAGAAGCGCTCTGCCATTTGTGTATCTGGTGCGAACGGGCTTGCTCGATCGGGCTCAAACTAAACGAGGAGATTTTGGAAATGAAAAACCTGCAGGCCTTGATTCTGATGTCGGCCGTGTTGGCGGGCTCGGCTTTTGCCGAAACCACGCCGACCAACAGTACCACGACCGCGACCGCGAAGGCCGTGGCTCCCTCGCTTCGCGAACGGATCTCCGCGAGCTACCTCGGCATTCTCGCCGGCCCCTCGCTCGCGCATCCCACCAGCTCCCTGCAGCCCACGGCTGATGGCGCCCCCGATCCCACGTCGCCGCTCACCCTGATCAACCAGGTCGGTCTCAACTATAAGGCAACAGGCACGACGTCAGTCGGCGTTCAGCTGAACTTCGACTACTCGCCCGTTCGTGGACAGGATTACACCATCAACGATCCCGCGCTGCGCGTGTCGCACAACAGCCTGTTCAAAACCGAGAACGCCTCGCTCGTCGGTGATCTTCGCGCTTACGTACCCGTTTCGAACGGCTCCTCCAAGGCGCACATCCTCACGGCTCTGCGCTCGACGCAGTCGCTGGACTACAAGATCCCAGAAAGCCGCTTCACCCTGACGGCGACGACCTTCGAGACCTTCTACATGTACGCCAACGGCGCGAAGGCGGACCGCTCGAAGCTGCGCCTCTACTTCTCGCCGAGCGTGAGCTATCAGCTCAATCCGACGACGTCGGCCACCCTGCTCTATGAGCTGGACGGCCGCTATGCCCTCACCAAAGGCTGGGGCTACCGGAATCCCATGGACGTGAACTTCAGCATGGGCTTTGACGTCACTCCGACCGTGAACGTCGCCCCAGGCATCACGATCTATCCGAACAATACGGTCAATGCCGACGCCGCTCAGCTGAGTGTCGTCGTCGGCGCGAAGCTGCTCTGATCGGCTGCTTTCGCAGGTCTTCAGGAGCCCGGTTGGCGAAAGCCAGCCGGGCTTTTTTTTCATTTTAATGCTCGCTCTCCGCTCGGCCTGCGGCCTCGCTTGACTCGCTCGCACCCCAAAGGGGCCCCAGCATGGTGCTCGAGCCGTCCGAGCTTCTTCATTTGCTACGCGAGAAACCCCCGGCTTTTTGATTTCTGGTGCGCGCCCCCTGTGCTAACAGTCCCCTCATGAAAACCCTCACCGAATTTGCCGCCCTTACCCTCAAGAATGCCACACAGACGCGCCAGGAGCTCCTGGCCGCGGGCAAGACGCCCGAGGAGCTGCCCCAGGCTTTGGGCGAAGCCCTCAAACTCGAAGGCGACAAGCTCGCCTTCCTGCTGGCGGCCCTCGATGCGGTCGGCACCAAACTCAACGACCTCAAGCGGGTCATCGTCTTCGCGCTCAACGAAGGCGAAACAGCGCCTCCCAGGGCCTTCCAGAAGGACGACAAGTTCTACGTCGCCGAATACTTCCCCCCGCTGCATCAGAAAGGGGCCGGTGGCCGCGCCGAGCCCGGTCACGGCAAAGGACGGGACGGCAAAAGCCGCGATGGCAAGAAGCGTGGCAAAGGAGGACGCGGAGACCGCGGTGAGCGCGGCGGTGGACGTCGCGACGACCGTCGTGGCGATCGCGATGGACAGCGCCGCGAAGCACGCGCTCCCCAGCCCTCTTCCGGCGGCCCGAAGCCCAGGATTACGCCCGTTTCCCAGGCCCCTTCCAGCGCTCCCTCCGAAGGCGACAAGCCCTCGAGCTGACTTGTCCGGTACGAGCACCAGGCTGGCCGTCGGAGCCGCCACCGTGTGAGTTTGGGGTTTCCGTTTCAGTTTCCGTACGGTTCAAGATGCCCGTAACCGGCCAGTTTTCCTGGGCGCGACACAGCGTGAACAAACTTCCGTGGAATTTGGACTGCACGACACGCACTCTGTCGTCGAGTCAATGATCCACCATCAGGAAGCCCTGGGCTAAGTGCAGCCACGGCTGGGAAAACTTGAGGCTACGCCTTCCGACAACTGGAAAGAGGACCGGCGCCGGGCCAGCAAACCACGGGAGACAGTTTCCGACAGTTGGAGATGCTAACCTCAGCGGTGATCAGACGCCGCGAAGCTCACCACGCCGTCACGCACGGCTTCGGCGAGCTGAACCAGACGCTCGGAGTAGCCGTACTGCCGGCCTTCGATCTCCATCGAACGCGTGTACTGGCGAAGTCGCGAGAATTCGGCGGGATCGGAGTAATGGAGGCATTCCAGGTACGCGACCGCCGAGCCGGTGATCCTTCGCTGGACCGCGAGATTTCGCGCGAAAACACCGGGCTCAACGGGAACGGAGTTACCCAGGCCACTTGTTTCCATCGGGATGCCGAGGCGTAAGCTCATCTGGCTCACGATCGCCCGGCTCAGGCTCACCGACGCCTGCCACGCCGGCCCGTCGAGCAGATGCCACGCGAAGTCCCGGCGCTGCTCCCGCGTCGCGAACTCGTCCGCGAAGAACCCTCCCGGCACGTAGACCTTCGTGGCGTTGACGCCGCGCGGACCGACATCCAGGTGAAGAGCGAGCGTGATATCCGGCGCAAACGCCCGGATGGCCCGGACGCGCGCGTCGAGATCCTCACCCAGGAAAAAGTACTTCCACCGCATCTGCTCCGAGAAAATCTTGCGGAAGCTTGCGTTGGCCGCAAAAGCCCTGAAAAGCCTGGGCCCCGCCTGCGCGGTGGGCAGCAGGGACTGGAACCATTCGTCATCGACGGATTCGCGCAGCTCGACCTCGGCAAAGGGCTTGAGCTCGAAGGTCTCGTAAGGCAACGTCGTGACCGGCGTAAGCCCTCGCCGCGTGAGCATCACCTCGGCGCCGAGCGCGGTCAGCTCCTGTTCGAGCAGCAACCCGAGCTGAAGCACGAGCAGGCCTTCGCTCAGAAGATTGCCTTTGCCATCCTTGACGAACTTGCCGGCGCGCTCATCCCAGGGCTCCCCGCCCATGTGCCCCGGATCGATCGCGATGCGGAGGCCCGCCAGCGGGCGCTCGGCCGTCGCGCTCGCGGCGGCAAGACGAAGACGCTCCACGAACACGGAGACCGGAGGCGCGGAGCCTTCGGAGGCGAGCGTGACCGTGAAATCAGGAGACGTTCTTGAGCCGGGATCCTGGAAAACGGACAACCGCGCACCGTCCTGCACCGCCGAGTACCGCGCGAAAGCGCCGTCCCGGTCAAGGAAAGGCAAAGCCAGCGCCAGGCCCGACGAAGTCTGCGCTCCCTGGAGGTCAGCGAGCGAGGCCTGGGTATCCTCTTCGGGCGGGACGCCAAAATGCTCCAGAATCGCTCGCGCCCGCTCAAAGGCCTCGCGCGGCTCCAGACCCCGGCGGCGTTCCTGAAAGCTGAAACGCCCGAAGGAGGGCAGCCGCGGCTCGCGCAGATGCGAGTCCTCGGTGGTCGCCCACGCGGCCCCCGGAATCGCGGAACTCAGCGCCAAAACACCCGCAAAAATGCGGTAAACACGAGGTGAATTCAAAACGGGTACTCCAGGATCAGGCTGATTCTTCCGCGGCGGTCCAGCACCGGATACGCCTGCCAGCCCGCCGACCTGCTGCCGGAACCTGAAACGCCGCGACTCGACGCATGCCGCGAGGTGATCCATTTGCCGATCGAGTAACCGATCGCCGCTCCGATGAATACGTCCGATGCCCAGTGCTCGTCGTCGTTCATGCGGGAAAGGGCGGTCAGAGTTGCGATCCCGTAAGCGACAGGCGCGACCCACGCATGCCCGCCCTCCTCGCCCAGCTCCGAGGCCATCACCGCCGCCACCGCGAAAGCCGCGCCCGAGTGCCCGGACGGCAGAGAAGCGTGCGAATCCACGCTCCCGGAGTCGCGTCCAAAGGCCCCGGCGCCGTCACCGGTATAGGGCCGATGCCGGGCGGCCAGCGTCTTCACGCCACCTATGAACAACGTTGTGATCGCCGCGCTTTCGAGGCCCAGGAGCGCTGTTCGAACCGCGGGCACGTTGTCAGTCAACTTGCCCGCGACATACATCAAGCCGAGACCGGGCAGGATCAACTCCTTTCCGAACGGCTCGGCGAGCCCCGCGATTCGGTCACTCTGCTCGTTTCGCGAGCGCTGGACCCAGTCCCGGACACGCTCATCATTGGCGTAGATACCGCCCGACGCCACGAGCAGGAGCGCGGCCCTGCCCCAGTCCCTGGAGTCCCAGGAGGCAGGCGCTTTGACGATTCCGTAAGTATCCCGGACAAAACCCGAGAAATACTCGCGATTGAAGTCGAGCGGCCTCTCCGTCGACTTCACGTCTCGTGGACGATCGAGAACGGCGTCCCGGATGAGCTCACGGCGATAGTCATCGTCTTCCATCAGGCGACGGATGTTGCCGCGCTGCTCTTCGGACAACGCGGTCTCCGCCTCACGGACCGCGACGGCATCGTCGTTTTCCTTCAGCAGGATCACCGAAAACCTGGCATCACGATCGCGCCCAGGCGCGCAGGTCTGCTCGAGCATCGCGCTTCGCGCGCCGTCGGAGATCCCGAGCGACTTTTCCTCAAGGAGCTTCAGAATCCGCGCGCAGCCTCCCGGCTCGTTCGGATCAATGGAGATCAGGTGGCTTTCCGTGATGCTCTTTGGATCTGCCGCACAGAGGATCGGCAAGCCGACCACCATCGAAAATCCCGCCATCAATAACCAGCGAAGAGGAGAGCCCATAACGCTGTGCAATATATTGCAAAAGACCAAATGAGTCAAATTAATAGACCATTTCAGTCCTGTATTTAGCCCTATAATTTTAACTTCTTAGGGCCATTAACGGCTCATCCCCCGGGCGGCCTAGCATCCTCCCCCGGGATGAGATAGGAGGAACCCATGAGCACACCCCTGTCGATCATCGCCCAGGTTTCACGGGTCATCTCTCTGACCGTGGATCGGCTTACCGGTGATCGAGCCGACTATCCGCTTCTCGTGGCGGCGGGAAGCGCACGCGCCCTCCGAAATCTCGGGATCGGCTCCCAAGTGATGTATGGCCCCGCGGCCTGGATCGAGGTTCTCGAAGATCACTCAATCCTGTGGGCGGGCTGCTGGGGGAAGAATTTCCACTTCTGGGCCGCCACCGAACACGGCGAAATCGTCGACCTCAATACGAGCGTCGCGCATCGCAAACGCTCCCATGACCGGCCCGAGCTGCGGGCGGCGTACTCCCCACCCATGCTCTGGTCCGCCGAGGTGCCGCGCTTCTATCGCTATGCTCCCGCAGGCGTCGCGGAGCTGGAGCTGACGGAAGAAAAAGACCGGCGCTGGTTCGAGCTGCTTTCGCGTGAGATCGACGAGAAATGCCGCGCGACCGCGCTACCGCCCACGGGAACGCCGGTGCAGGAGCTGAACTTTGCGAATGAGCCGATCCTCTGCCCGGACCGGCGCCTGCTCGATGATTCCAGGGGCACGTTCCGGCACTATGATCGCGCGCTGGCGGTGCACGGGATTCCGAACGCGCCCTTTTGAACGACCGGGCGCGGCCAAGCGCGCACCGTTCGCGCGCGCGACGCTATTTCGCTCCGACGACCGCGGGCTCGGCGGTGCCGTCCGCGGCGACCGTGGTCCACTTCGAATAACGCAGGAGCAGAAGCAGGCCCGGGATCGCAACGAGAATCGAGGCGAGATAGTAGAGCTCCCAGCCCCAGGCCTTGGCCATGTAGCCGGTCAGCGCCGAGCCCATGACCCGGGTGATCGCCATCAGACTCGTCAGAAGCGCATACTGGGTCGCTGTGTAGCGTTTGTCGCAGATGCTCATCATGAATGCCGCGAAGGCCGCCGTCCCCATGCCGCTGCAGATGTTCTCGACGGCGATGGCGGTCACCATCATCGGATAGTGATGCCCCAGGCGCGCCAACGTCATGAACGAAAAGCCGGCCAATCCCTGCAGCAGGCCGAAGAACCAGAGCGAGCGGAGCATCCCGAGCTTCACCAGCATGGCGCCGCCGAAGAGCGTTCCGAGGATGGTCGCCACAAGACCGAAGCCCTTGGTCACGGTACCGATGTCGGTCTTGGTGAAGCCAAGATCCATCAGGAATGGGGTCATGAGCGCCTGGGCGACCACGACATCCAGCTTGTAGAGAACGATGAAAGCCAGAATCTCCACCGCGCCCCGCCGCTTGAAGAACTCGACGAAAGGCAGCACCACCGCATCGCCGATGGACTTGGGCGGCTTGGCCGGCACCTTCGGGTCCGGCGCAAGGAACGAGGTCAGGATGCCGACCCCCATCGTGCACGCCATGATGAGATACACCAGCTTCCACGGCATGTGATCCGCTAGAATGAGCGCGACGGCGCCCGACACGAGCACCGCGATCCGGTAGCCCATGATGTAGAGCGCGGCACCCGGACCGGTTTCGTCTTTTTCCAGGATCTCGGTCCGGTAGGCGTCGATGACGATGTCCTGACTCGAGCTGAAGAACGCGACGCCCAGGCAGATCGTGGCCGTCAGCGCCGGAAAGCGGGCGGGATCCGAGAACGCGAGCGCGATCACGCCGAGGACGAGCAGAAGCTGACTGATCAGCATCCAGCCCCGTCGCCGGCCGAGAAACGGCGGAACGAACCGGTCCATGAGCGGCGCCCACAGGAACTTAAGGGTGTAGGGAATCCCGACCAGCGAGAAAAGGCCGATCACCGTGAGATCGACGTTCTCGGTCTTCATCCACGCCTGCAGAGTCGCCCCCGTCAACGCGAGCGGGACGCCGGAAGAAAAACCCAGAGCCAGGACCGCCGCGGTCCGCCGGTTTCCGAAGGCCGAGAGGATCGTCGGCTTTTGCGTGGTGTTCGTCATGACGAAAGACTAGCACAAGCACCGCGCCGCGCACACCTTCAAGACAGGAGTGAGCGCGCTGGCCCAGGGCCTTTGCGGTTTTGCGGAAGTTCGGTTAAGAGGTGGGAATGGAAATCAAAAGAGCTCCTTTTTCCGCAGATCTCCGGGACCTCCGCCAGTCGCTCAAGCAGCTCCTCCCGCTCCTCGAAAACGGACCGGACTGGTACGGATCGATCTACTTCGAGCGCAAGTCGAGCAAGACCTACTCGGCCAACCTCAAGCAGACCCAGGTCAGCGACCAGGTGAGCCAGGGCGCGGTCCTGCGGATTTATGACGGTTACACGCTCTTCGAACAGGCGACCGACGAGCTCGAACCCGCCTCGCTCAGATCTTTCGCCCAGTCCTTTGCCGAGCGAGTCGCGGCCACCCGCCCCCCCGAGGGCGCGCGCAAGCGTCCCTACCGGGCCGTGAGCTGGAGCGAACGCGTCGCCTCCGCGAAGCTCGATCCCGAACTGCTCCTTCAGATCCCGAACGGAACGAGCGCGGAGACGCCGGTGCATTTCGGAATCCGCTTTCAAAGATATCCGAAAGCCGCCACCGCCGCCGAGACGCTCGCGCGCCTCAACGAGCTGATCGCCCGCATCAAGGCCACTGCCGCCGAGGCGGGTTTCCCCCAAGAAGAGCTGACCTTCATTACCGCGCGCGAGTCCTTCTCGGATGAGCAGTCGATCTTCATCGATCGCGAAACGGACATGTCCCAGGCACTCTATCGGGTCGCGCTCACCCTGATCACGATGTCGGGATCGGACCGTACCTTCCTGAGGCTCGGCGGCCTCGGCGGGCTGGAGACGCTCGAGGTGAAACCCGAGGAGCTGCGCACGCTCCTGGTGAACCTCAAGGGCCTCAAGAAAGCCGAAAGGCTCGCACCGGGAAAATATCCGGTCATCTTCGGACCCGTGCTCACCGGCGTGCTCGCGCACGAGGCGTTCGGCCACTCCCAGGAGGGCGATACCTGCGCCCGCGGCCGGAGCAAAGCGTGGGAGCTTCACAAATCCGGTGAACGGGTGGGCAACGAACAGGCGACGATCCTGAATAATCCGGCGATCTACGAGATGGCCGGCGAGCCCTACGCCGCGTGGGGCAGCTATTTCTTTGACGAGGAAGGGTGGCTCGCGCAGGAGCAGGTGCTGCTCGACCGCGGCGCCCTGACCCCTCCGATGACGAACCTTACGTCTTCGCTTCGCCTCGGCGTTCCGAGAACCGCCAACGGCAAGCGTGAGAACTGGGCAAGCGGCGTCTATACCCGGCAGACGAACACCTACTTCAGCCCGGGCGATCAGACGCTCGACCAGCTCCTCTCGCGCATGAAGAACGGCTTCATCGCCCTGCATCCCGCCGGCGGGATGGAAGACCCCAAAGGCATGGGGATTCAGGTGGGGATCTCCTTTCTCGAAGAAGTGAAGGACGGCAAGCTGACCGGGCGGCTCTTCAAAGGCCCCGCCGGTGGCGATATCCAGCTCACCGGCTATACTCCCGACGTGCTGAACTCGATCGTCGCCAAATCCAAGATCGACGCCACGACCTCCGCGCCGGATCGCTCACGCCATCCGTTCAACGACGCCGGGGGCTGCGGCAAGTATCACAAGGAGTTCGTCTTCGCCGGTTGCGGCGGCCCCTACCTGCTCCTGGATCAGGTCATTCTCGGATAACGAGGCACACGATGAAACGCACGACGCAGAACTGGACCCTCGACACCCTCAAGAACGAGCTCAACCGCCGCAAGGAGGTCAAGGGCTGGATCATCACGCAGGAGCATATCCACCGGCGCGAGCGTTACTTCATGCTCGACGGCGGCGCCCTGATCACCGACCAGGACCGCGAGGTCCGATCGCAGAGCATCAGCGCGAAGATCTTCGTCGGGCTTCCGAAGGCGGGACGCCAGGGCGAGATTTCCAAGAAGCTCTTTCCCGCGCTCCCGCTCACGCCACAGCTCGACTCCGCGATCGCGGCGGCTCGCCAGACCGATCACCAGGCCTGGAGCCTGCCGGGCGCGATTCCCAAGGAGCTGCCCGAGGTCTTGACCGCCGATGCCCGGATGGCCGAGGATCTCGAGGGGGTGATGACGGGGCTCACCCGCCGGATGGGCGCCGCCGTGGCGCGCCGGCGTCCGACGACCTTCAGCTCCGCCGAGCTCTTCCTGTCCATCCATGACCACGAGCTGCACCTGAGCAACGGCCTCGTCCACCGCTCCTCGCAGAGCCGGATCTACTCCGAAGCGGCGTACTCGTTCACGCGCCCGGGCGCGGACGGCAAGCCGCATTCAGATGAATACCTCAACACGCGCTGGGCGGTGAGCCTCGACGATCTGCCGGTCGAGGAGCTCTTTGATGAGACCTCTGACCGCGCCGAGCACTCCCTGGACGTGCGCAAGCCCGAGACGGGACGCTACCCCGTGATCGTGGATGCCGATGTCCTGGCCGCGCTGTTCTCGAGCCAGCTCACCCAGCTCTCCTCGATGAACGCCTATCACGGCCTGCCCTTCGTGAAGCCGGGCGACGAGCTCGTGCCGAACGCCTCGGGCGATCCGCTGACCATCACCCTGGATCCTTCGCTGCCCTACGGCGCCGACACGGCGGCCCTCTCCGAGCACGGCCTCATTCAGACTCCGTTCAAGCTCGTGGATCGCAACCGCGTGGTGGCCACCGCCACGGACAAGCGCTTTGCCGACTACCTTTCCGCGGTTCCCACCACGGTTCGCGGCAGCATTGTCGTCGACCCCGGAACCCTGAGCTACGAGGAGCTGACCCGCCGGGCACCGAAGGTGCTCGAAATCCTGCAGTTCTCCGGGCTTTTCGTCGACGCCAACAGCGGCACCTTCAGCAGCGAGATTCGCCTGGCGCGCCTGTTCGACAATGAGAAAAAAAGCGTGACCTACCTCAAGGGCGGATCGCTCTCGGGCTCGTTCCGCGAGAACTTCCGCGGAGCGCGGCTTTCGAACCGCCCGGTCAAGCGCGCGCACTTCTCTTCGGATGCCCCCACGGGCGATGGGTACTACGGCCCGGATTTCGCCCTGCTGACGGACGTTTCGGTCGTCGGTTGAACGCGCGGCCAGTACCGCGGCAACTAAATTTTTTCCGACTTTTTGTCAGGATTTTTGAGCGAGACAAGGAAGCCAACGCAGCCAAAAAGCCGCCCGCAAAAACGGAAAAAACTTAGTTGCCGCGGTACTAGTGGGACATCGGCGGCTTGTCGGCCGGCGGAACCCCTTGAGCCACCTGGGTCACCTGCACGACGTCGAAGTCGAGGAGCGCCTCGCCCACCTTCGCGCCGCCGGAGTTCAGCCAGGAGAGCACCAGCCGGTGCCGGCCATACAAGCCGACCGGAAAACCTCCGTAACGGAAAACGGCTTTCATTCGCTTTTGCTCGGCGGGTATCTCCATGTCGCCGCTCCCGATCGCCTGCTGCTTGCCGTCCGGGGTGAGGATGTGAATCACCATCTTGCCGGAGAAGGCCTCGTTGTCAGTCTTCTCGAGGGAGAGCGAGATCACGAGCGACTGCAGCTGCAGCGGGAGCTGCGGCGTGCGGATCTCCTCGAGGACATCGAAGACGGACAGGCTTCCGGTCTGCTGATCGACCGAGGCGCCCAGGGACAAGCTTGCGAAATGGAGTTTCAGTGCCATGACGGAAGCCTACACGATCAGCCCCGTTTTTTGCGGAAAAAGTCGCTCAGCACCTGGCCGCACTCCGCCAGCGGCGCATATTCGACGGGAAAACGGTGATTCAGCCTGGGATCCGCATTCAGCGCGTAATCCAGGCTGAGCGCGCCCCCCTTGGGGTCCGTCGCGCCGTACACGACCTTCTCCACGCGTGACAGCATGCACGCCGCCAGGCACATCGGGCACGGTTCGAGCGTCACATAGATCGTGCAGCCCTCGAGCCTCCAGCTTCCCAGCGCGCGGGCGGCCTCCTGGATCGCGAGAATCTCGGCATGCGCGACGGGATTGTGATCGGTCTCGCGGCGATTGTACCCACGACCGACGATCCGATCGCCGTGAACGACGATCGCTCCGACCGGCACCTCATCCTCCTCCGCGGCTTTTCGCGCGAGGTCGAGCGCCTCCTGCATCCAGGCTGGGCTCTTCATACGATCTTGAGGCCCATGCGGGTGCGTTTCACCGCGCCCTTGGTTTCGATCTCCTGCAGCCGCCGCATGAACTCGTCCTGATTGAGCAGGTAACGTGAACGGCGGTAAAGGCGGGCGATCTTGCGCAGGCGTTCGACGATCTGCCGGAGCGCGCGCCGCTGCGGCCTGAAAAGCGGGAGAAACTTCACGCCGATTCCCTTCGGGTTGGTCACCGTGCTCTGGGTCTGCCACACGACCACGCCCTGGCAGTCCACCGAGCAGCCGAATATCGAGAACGACAGGCCGACCACCTCGTCCTGCGGGAGCTCACCCCGCAGCTTGATGAAACAACCGGTATTCGACAGATCGAGGATCTGGCCCTCGATGGTCACGCCGTCCTTGCGCACCAGCTTCGCGGGGGCGGCGAGGCGGTAGCGCGGATTGCTTTCCCACCAGCGGATCTTCGGAAAAAAATAGGGGACCCGGATCTCCTTGCTCACGCGCAGGCTCACCAGCAAAAGCAGGAGCACCGAAGCGACAAAGGCCAGGGCCTTGTGGTGGGTCTCGCCAAACTCGTTCACGACCACGGCATTCTCGTAGGCGATCAGGATGTTCGCCACGATGAAGCCGTACCAGGCCCAGCGGCGCATCTCCCACAGGGCATATCCCACGATGATCGCGAAGATCGACAGGATGTAAAAGCCGGGCGCCAGGAGAATGCCGAGGCAATTCTTCGCGGGAACATCGAAGAGCAGCGCGCACAAGAAGATGTAGAACACGGGAAACCCGAGGTAGAAAACCGCGACTGACTTGAGGAATTTGGACGTATAGCTTTTCACGTGGCCTTCTCTTAGCCTATCGTCATTCGGAGCACTGAAAGAGAGAAATTTCAGGCCCCGTCGAGACCCCAAAACCACAGAGGCGAGGCGCCCTTCTCACCGAGCAAGCTATAAACCCGTTCGGGGTCTTCGGAAAGAGCCATGAAGCGGGCCATGCAGAGAAACTGCTCCTCAGGGACGGGCGTCCCCGGAGAGCAGACCAGACGGAATTTCTCAAACAAGCGGGGCGACCCCAATAAGGCGGCCCCGGGGACCTCCGCCCTCACCGCGCTAAGCAGGCTGCGAAGCGCCTCGGGATCCCCTCCCCACTCGTGAACCAGGCCTCCGAGGTCAATTCCACGGCCTAACGCCGCATAGGCCGTGGGCTTCGAGGGCTCCCCAAGCCAGTACCACTGGACATTGGCATGAGCTTCCAACCAGGAACGGTCTTTTTCGCCGTACTGCAGTCCCGAGCCGCGGCGCTTCAAGCGCTCCCACAGTCCCGGAACCCAGCCCCGTCCGGGACGCGGCGCATCCGACGGCAGCTGCAGCTGCCACAGGGGGAGCGTCGTCTGAATTCCGCAAAGTTCAAACCCCATCCGGCGATAGAGCTCATGTTCGGAGCCCCAAAGCACGGCGAGCGCGACCCGCCTGCGCGCGAGCCAATCGAGCACCTGAGCGGTCGCCTGGGAGGCGAAGCCGCGTCCCCGGCAGCTGGAATGCGTCGCCACGGCACCGATCAAACCGATCGGCAACGGTGCACCTTCGGTAATCAGCTCGGCCGTCCGCGCCGCGGCAGCCGCGACGAGTCGCCCGCTCGAGTAGCCCCCGATGTAGAAATGCGTATCCGGCTCCAGCACTCCCCAGACCGGAAAGTCCTCGAGAAAAGAATGCCCTCGGGGCACGGGAAAACACGAGTTCAGCAATGCGACGAACTCGGCGTGCGCCTCTTTGCCGCTGATCGGCTCGAAGTGGAGGGAATCCATCCCTCAAAGAGTAGCAGAACCCTCAGCGAATTGCCCGGTAGGTTTCGCGGTGCTTGCGGTCACCGGATCTCGGCTTTGTGACGGTCTTGCCAGCGGTCTTGCCAGCGCCCTTGCTTGTGGACGAGGGCTTCCGGTAGCCGCTCTTGCTCGGCGCCTTCTTGCTCGAAGCAGGTTTGCTGGCAATCGTCCGCAGCGGCTTTCCTTCGAGAAGGTCCGCGATGTCCCATCGCTTCCACCGTTTGGCGATATCGATGGCGCGGTCACCGTCGTCGCGGCGGATGAAAGTATCCGCGCGGGATTTCAGCAGGATGTTCACGACCTCCGTGTGGCCCTTGTAAACCGCCCACATCAGCGCGGTGGTGCCGTTGGGGTCGCGGGCATTGACGTTGACCCTTTGAGAGAGCAGGTACTTCACCAGCCGGGTATGGCCATTGGCGGCAGCATACATCAGCACGGTATTGCCCTTGTCGAGGGTGAAATTCGGATCGACCGCCTTCTTTGCGATGAGCGCCTTGACGACGCTGACATTACCCTTCTTGGCGGCACTGAAGAACTGCTCGGTGGCCAGGGGATCCCCTACGTCCTCACCCCCCCGGCGCGCGGTCTGCTCGTAATACGCCGGTGCCTGAACCTGCTGGACAGGGACCGGGGCCTGGGCCACGGGCTGCGCCGGAGGCGGAAACGCCGGTTGCGCCAGGAGCTGGCCCTGGGGCTGGAGCGGCGCCTGGACCGGAGGCGCGACAGAGGCTTGAGCGTTCAGCGGAGCCGGAGCTTCAGCCGTGATAGGCGCCTGGGCAGCGACCGGAGCTTGCGCCGGAACCAGCGGTTGAGCCTGCGGCTGCACGGGAGCCGGGGCCTGCGCTTGAGGTTGCACCTGCGCCGGAGCCGCGGGATCGAGCACGACCGCGCCCGACTCGGAGGCCGGCTGCCGCGCGGCCAGCTCCTCGGACGAAGAGCCCTGGGCGACGTCGCCTTTCCACTGGAACGGCAGATTCGTGAACCCGTCGGTCAAGGAGACTGCCGCGAGCGCGATGGGTAACAGCGAGACCGCGCCACCTACCGCCGAAAAGCGACCGAAACTGATCTTGAACCGGATCATGAAGGCCGCCGTGAAACCCGCGCAGGCGAAGACCGACGCCACGATCGCGGCAATCGGATGCAGGCGGAACGCGAACCCCCACGGGATCAACGCGAAATAGAAGTAAGTCATGAAGCGGAGGTAAGCGCTGAAGCTCGCCGTGCTTCCGGTAAACCCCGCCAGCCTCGGCAGGATCGCCGAGAAGAGCAGGCCGAACATCACCCCTGCCGAACCCCAGAGCAGCGGGGAGCCCATCTGCGCGGCCCCTCCGGCGACTCCGAGCGCCAGGAACATGAGACCGCAGAGACTGAACAGCTCCTTGCGGGCCATCTCGGCATCTTCCGTTTTCTTCAGGAAGAGCCGGGTGCTCTCGGTCATCGAGGAATGGCCCTGAACTCCGAGATCGCTCCAACTTTTATCGCGCGGCACGCCGCTATCGGTGGCTTCCCATCCCCGCTCGCGCCCACGGTGCGCGGGGATTTCGGCTCTCCGCGCTTCCGGAATATCGAGCTCCACCGCCACGGGCGTCTCCGGGGGAGTCAGCACCACTTCGCTCGGCGCTTCGCTCGCGGCGGCCACGGGCACCACGGGCGCCTCGGGCACCGCAGGCGCCGCGGGCACAAGCGCCTCAGCGCTCTCCACGACCGGCGCGGCTGGATGCTCAGCCGCCGCCTTCTGCGGCAGCAAGCCCGCCTTGGCGACGTCGATGAACTGGGTTTCCGCCGGCGTTTCCTGGCGCCACGGAACATCGAGAAACTCGACCGCGGTCGTCGCGCTCTTGAGCTGGTCTCCGACCTTGACCCGGAACTCGCGTCCTTCGATGCCGTTCACGACGATGTCAGAGCCTTTTTCGGCTTTGGTCACCAGTAGTGATCCGTCACTCACGCGGAAGACGCAGACTTCGCCCTGGATGCCCGGCACGGAGTCACCGACCGTGAAGGTGGCGCCCTCCTCCAAGTTCATGGAGAACTTTTGCGGTTGCATCCCCTCTTTGATCACGCGGATCTTTATTCGATATTTCATCACTCCCTATTTCGGCTGAACTGCCGCGGGTCTTTAATGACATATTGAGTCATGTCTTTTTCCAAAAAGATTCAAGCCGATCCCGAAACCCGACGATACCGCCAGAGAGACACGGAGAACCGGCCTTGAACCTTAACTACGAAAAAATCAGAGCCAAGGTGGAGCACGGGGGCAACCATTGGACCTCCTACAGCGACCTGTTCCTGGTGCTGTCGGTGGTCTTCCTCCTCTTGTACGTGATCGCGAATCTTCGAAGCGGCGCCCAGATGATCGTTTCCCACACGGCGATGAAGAACGCCAAAGTCGAGGCGGACGCGCTTCGCAAGCAGATCCAGGCCTACGAGGCCGTTCGGGACGGTTACCTTCAGGAAGGCGCGACCGAGGATGAGGTGCAGGTCTATCAGGAGCTGATGGGCAAGCTGAACCTGCTCGAGGACGAGGCGAAGCAGAAGAGCAAGGATCTTTCGCGCCAAGCGCGGGACGCGGCACAGAAGGAGCGCGACCTCAACCAGTATCAGGCGCTGGTCAAGAATATCATCAGCGCGAACCTCGTCGCTCAGGCGCGCGTGAAGAAGCGCGACGTCGTGATCGAGGAAAAACAGGCCGAAATCGCGGTCAAAGAACGCGAACTCGGCACCCTCAACGCCAGCATCGCCCAGAAACAGGGCGAGATCGAGCGCAACAACCAGACGATCGCGCAGATCGAGTCGCAGCTCTCGACGAAGATCGACGAGGTGAAACGCGTCTACAAGAGCAAGCAACATTCGGAGCAAAAGCTCCAGGAGGCCATCTCCCAGCTCCGTCAGGAGAGCGAGGGCCAGATCCAGGGCTTGCGTTCGGAGAACTCGCGTTACGCCAACCAGCTCCAGACGGCGCAGGGCGAGATCGAGCAGAAGAATCGCGAGACCGAGCGCCTGCTCGGCGAGCTGAACCAGAAGGAAGGCAAGTATCGCGACACTCTCGCGGAGCTCAAGCGCGCGCATGAGGAAACCATGGCCCGCGAGAAGGGGGCGTTCGAAAAAGGCATCGCCAAGGCCCAGCTCAGCGCCGAAGCGAGGCTGGCCCAGGAGCGCGCCTATCGCGCCGACGTCGAGCGGCGCAACAAGGAATACAACGACCAGCTCGCCAACCTCAACGGCGAGCTCGAGAAGACCCGCGGCAATATCCGGTCAATGGAGGGGCAGTACCACAACTCGCTCAACTCCCTCAAGATGGCCAACGACACCCTCCAGCGGAATCTGGTCGCCAGTCAGAACAAGCTGAACGAGCAGCGCCGCCTCGCCGAGGGCATCAAGCGCAACTTCGCCAAGGCAGGGATCGAGGCGGACGTCGATATCAAGACCGGGGACGTCACCATCAACTTCGCCAACGAGTACTTCGAGACGGGACGCGCGGATCTCAAGACGGGGATGCGCTCGACGCTCGAGAGGATGATCCCGATCTACGCCAACAGCCTGTTCCAGGACCAGAAAATCAGCGGACGGATCGGCTCGGTGGAGATCGTGGGCTTCGCCTCGCCCACCTATCAGAACAAATACATCGATCCCGACAGCCTCTCGCCCGCGGACCGCGCCGCCGTCAACTTCAACATGGATCTGAGCTACCAGCGCGCCAAGTCCATCTTCGAGCACGTCTTCGACACCAAGAAGATGAGCTTCCAGCACCAGAAGGACCTGTTGCCGCTCGTGAAGGTCTCAGGCCGCAGCTACCTGGCCACCGAACGCCTGAAGGGCCGCGAGCTGGCGCAGGTGCGGGACGGCAACTATTGCAAGGTCTTTGACTGCAAAAAAGGCCAACGCGTCATCATCAAATTCAATCTGCGGGATGAATAGGAGCAAGCATGCTAGACCCTATCAGCCATTTTATCATGAACACCCTGATCGACCGGATCGCCGGCATCCTGATGCCGGTGATGATCGCGACCTTCTTCGTCGGGGTGCTGTTCCGGGCTCTCATCTACTATACGGCAAAGGCGGAGCTGAAGTTCTGCTTCGAGTTCGAGAAGCGGGTCCGCAAGTTCTTCTGGAGTCCGGACTCCAAGCGCCTCGAGTCCTTCTTCCTGATGACGAAGGCGCTACTCGAGAAGACCTATTACGAGTCCTTCGAGATGCGCGCCAAGTTCAAGCGGCGTAACTTCGATGCCGTCGCGTCGGTGACCGATCGCGTTTTCCTGATCCAGGACGGCGCCGCCTTCACGGTACGCGACACCCTTCGCCAGATTCGCTACCTCAAGCGCGAGGGCTTCCCGCCCCGCATGCTCGACATCGCGAAATCCAGCTTCGACAACAACCCCGTCTTCAACAAGGTGATCGGGATCTTCCCGGTCGGGCCGCTCAACGAGCTGATCAACATCCTGCCGAGCCTTTTCATTATCGGCGGCATCTTCGGCACGTTCCTCGGGATCTCCAAGGGCCTGCCCGACCTCGGCGGCATGGACCTCGGCAACATCGAGGAAAGCAAGAAGGTCATGGACCTCTTCCTGGTCAAGATCTCGCTCGCCATGATCAAGTCGATCGTCGGGATCGCGCTCTCGGTTTGCATGAGCCTCGTCAACACGGTGCTCTCGGCGGATGGCGTCTATTACAACCTGGTCAACCGTTTCTCGACTTCCCTGGAAATTCTCTGGAACGAAACGAGCACCAATGCGCTCGAGGAACCCAAGGCCACCGAAACCGTCGACGCGCCGGGCGAAGGCGACAAGCGGGCGGCCTGACGGGCGGTTTCGACGCGCCCGGCATATAATTCCCGGCAAATTTTGCCGATATCAGTAGTGGCAATCAACCCAAAGAAGGAGGAACCGAGTGTCCAAAAAGAAGAGCAAATTCGATCTGACCGCGCTGGTTCATGAAGGATACCTGAAGGATGGCCAAACGCTCTATTTCGTAAGCGATCCGAACAAGACCTGCAAGATCGCCAAGCAGCCCAACGGCGAGTACAAGGTGTCGGTCGCCGGCGAGACGATGACCGTCCATGCCTTCTCCCACAAGTGCCTTGGCCAGGAGCCGCCGGATCATGCGGCCAAATGGCTGCGCGACGAGAAAAACAAGACCCTTTATGACCACTGGCATGCGGAGGATTACGCTGAGGCTGCCTAAGAAGCCATAATCCAGCGAAAATTCGCTCAGTTTCGCCCCGGAGCGCCCCCTGAACAGGGGGGCTGTTCCGGGGCGCTATTTTTTTCGAAAAAAACTCTCAAGGTATTTTCCGCGCGGCCGAAACGTTACTTGGAAGCAGTGAAGCAACCCAGATCACCAAGAAGGTGAACCGGGAAGCGGACCGAAAACGGCACTGTTCCCCATACGGCCTAGGATTGGCCATAACACCTTCATGGAGGAAGGTATGGGACTGCGGATCAATACGAACGTACCCTCCCTTGTCGCGCAACGAAACTTGCGAGGCACCCGTTCCTCCCTCGACAGAACCCTCGAAAGATTGAGCTCGGGATCGCGGATCAACCATGCCGGCGACGACGCCGCGGGATTGGCGATCTCCGAAAGCCTTCGCTCCCAGATCCGCGGCCTCGGCCAGGCCGAGCGCAACGCGCAGGACGGCGTCTCGCTCGTCCAGGTCGCCGAGAGCGCGATGGGCGAGATTTCCAACATCCTCATCCGGATGCGCGAGCTGGGCGTGCAGGCGGCCTCCGACACGGTCGGTCCGCAGGAACGCCAGTTCATGAACGTCGAGTTCCAGCAGCTGATCGAGGAGATCGACCGGATCGCGCAAAGCACCGAATTCAACCGGGTTCCCCTGCTCAACGGCAAGGCGAGCGCCTTCGAGATCCAGGTCGGGACCCGCAACAACCCGATCGTCGACCGCATCCGCCTCTTCGACTCGAGCTCGGCCGACCTCAACGTGGTGGCGCTGGGACTGAACCTTTCGAGCGTCGGCGACAAGCTCAGCGCGCAGAACTCGCTGGCCTCGATCGATACGGCCCTGGGCTCGGTGACCGCCGTGAGAGCCGAGTTCGGCGCCATGCAGAACCGGCTTCAGTCCGTGATCAACAACATCATGATCAGCCGTGAGAACCTCGCGTCCGCCAACAGCCGCATCCGCGACGCGGACATCGCCGAGGAGACCACCGAGCTGACGAAGAATCAGATCCTGATGCAGTCTGGCGTGTCGGTACTCAGCCAGGCGAACAGTACGATCAAAGCCGCCCTGGGTCTCCTGGGGCAAGGAGCAGGTTGATGAGATGGGGGAATGAATGAACCAAGTTTGACCCGAAGCAAAGGCACGTTGCCTGAGCTGTTTCCTGGATAAGGCCTGAACAAGGCCGATTGCCGGAGAGGCCCGCCCCGCACCGCCAAGACGGCGGAACGGGCGGGCCGATCCAGCGACCCTGAAAAGGGAATCCCGCGGAAACGGCCCGGCCGCCGAGCGAGCAACGCGCGCCAGCCGCTTCGGACTCACGAAGCAGGAGCCGGATCGAGGGGGAACTCCCCCACTCCAGGCACCGCCCGTGAGCGACAGATGTGGGCTCCCGCGAAGGGATTCGCGGGACTTCGCAAGACCGTGTGAGATGCCAAGTCGTGGGCAGGAAAAGCAGGAGTACATAACCGCGTCGGAGAGCCGAGCTCGCCACGCACCAAAATTGAGCATGGATGCTCGTCATCCCTATGGAAAGGGATGAGCTACACGGAGGACAGCGCTTATGAACGGAGGCTAGTATGGGTTTGCGAATTGCAACCAATACCACCGCGCTCAACGCGCAAAGACAGATGACCCAGACCCGGCAGAATCTCGACAAGACGTTGGAACGTCTTGCCAGCGGCAGCCGGATCAATCACGCGGGCGACGACGCCGCGGGACTGGCGATCTCCGAGAACCTTCGGGCTTCCGTGCGCGGCATCAGGCAAGCCAAGCGCAACGCGATGGACGGGGTCTCCCTGATCCAGGTTTCCGAAGGCGGCCTGAACGAGATTTCGAACATCCTCATCCGACTCCGCGAGCTGGCCATCCAGGCCGCATCGGACACGATCGGGGATACCGAGCGACAGTTCGCTGACCGCGAGTTCCAGTCGCTGAAGCAGGAAGTCGACCGGATCGCCAACGTCACCCAGTTCAACGGCATCCCGCTCCTGAACGGCAAAGCGGGAGTCTTCGAGATCCAGGTCGGCATCCAGAACAATCCGATCCTCGACCGCGTGGTCTACAACGGCGAAAGGTCGGATGCGACGCTCGACGCCCTCAAGCTCGGCGGCGAAAGCGTGGCCACCAAGCAAGGCTCACAGCTCAGCCTTTCGGTGATCGACGACGGCCTGATCCGGGTCAACAGCATCCGCGCCGATCTGGGCGCCATGCAGAACCGGCTCCAGTCGACGGTGAACAACCTCTCGATCAGCGACGAGAACCTCTCCTCCGCGAACAGCCGCATCCGGGATACGGATATGGCCGAGGAGGTCTCGGAGATGACCAAGAACAACATCCTGATGCAGGCCGGTATCTCGGTCCTGAGCCAGGCGAACAACACGAACTCGGCGGCGTTGAAGCTGCTGGGCTGACGGAGAAAGAACTGACACAGGTTTCCCCCGCGGGATGGTCCCGCGCGGGAAGGTAGGAGGCGGGCCTCGCGCCCGCCCGAACAACACAAGAGCAAGGACGCTCGTCATCCCTAGGGAAAGGGATGAGCCGCACGGAGGATGGTACTTATGAACGGAGGCTAGTATGGGTTTGCGAATCGCGACCAATACGACTGCGCTGAACGCGCAAAGACAGATGACCAACACTCGGGAGAATCTCGACCGCACGCTGGAAAAACTCGCCAGCGGCAGCCGGATCAATCACGCGGGCGACGACGCCGCGGGCTTGGCGATTTCCGAGAACCTTCGGGCTTCGGTCCGCGGGATCAGACAGGCGAAACGGAACGCCTCGGACGGCATGTCGCTGATCCAGGTTTCCGAAGGTGGCCTGAATGAGATTTCAAACATCCTGGTCCGCCTGCGCGAGCTGGCGATCCAGGCCGCGTCGGACACGATCGGGGACACCGAACGCCAGTTCACGGACCGTGAGTTCCAGTCGCTCAAGCAGGAAATCGACCGGATCGCGAACGTGACCGCGTTCAACGGGACCCCTCTCTTGAACGGCAAGGCCGGGATCTTCGAGATCCAGGTCGGCATCCAGAACAATCCGATCCTCGACCGCGTCGTCTACAACGGCGAAAGGTCGGATGCGACGCTCGACGCCCTCAAGCTCGGCGGCGAAAGCGTGGCCACCAAGCAAGGCTCGCAGCTCAGCCTCTCGGTTATCGACGACGCCCTGATCCGGGTCAACAGCATCCGCGCCGATCTGGGCGCCATGCAGAACCGGCTCCAGTCGACGGTGAACAACCTCTCGATCAGCGACGAGAACCTTTCGGCCGCGAACAGCCGCATCCGCGACGCTGACTTCGCCAACGAGGTCTCGGAGATGACCAAGAACAACATCCTGATGCAGGCGGGTATCTCGGTGCTGAGCCAGGCCAACTCGACCAATCAGGCGACTCTCAAGCTGCTGGGCTAAAGCGGTTTCCCACAGGGAGGACCTGAGCTACACTCTTAGGGAGTGACTAAAACCAAGGCTGTCTTCATCGTTGGCGGCAGCGGCTTCGTCGGTACGCATCTCGCGCTCCGGCTGCGGGACCGGTACAAGGTCTTCGGGACCTACTGTAACCATCCCGTGCGGATTCCGGGCGTGACCTTGCTCCCGATGAATTTGGGTAACCGGAACCTCATCAAGCGGATGGTCTACACCATCCGCCCGGAGGCGGTGATCTATGCCGCGGGATCGAACGACGTCGACTGGGTCGAAGCGAATGCGCGTGAGTCGGAGCTGGCTCACACCTCGGGCGCGGCCTCGATCTCGAACGTCGCGGAGATCTTCCAGCCCAAGTTCGTGTACCTGTCGAACTGCTATACCTTCGACGGGAACCGGGGCAACTACCATGAAGGCGACACCGTCTTGCCCGCAACCGCGCTTGGCAAAGCCAAGGTGGGCGGCGAGAATTTCATCCGCGGCAAGTCGTTGAACTACGTCATCATCCGTTCCAGCCCCATCTTCGGGCGCGGCAACGGCATCAGCCGCACATTCCTCGACCGCCTCCGCATGAAACTGGCGCGCGGCGAGCGGATCGAGGCTTCCGACAGCGAGCTGCATTCCTTCGCCCCGATCGAGGGCCTCGCCGAAGTCATCGATCGCGTTCTCGATAGCGGCATCCGCAACAAGACCCTGCACTACGGCGGACTGACCAAGGTGACGCTCTACGAGTGGGCACGGCTCTTCGCCCGGCGGTTCGGCTACCCGGCCGAACTCATCACCGCGAAACGGCTCACCAGCGGCACCGCCTCGAACTACGAGCTGCCCCAGCTCGACTACTCGCTCAACTCCACGCAGAGCTACGGAATGCTAAAGATCAAGCCCCTTCTCCTGGAGGAGAGCTTTGATCTGATCGAGAAGAATCTGGTTCCCCGCCTTTGAGCGGCGGGTGTCGCGGGTAAGACGCGCGAACTCAGCGAAATAGTACTTCGCCACCTGCTCGGCTTTCACCTTTTCGCCCTGGAACGTCCAGAAGATGTCGCGGAACGGCCCGACCTGCGCGAGCAGGTCCTGCGACTGCGTCACGGCCGGCGCGCCCGGCTGGCTGCCGACCTGGCCCTGCACCGGCCCGTAGCCGTGAATCTGGCCGTCCACCGCCAGTGCGCCGCGCACATGCTGCGCGAAAGAGATCTGGATCACCCCGTGCGCCGTATTCGCCACCAGGAGCTTGATCTGGTTGCGAAACACCATGAAGTCGGCCGCGGTCTGCGCGACGCTGTAGACTTTGACTTCCTGGAAGCGCGTCCCGCTTTCAGCGTAGCCGTTGAACACGCGGGCGAACTCCGTGAACTGCTCGCGAAGCTCCGTCAGGAACTCGATGGTGCTCTCCTCGACAAGCTGCTGCGGATCCCAACTCCGCCCCAGCTGCAGGAGCTTTTCCGCCTCCGGATGAATCTCCGCTCTGGCGAGCTCATGAATCCAACCGTTTTGCGCCGGCATCAAATCCTTGAAAGTCCCCATACTGCCCCTTTTCATCGCGCGAGCGCGCGACCCCACTTTCAGCGCGGACTTGCCCCAACCCCGCGCTCTGCTGAGAGTTTATTTCTATCCGAGCGCCATTGTCAAATTTGAAGACTGGCCGGGACTTCTTCAGAGGGGGAGCGGCGCCGGACATCCTGTCCTGCCGGGCGAAAAGGCGCTTCGCGCCTTTTTTCGGCCTCCTGCCCGCTCGAATGGCGGGCGCAAAAAAGCCTCAAGAATCGGTGATGTCAATTGGAACCCAGAATCTGAAGTGGGCGCCGTATAGCGGCTTTAGGCTTCCTGGTCGAGCCAGGCATGCTCACCACCGCCAGGGACAGCCCCCTGGGCCATTGACTGTAGGGTCCAACTATATTTTCACCGACCCTTGAGGCATTTTCAGTATACCCGAATTCACGAACTCGATGGAAAAAATCCTCGCAGCCGGCAATGGCTCTCATCGGTCCGGCGCGCAAAATCCTCGGCCACGCAAGATCTCGATTTATGGACATAAAAATTACCGGTGTTTTGCACACCAGCTTTACAGGCCGAGAAGGAAATGACACACTTGACTTTATCTTATGGCTGGCAAAAAGCTCCTGGTAGCGGACGATAGCCTGACTATCCAGAAAGTTATTCGACTCGCGCTCTCCAACGAGGGCTACGAGATTCAGGCGGTCTCCGACGGCAATGACGCCATACAGCAAATCCTGCTTTTTCAGCCGGATGTTGTTCTCGTGGATGTCTCCCTTCCCGGCAAAACCGCTTTCGAGCTGAAACGCGAAGCCAACGACCATCCCGATCTTCAGGACGTTCGCTTCGTGCTCATGTCCAGCGCGTTCGAAAAGGTCGATGAAGACCAGGTCACGGAGGTCGAGTTTCACGGCCGCCTTACGAAGCCTTTCGATCCCGCGCATCTTCGCGACGTCCTGACGAAGGTCTTCTCCCAGATCGAGTCACAGCAGCAGGCGCTCAAGAGTGAACGCACGGCGCCGATCAGCCGCCCGAATTTCCTCTCGTCCGCGCCGACCAAGGAACCGAAAATTTCGGCGACGGTCTTTTCCGCGGCGGACGATCATATGCTCGCCGAGCCCGCGTTCACGCCTCCCACCTCCGTGGACGATCCCGTGGTGCAGACCTCGCCCGATTCGGACATTCGCCAGCTCACCGAATCGACGATCCGGATGTCCGGCCTGGATGACTTCGAATGGAGCGTCCAGGAGCCATCGCTCAAGCCGCCTCCGGCGATGCTCACGCCCGACACCTCGAACTTCTCCCTCGAGAATCCCACTCCCGCCGCGGCTGCTTATCACGCAGCTCCTGAAGAGCCGGCCGAGCTGCCGCCTCCGATCGCTCCGGCGCCGCCCCCGATGAGAGCGGCCACGACTCCGCTCCGCCCCGCCGCGCCGCCCGCGAACCAGGACATCGAAGCGATGGTCCGCAACGAGATTCAGAAGATGCTTCCCGAGCTCGCCGAAAAGCTGCTCAAGGAAGAGATCCGCCGGATGCTCTCCGAACGGCCCTGATTTCCTCGGAAAAAAGCCTGACGAGCTCACCCGCGCGCTGCGGAACCTCGACGAGCAGCTCGCCCGCCTCGCCGAGCCCTTTCACGATCCCGGCCTGTGCGGACTCCCCCCACTCGATCTCGGTGCCAGCTACGAAGATCGCCCGGCGCTCGTAACGGGCCCGGATCCCAGCCGGACCCCGCGCGATGAGCTCGGCGAAAACACGATGAAGACCCTCGACCAGCGGTCCCCTCACCTCGTCCGCCAGCACCGCTCCGGCGGCCGCACTCCCCGCGAGTCGCAGCTCCGTCAGCGACACGGCTGGCACACTCAGTCCTTTCGGAGCGCTCACGCAGTTGAGACCGATGCCGACGATGACAAAGGCGCGCTCACCGGTGCCGACCGCCTCGCAGAGAATTCCTCCCAGCTTTGCGAGCCCGGTGCCGGCGAAAAAGCAAAGATCGTTCGGCCATTTTACCCGCGCGGAATATCGGGGATCGATGGCCTCCAGCGTCTCGGCGACTCCGACGGCGGCGGCGAGCGGGATCCAGCTCCAGTGGCGCCTCTCGCTCGAACGGAACACCAGGGAAAGAAACAGATTGCCTTCGTGCGATTCCCAGGCGCGCCCGAGGCGTCCGCGTCCCTCGCTCTGACGCCGCGCGGAGACCCAGGTTCCGTGCGGGTGCCCGCCCAGGCCCAGCTCGCGCGCCAGATCATTCGTCGATCCGCAGGCCTCAACGACGACGTTCGGGCCGGGCGCGCGCATCACCCTGCTAGCCCTTCAGCGCGCTGCCGAGGAGAAGCGACAGGTCGAGCGCCTTCGCCGAGTGCGTGAGCGAGCCCACGGACAGGACATCCACGCCCGGGATCGCGTAGCGGGCGATCGTCTCAAGAGTCAGACCGCCGGAAACCTCGATGAGAGGCGGGCGCGAGGATCGCTGTACGAGGCGAAGCGCCGCGCGAACCTCCTCGGGAGTGAAGTTGTCGAGCATCACGATATCGGCGCCGGCCTTGAGCGCCTGGGAGAGCTCTTTTTCGTCGCGCACCTCGATTTCGACTTTGAGGCCATGGGGCGCCACCGCTCGCGCGCCCTCGATGGCCCGCGCGATCCCGCCGGCCGCGGCGATATGGTTTTCCTTGATGAGGACGCCGCCGGACAAGCTGATGCGATGGCTGAACCCTCCGCCCGCCTGCACCGCGCGAATCGCGATATCGCGATACCCCGGCAGGGTCTTGCGAGTCGAGGTCACGCGCGGAGTGCGTTCCGGACAGGCCTCGCGCACTAGCTCGACGAACCGGCGCGTAAGCGTCGCGATCCCGCCGGCATAGGAGGCGAGATTCAGGAAGGGACGCTCGAAAGCCAGGATGGCCTGGGCGGGCCCGAGCCATTCGCAAATTGCCTGTCCCGGTTTCACCTGCTGCCCGTCCTTGACGCGGGAGCGGACCGTGATCCGCTGATCATTGAGCTCGGCCAGGGGATGACGAGCCAACGCCTGAAGCAGTCCGTCGGCAGCCCAGACGCCCTCGGACTTGACGATGACCCGGGCGCGAACCG